>NZ_AP023410.1:2937500-3266885 GCF_000193495.2 Acetobacter aceti NBRC 14818 | reverse complement strand
CTTTTTTGAAATTTAATGATCGCTGATAGTTACGAAGCTGATGTGAAAACGGCATGACAATAAGGCTGCATAGTTATGTAAGATGAGCAAGATGCAGTCTGTCTTTTCTGATCGAGGTAGCGCAAAGCCCCACCGAAGAACCTTAGACGGGCGATTTTCTGGCACCATCCAAAAGGGAAAGCTGTGTGTATGGCAGCGCCTCTTTGCATAGGCCAAGGATGGGGACCAGACCCTTGTCATGGTCTTTCTCAATGGCACGGCAATTCGTTCCCATCACAAGATGGCTGACCCTAATTTCAGTATGATCCAACGTCAAGGGAACAAAAATCATCCAAGAAGCAACGTGAAACTGAAAATATCGCCGGTTTTTATCGTTGCCGGAATGTTATGGGGACTTTTTCGTATTGCATCGTTTCGTGCTCTTCTGACTCCAGGAAACACAGAGTGCTGCGCCTTAATTAACGAGATACTGGCATCAGGCAGCACTCATGAACAATTAATCGATTGCAACGCCATTCGTGCGATGAAGTCAGCGTCATGATGGACCTTATTAGCCAACAACTATTCCTACCGATTACTAATGGCCGCTTTTCTTTCTCGCACAGCCTAAACCGGACATGCCGTTTACCTCGCAAAGCAGACACCGACTATCCTGCTCTAAAATCATCCTGACTGAATCTTCAAAAACCTATTCTCGCTGATCTACAAAGCCCATGGCTCGGTATCTCGGAAAAGCACAATGAGACAGAGCCCGCATTGCCCAACAGACGACCGCATACAAATTGCAACCCGCCAGATCTCTCCAAGGACACAGTCGCTACCTGTTCATAAGACAGCGAGCAACGACCAGAATTCTTGCCCTCATTCCGCACGCGATGATACTGATAATCTTTTGCAACAAGAGTCCTATCATGATCTCCCGCCTGCTTCCGGGGAAACGTCCTGCCGAGCGCCCCTCTCTTCCGGCCCATATTGAACAGATCCGTCTTGAAGCCCTGAAAGGCGACCCTCTCGCCCAGACGCAGTGGGGACAGGCTCTTCTCAGCAGCACTTTCATGCAGAGCGACCCGATGGCAGCCGTCGGATGGTTTAAAATCGCGGCCAGTGCCGGTTTCGGACCGGCCAGCAACATGCTTGGGCGTTGCTATCACTTTGGTCACGGAGTGGAGAAAGATCTGGCTCAGGCGGCTGTTCATTACGAAAAAGCCGCGTCTCTCGGCGATGAATGGGGGCGTTACAATCTGGGTATCCTCGCTCTGAGGGGGCTTGGTATGCCCGCAGACCGCCCACGGGCATTCACCCTGTTCCGGGAAGCCGCCCACAAGGGTCACGCCAAATCCATGAACCTCTATGCCCGCTTTCTTGAAGAAGGCTGGGAAGTGCCGCAGGACCGACAGGCAGCGCTGGCCTGGTACAGGCGCTCGGCGGAACAGGGCGACTATCGCGGACAGCACAATTACGCGACGGCGCTGGCTGAAGCGGACCTTGTCGAGGAAGCCCTCGCATGGTGGCGGAAGGCCGTTCAGGACAAGGATGTCACACCGGATATTCTTCAGGCGATGAAACGCTCCCTGACGGCGCTTGATAAGAACGGAGATGACGCTCTTCTTGCGGATGTCGATCGTAAGCTCGACGTTTTTCTGAAGAAATGAGTGTGTCCTTCATGTAGCCTGACCTTTGGAACACATCCGGTCCAGCGACGCTTGCGCCTGACGGTTACCCGTTGCGCATAGAGCCTTTACGTTACAGAAAGCTCCATATCCGGACAGTCCGGCGCTTCATAAAGGTTCACCCATGTTTCCTGAACAGGTTTCGACGGCCAATATTCTGTCCGCATTCATCTATGTCGTCAGCGCCGTCAGTGTGATCCTGGTGCTGATCGGCCTTGGTCTGGTCGATGCCGGTCTGGTCCGAAAAAACAATGTTCTGCATTGCTGGGTGCAGAAAATAACCACCTGCATGATCGGTGGTCTCGCCACGTTTTTTGTGGGGGACGCCATCTGGCAGTGGCAGTTCTATACCGCATTCGGCACGCCACATCCGTTCCTGCAGGCCTTTATTGACTGGTGGCCCGGAAGTGCCGCCATGAGTACGCCCGCTTTGGCGCAGGATCCGAAACTGGTTCCCGGCGCCGATACGCAGCAGGTCTTCTCGGTCTTCTTCGTGACCTTCGCCATGGCGACCGTCGCCCTCATTCACAGCGGAACGGTGGAGCGGATACGCAGTGCGCCGCTCTATGTCATGTCGCTTGCAACAGGCCTCATCTTCTGCCCGCTCGCAGCATATCTGACATGGGGTCCGCTTTCGCCTCTCACCAATAATGGTCTGCATGATTTTGAAGGAGCCGTCGCGCTTTACGTCTTTACCGGCACATGGACGCTGGTAACGGCATGGCGAATGGGACCGCGAGCCGGTGTGTTTACTCCCGACCCTGAAGGGGTGCAGCCGAAACCAAGCAATTACGGCAATATTGCTTCAGGGGCGCTGTTCGTTTTCATGGCGATCCCGCTCATCGCCCTTGGTTCGACTTGGATCACACCGGGGAAGACTGTTTACGGCATCACCATGGTCCCGACCGGACTGGGTATCGTGCTGAAAAACGTGTTCCTTGCCCTGCTGGGCGGTGGTGTCAGCGGGGCCGCTCTGGCGGCGCTTCTGAAAGAGCCGGTCTGGGTGTTTTTCGGTCCCATCGCCGGAGCCGTCATGACCGGCACCGTTTTTGATGTTGCCGGTTCTATGGAAAGCCTTGCCTTCGGCGTGATCGGTCCGATCCTTGCCGTGGTCGTGTCCCGCGTGCTCGTGCATCTGCACATTGATGAGCCGAAAGTGGCGCCGCTTGCCTTTGGCCCCGGCATCGTCGGTTCACTGGCTGGTGGTTTCCTGCACTGGGGGACTGGAACCGGCGGTTTTACCGATCTGCCTGCGCCCTATGCGCTCGATCACGCCCATATCACGCCGCTATTTCAGTTGATCGGCATCATCACAGTGATTCTGCTGTCTGCTGTGCCCGCCTATGTCATCTGTCGCGTTTTTGAAGCCACCTCCGGGCTTCGTATCTCCCGGGAGTGCGAAAGAAACGGTATGGACGTGACCTACTGGGGGCACGACAAGGACTGAGCCTCTGGTTAGGGCGATTGTCGTATCAGCCGATACCGGAATAACGGCAAAAACGTTTCGGCGTCGAAAAAAACTGCCTGTTCCGGTGTGACTGCAATGAAAAGGCAGACTTGCCGCTTTCTGCATGTTCGGAATCCCGGACGACAACTGGCAAAAAGAGGTTTTTCAAGTTACATCTGGTCCTACGAAAAACTGATCCACAGATAGCAGGAAAGGTGGCTGCAGGATGCTGCACACGGCCCGTTCATTGCGCGGCATGGTTACCGCACCGCACCATCTGGCGTCACAGGCAGGCCTTGCCATTCTTCGTGATGGCGGCTCGGCTCTTGAGGCCGTCGTGGCGACCGCCGCGGCCCTCGCCGTCGTCTATCCTCATATGACTTCCATCGGCGGCGACGCCTTCTGGCTCATCACATGGCCCGATGGACGTACCGAAACCATTGACGCCTGCGGAGCCGCCGCCGCGGCCGCCGATCTGGATCTGTATCGCAAGGCGGGTCACAAGACCGTGCCGTGGCGTGGGGCGCTGGCCGCCAATACGGTTGCAGGCACCCTGTCGGGCTGGGCGAAGGCGCTGGAACTGGCGGAAAAAGCCAACGGGTCGGTGCTGCCGCTGCAACAGATTCTTGCCGAAGCCATTCACCATGCCGAAGCCGGTGTTCCCGTCACGGCGGGCGGAGCCGCGCTGGCCCGTGAGAAATCTGCCGAACTCGCACCTGTATCGGGCTACGCCGCTATCTTTGAACCCGAAGGCCGTCCGCTGAAAGAAGGCGATATTCTGCGCAATCCGGCCCTCGGCGCGACCCTCCGCGAACTGGCTGCGTCCGGACTTCAGGATTTCTATACCGGCTCCGTCGCGCGCCGTATCGCTGCCGATCTTGCCAGCGCGGGCAGTCCGGTCAGTGCCGAGGATCTCGCAACGCACCGGGCGCAGGTCCGTGCTCCGCTCTCCGTGCCTATCAAGGGCGCGACGCTCTACAACATGGCCCCGCCGACACAGGGCGTTGCATCCCTGCTCATTCTCGCACTTTTCGACAGGCTGAAAGCCGTTGAAGGTGAGAGTTTCGCGCATATTCACGGACTGATCGAAGCGACCAAGCAGGCGTTCCGTTACCGCGACACGCATGTGGGCGACCCGGCCTATATGACGGTCGAAGCGCAGCATCTTCTGGATGATCCGGCAGCACTGGATGCCATGGCCGCGGCCATTGATCCGCAGCGTGCCGCACCGTGGCCGCACCCATCGCAGGCGGGCGATACCGTGTGGATGGGCGCGGTCGATGCGAACGGTGTCGGCGTGAGCATGATCCAGAGCACCTATTTCGAGTTCGGCTCCGGCGTCGTGCTGCCGCAGACCGGCATCGTCTGGCAGAATCGTGGGGCCAGTTTCCGTCTTGAAGAGGATGGTTGGAACGCGCTCCGGCCCGGTCGCAAGCCGTTCCACACCCTGAACCCGGCCGCAGCCCGCTTCGATGATGGACGCGTGATGGTCTACGGCACGATGGGCGGCGAAGGACAGCCACAGACGCAGGCCGCCGTGTTCTCGCGCTATGCCCGTTACGGCATGGGTCTTCAGGCCGCTGTCACCGCGCCGCGCTGGCTGCTTGGACGCACATGGGGACAGGAAAGCGTGACCCTGAAATATGAGGACCGGTTCGACCCGGCTCTGATCGCACAACTGGGCGCAGCGGGACACGCCATCGAGCGGGTCGCGCCTTTCACGTCCATGATGGGACATGCCGGAGCGCTGGTCCGCCATCCGGATGGTGTGATTGAAGGGGCGACCGATCCACGCAGCGACGGAGGGGTCGCGGCATGGTGAGGACCATGACGGACACCGGCACGGACTCTGGCGCGGCGGCTGGCGAACGCGCCGTCGCCCGATGTGATGTGCTCGGCGTTTCCCCTTTCAGCGATGAAATTGATCTGCTCTATCGCCCGTGGCTTGGTCCGGGGTTCATTGCCACGGTGGAAGCCATTTCGAACTGGATGCGTCAGGCGGGCATGACGGTAAGGCAGGACGCCGCCACCAACCTGATCGGTCGTTATGAAGGCACAACGCTGGACGCGCCCGCTCTGTTGTTCGGCTCGCATCTGGACTCGGTGCGGGATGGCGGGCGCTATGACGGGATGCTCGGCGTCATCGCGGCGCTGGAAGTGGTCGCCGGATTTCATGAAAGAGGCGAACGCTTTCCCTTCGCCATCGAGATTGTCGGTTTCGGCGATGAGGAAGGCTCACGCTTTCCCATCACCATGCTGACCACCCGCTCCATCGCCGGTGTTCTGGAAGAGGATGACCCTGTCGCTGCTTTTGCCGGGCTCCGTGATGGCACCGGCCTCACGGTCGAACAGGCTCTGGCGCGCGTGGGACTGACGCCGCGCGGTATGGCGGCCGCCAGGCGTCCAAAAGACAGCGTTCTGGCCTATGTCGAGGCACATATCGAGCAGGGGCCGGTGCTGGAAGCCGAAGGACGGGCGCTCGGCGTGGTGAGCGGCATTGCGGCGCAAAGGCGTTTCGAGATCAGGGTGCATGGCATGGCGGGTCATGCCGGCACCATGGCGATGTCACTTCGGCAGGATGCGCTGACGGCGGCGGCGGAAATGGTTCTGGCCATCGAGCGCATCGGTGTGGCGGGCGGGGATCGCGACGGGCTTGTGGCCACTGTCGGTCTGTTGCGCACATGGCCGGGCGTGGCGAATGTCGTGCCGGGTGACGTCACTTTCACCATCGACGTCCGCGCCGGAACCAACACGACACGCGACAGGACCGTGGACGTGTTTCTTGCCGCCCTGAAAGAGATTGCCGAACGCCGTGGCGTCGAGATCGAGATCATCCCCCGTGAAAATCTCGATCCCTCCCCCTGTGATCCGCATCTCATGACGCTGATGGAAACAGCCGTTCAGGACGTGACCGGCGAGCCTGCACGCGTATTGGTGAGCGGCGCGGGGCATGACGCGATGATCATGTCGCGACTGGCGCCGATGGCGATGCTGTTCATCCGCTGCGAGAAAGGCATCAGTCACAACCCGGCGGAAGCCGTGCTGCCCGCCGACGTAGGCGAGGCCGTTATCGCGCTGACCCGCTTTGTCCGCCTCTTCGCCGACGATTGCAGCAAGACCCAAGGGAGACATTCCGCATGACCGTGCCAGTTTTCGGCCAGATCGATCCGCCGCAGCGTCTGTTGATGGGACCGGGACCGGTCAATGTGCATCCGCGTGTGCTGCGGGCGATGAGCGCGGACATGCTTGGGCAATTCGATCCCGAGATGACGACCTACATGAACGAGACGATGGAACTCTATCGGGAAGTGTTCATGACGCGGAACCGCTGGACGTTCCTGATCGACGGCACGGCGCGCGCGGGTATCGAGGCGGCGCTGGTGTCGCTGCTGGAACCCGGCATGACGGTGCTGATCGTGCGTGCCGGGCGGTTCGGCCTCCTGCTATCTGAAATCGCGGAGCGGATCGGGGCGGACATTCGCACGATTGATCTGGAATGGGGCGAAGTCGCTTCTCTGGACGCCATCGAGGCCGCCTTCAAGGCACACAAGCCGCGCGTCTTCGCCTGTATTCACGGCGACACCTCCACGACAACGGCACAGCCGCTTGAAGGTCTGGGCGAACTCTGCCGCAAATATGACGTGCTGTCCTATGTCGATGCGACCGCCACCCTCGGCGGCATGCCGGTGGATGTGGACGGCTGCGGTCTGGATATCGTCACGGCAGGGCTTCAGAAGTGCATGGGAGGGCCGCCGGGCTCCTCACCCATCACGATTTCCGACCGCGCTGCCGAGCATATCTTCAGCCGTCGTCACGTGGAAAAAGGCATTCGCGGCGCGGATGCCGATGATGGTTATGGGGCGCGGATCAGCTCCAACTACTTCGATCTGGCCATGGTCATGGATTACTGGTCGGAGAAGCGTCTGAACCACCATACCGAAGCAACGACCATGCTCTATGGCGCACGTGAGTGCGGGCGGGTGATGCTGGAAGAGGGTCTGAAAAACCGCTTCGATCGTCACCGTGCTGCCGGAGCCGCCATGACAGCGGGACTTCGGGCTCTGGGGCTGAAAGTGTTCGGGCACGATGAATACCGCATGACGAACGTGACCGGCGTGTGGATTCCGGATGGGGTGAATGGTGAGGCGGTACGTCGCCGGATGCGCGAGGATTTCGAGATCGAGATCGGCACGGCGTTCGGGCCGCTGGCTGGCAAGATCTGGCGGATTGGCGCAATGGGCTACAACGCCATGAAGCACAAGGTGCTCCTGACGCTCGGCGCACTGGAAAGCGTTCTGGCCGCGGAAGGCTACGCCACCCCGCGTGGTGCTGGCGTGGATGCCGCGCTGATCGCATGGAACAAGGTGCTTCCGGATGCCCTGAAAGCGCACGACGCATGAGCACTTATCCCCGCGACATGGTGGGTTACGGCGCGAACCCGCCGGACCCGGAATGGCCCGGCAAGGCCCGTGTGGCCGTGCAGTTCGTCATCAATTACGAGGAGGGGGCTGAAAACTCCGTCCTGCATGGTGACGCCGGGTCGGAGGCGTTTCTCTCCGAAATGGTCGGCGCACGCTCCATTCCCGATGCCCGGGCGATGGCGATGGAGAGCCTCTACGAATACGGCTCCCGCGCCGGATTCTGGCGTCTGCATCGTCTGTTCACGGAACGCGAGCTGCCGGTCACGGTCTTTGGCGTCGCCGAGGCGATGGCGCGCAATCCGGAAGCCGTGTTCGCCATGATGAAGGCGGACTGGGAAATCGCCTCGCACGGTCTGCGGTGGATTGATTATCAGGACGTGCCTGAAGAGACCGAGCGTCACCATATCCAGCGTGCGATTGCGCTCCAGCAGGCGCTGACCGGCAAGCGTCCGCTGGGCTGGTATCAGGGCCGCACCAGCCCGAACACGGCGCGGCTGATCGCCGAAGAAGGCGGTTTTGTCTACGATGCCGATTCCTACGCCGACGATCTCCCCTATTATGACCACACATGGGAATCCGTAACGGGAAAGCCGCAGTTGATCGTGCCTTACACGCTCGACGTGAACGACATGAAGATCGTGGCGTATAACGGTTTTTCAGAGGGCGAGGAGTTCTTCCGCTATCTGCGCGATACATTCGATCAGCTGTGGGAGGAAGGAGCCACTCACCCCCGGATGATGTCCGTCGGGCTTCATTGCCGCATTGCCGGACGACCGGGACGGGCACGGGCCGTGGCGCGGTTCCTTGACCATGTGAGGCAGCATGACCGGGTCTGGGTCGCGCGGCGCATCGACATCGCCCGCCACTGGCTCAAGGTCTTTCCGGAATGAACACTGTCTTCGCCCATATCAATGCGTTGAATCAGGACGACTTCACCAAGTTGTTCGGTGCGCTCTACGAACATTCGCCCTGGATCGCGCAGCAAGCATGGAAGGCGCGGCCTTTTCAGGATGAGGAGGCGCTGCTTGCCGCCTTTCGTGACGTGGTTGCCAAAGCGCCGTCTGACACCCAGATGCTGCTGATCCGTGAGCACCCCGAACTGGCGCGTAAGGTCGGGGTGGATGACACACTGACCGCGGCCTCGCAGAACGAGCAGTCTTCCGCAGGGCTTGATCGCCTGACACCCGCCGAGCATGCCCGCTTCACGGCGAGCAATGAAGCCTATCGGGCAAAATTCGACATGCCCTTCATCATCTGCGTCCGGCTCAGCGAGAAGGACCATATTCTCAATGAGATGGAGCGTCGGACGCGCAACACTGCCGACGAAGAGCGCCGGGCCGCACTGGCGGAAATCGACAAGATCGCCGCCATACGCTGCCGCGATGTTCTGAAGACACTGGAGACGAAAGCATGAGCAGTCTTTCAACCCACGTTCTGGATCAGGTCAGTGGTCGGCCTGCCGCCGGCATGTCGGTCACGCTCTGGCGGGGTGAGACCATCCTGTTCGCAGGCGTCACCAACGAGGACGGGCGCTGCCCAGAACTGAAATCGCTCGGTGAGCTGGAGCCCGGCTCATACCGGCTGGAATTTGCGGTCGCCCCGTATTTCCGCCGGGAAGGTGTTGCGCTGAGTGAGCCGCCATTTCTCGATACAGTGCCGATCATCTTCGGGATTGCCGCCCCTCGCGAAGGCAAGACGGGCAGCCATTATCACGTGCCTCTTCTGGTCGCGCCGTTTGCCTATTCAACCTACAGAGGCAGCTGATCCACTCCTGAAGCATTCAGGGCTTAGCCCACTCAAACGTTCTTCCCGGACAGCACCACGTCGCCTTCGCGACGTGCTTCTGGTTGCATGGTGACACGCATCTTAATCTTGGCGTTTCCGACCAAATTACGCGATGATGCAAAGTCCGGCGTTCTGACGTAAAGGGACGCCAGAAATGTCTTCCGGAGCGTTTGTCTGACAATGTCTCTTGCTATTCCCGACTGGATGCCACTCTGGGCGCAGGTTCTGCTGCTCGGTCTTGGAATCATTGTCATCGTAGCGTTTCTGCTGATGCCTTTCGCCGTTTACGGTGTGAAAGGACGGCTGTCTGAAATCGCATTGCAGCTTGAGGATGCGAGAGCCGATCTCCGGGTCCTGACCATGCGTGTCGGCGCGCTCGTTCCGGAGCAGACGGCAGCGCGCAGGAAGCCGGAGGCTTCGGCACCACAGGAAGAGTGGATTCCGCCTGTGGTGGCAACTCCACCTGCTCCGGAATTCCAGCCAACGTCCGCTCCACGCGGCCGCACCACCGGCATCGCTCCCTCGCCACTCCTGCCTCCGGATGTTGTGCGTCCCACTCAGGAAGCAGCCCCTGTCACGCCTCCGGACAATCTTGCCGACGACACTCCCGCACCCGTGGAAAAACCTTTTTCCATGCGGCGGGAGCGGACAGCCCCGTCCTCTGGCTCACTCTCCCCCCTCCGCGCTTCCGACGCCTACGAACCCGGTCCACCACATCCGCCGGAACTCCGTGCGACCCGTGTGGAACGGGAAGCTCCCGCTGTCCCGCCAGTCGACCGATCAGCAGGACGGATGCCCTGGCACAATGCGGGTCGTCCCGAGGAACCCGTCTTCTCACGGCAGTCACCACCTCCGACCCGGACAGGCGACACACCTCCAACTGACGGCAGAACGGAGCCGGTGTTACGCTGGCCGTCACGTCCGTCAGAACAGCCCCCATACAGCGACAGATGACGGCTGATCTTTTTCTGTTACGGCCCTGTCTATAATTGATGACAGGCAGTGCCGTTCATCCTGAGCCGCATCAAAGGACGTACTGCTCTCTTATGGCTATCTCAGGCCCCATCATCGCTGTCGTCGGTTCGGACGGCAGCGGGAAATCGACTGTTGGCACGGCGTTGCTGGCATGGATGCGTGAGACGCAGCCGACCGCTCTCTGCCATCTTGGAAAACAGAGCGGAGAACTGGGCCGGGCGATCGCCCGGCTGCCGTTCGTGGGCAAGAGAGCAGACCGCAGAATCATCAAGGTCACCAGTAGCGCCCGCCAGAATCGCAGGATCAGGTTCTTCCCGGCTCTGGTCATGTTCGCGCTCTCCATGCGCCGCGTCATCCGCTTCCGCCGTATGCTCAGACTGCACCGGCAGGGTGTCTGCATTCTGACGGACCGCTATCCGCAAGTCGCCGTACCGGGACCGATGGACGGACCGAGCCTGACCTTTTCTCCACGCAACAGTGCTGTCGTGCAGTTCCTGACGATACAGGAACGGGGCCTCTATGACTGGATGGCAAGCACCGTTCCGGATCTGGTGATCCGTCTGAATGTCGATCTTGAGACAGCCGTATCCCGGAAGCCCGACCACCGCCTCACCTCGCTTGAACGCAAGATTGCGGATGTTCCAAAATTGAGCTTCAACGGTGCGCCCATTCTGGATCTGGATGCGACAGAACCGCTGAATGTCGTGCTGGAAAAGGCCAAAAACGCCATCACGGAAGCTCTTATCCGGCATCGGGCGCATGCCTCGGATGGACAGACAGCATTATGAGCCAGACCAACAACGGTTCGCAGCCTTATACTGCCCCACGGCCAGTCCGCGCCCAGAAAGCGTCGCTCGCTCCGCTCGTGGCCCTGATTGGCTGTGACGGCGCAGGCAAAACTGCCATTTCCAGTGAAATCTCAGCCCAGCTTAATCAGATCCGCCCTACCCGGACCTTCTATCTCGGTCTGGGCTCTGGTGATCTGGGCCGCAGGATCGGCACCATTCCGCTGATCGGACCGGCTCTGGAGAAACTGCTGACCGGCAAGGCCAGGAAGACCCGCTCCAAAGGCGAGAAGATTCCCGGTCTGGTGACCGCTCTCGTCGTGTACGGATTCTCACTGCTCCGTTATCGTCGTTTTCTGAAAATGCAGAATACCCGGAAGCACGGTATCGCTGTTATCACAGACCGTTATCCCCAGACCGAGATTCCAGCATTCCATGATGGTCCCGGCCTGTCCGCCGGTCGTCCCGGCAACCGTCTTGTCGCGGCGCTCGCCCGGAGTGAACTGCGGCTCTACCAGAAGATGACCACCATTAAACCGAACCTTGTGATCAGGCTGGATGTCGACCCGCAAACGGCCCTCAACCGGAAACCGGATCATGATCTGGCGACGCTCATCGCAAAAGCGGCCACCACACAGAAACTGACCTTTGGAGGCGCACCGATCGTGACGATTGACGCTCGCTCGCCCTATGAGCAGGTTAAGAAAGAAGTGATGCGGCTATGTTGTCCCGTTATTCTTGGAACCTCCTGAACGACACGGTAGGCGGCGCAGAGCGTTTCTTGCGTAGCCTGGCTGGTTACCGTCTGCGATCTTCACCCGTCATGAAGCACGGCAATGCCGGGTTTACAGCGCGCCCGGTTCAGAATGAAGCAGGATATCGTTCGGATCATTGGCTGTGAAAAACTGGTTTAATGACGGGATATTACGGTCCGTCGTCAAAAAAGCAGGACAACTTGCTTCCACCAAACTGCTTGGCGGCATTATCGGACTTCTGGGGCTGGTCTGCACAGGACGCGGCCTGAGCGCCGAGTTGTTTGGCACGGTGATGTTGATTCACGCCTACGCGCTGGGTGCGTCTGCCCTGACGAAATCCCAGAGCTGGCAGATGATCATCCGTTATGGCGCACCGGCCCTGACCCGTGGCGACACCCTGCCCGCGCGTCTCGCCATCCGGTTTGCCTGTGCGATTGACGCCGTCACAGGTGTGATCGGCATGATCGGCGCCATGTTGGCCCTGTTCTTTTTCGGCACGAAATTTGGCGTGAAGCAGGAGCATATTCCGCTCGCCATCGCCTATTGCACGCTGATCCCCACCATGTCCTGCGCCACTCCCGCCGGAGCGTTGCGCCTGCTGGATCGCTTTGACCTGCTCAGCATTCAGCAGATCGTCACACCGCTGATACGTTCGCTGGGTGCTGTTCTGGCTTGGATTTCCGGGTTGGGCATGCCCGCCTATCTGCTGTCGTGGTATATCGCGGACATTGCCGGTGATCTTGTCCTGTGGGGCATGGCTGTTGTTGTGCTTGACCGTCACAGAATGCTTGATGCCCTGCGCCCGAGCCTTTTTGCCGCTCCGCGCAAACTACCGAAAGTTTGGAGCTTCATCTGGACCACCAACCTGAACACCACGTTGGCCGTCGGCAAGGAGCCGATCAGTAATGTGATTGTCGGTGGCATGTTGGGACCGGCGGCTGTCGGAATCTACAAGATCGCCACATCGGTGATCAATTCCGCGACCAAGCCCGCCACACTGATGGAAAAAGGGTTTTATCCGGAAATCATGCGGCTTGATCCGCACACGACACGCCCCTGGAAGCTGGCGCTGAAGACCGGATTTCTGGCCGGATGTATCGGGCTGGCTGTCGCTCTGGCGATCATGCTGCTTGGCCATCCTGTCGTCTCGCTTTTCGGCAAGAAATATCGGGAGTCAGCCAGTCTTCTCATCATGATGGCCCCTGCTCTGGTCATCACCCTCAGCGCCTTCCCGATGGAATCTTTGCTCTATATGGCGGGCCGCCCGAAGGCGTTGTTTTATTCCCATATCGTCGGCACAGGCGCTTACATCGCAGCACTGGTCTATATGACCCAGAATTTCGGATTATACGGGGCTGGTGCTGCCTTTATCGTAGGGCCGCTGTTGCTGTCGCTCTGTTCGCTGATCCCGACAGTGTACTGCTTTTTCAACCGCCGTTCAATCGTCCCTCCGACGCCCATTCAGCTTGGAGCCGAAGACGCCGGGATGGAAGAAGAGACTCTTGCTGAAAACTGAGAGAGTTTTTGGTGAAGCTTTTTAAAAAGGGTGCCCCCCAAAAACTTTCACTATGACTTCAGATCAAAAACCGGTCCATTTCCATTCAGGAAATATCAGAACAGGTCTGATCTGATCCGGGTTGCAGCAACATCTCCCGAAGACTTTCGAAGCGCACCTGATCCAGCGGAGACGGCATTTCCAATGCACGATGCTCCAATTCCCAGACCCGCTCAAACCCCAGAACCAGTTGCTCCAGCAACCGACGTCCCGATGCACCCTGCTGCTCATTACGCCGGTTCATAACGCGTTCCGCCAGACCTAAAAGGCCACGGGCCACATCAAATTCTCCATAATCACAGGCGAAATGGGCGTCAGCCAACAGACGGCGCGCAAGCGTGCGTCCGTTGCGACTGATCTTTCCTCTATCACCCACCATTGATCCGGTCTCCGCCAGATCATCACATCTGCGTCCGTAATCCATATGCGCAATGCTGTCCGCACTGTTTCAAAGTTTGCGGGTATGAATGCCCTGCAAATCATAAAATGTTTTTGGCGAAGCTTTTTGAAAAAGGCAGCAACCAGAAACTTTTATGACTCATGGTCTGAAAGCTGTCACAAAACAGCCATCAGCCGAAAACGTCTGTTTCGAACGCCTCTTCCCAGGTTCCAGCCGTCGAAGCCCGGCTATATTCCGTCGCCCGGTTCTCGAAGAAGTTCGTATGTTCGACCGCATTTAGCATGTCGTCCACCCACGGCAGCGGGTTCCGCTCAAGACCACCATAAATCGGGTCAAGACCAATCTGTCCCAGACGGCGATCCGCGATAAAGCGAATGTACGCCTTGACCTGATCGGCATCCAGACCTTCCACAGGGCCAGCTTCAAACGCCAGATCAATGAAGGCGTCTTCGTGCTCGACAATGGTCTCGCAGATTTCGGTGATTTCGCTCTTGAGCCGATCCGTCCAGATCTCCGGATTTTCATGAACGAATGTCCGGAACAGACGTGCCACAGACAGACAGTGCAGCGTCTCGTCCCTGACCGACCAGCTGACAATCTGTCCCATACCCTTGAGCTTGTTGAAGCGCGGGAAATTCAACAGGATGGCAAAGGAAGCGAAAAGCTGAAGCCCTTCGGTAAAAGCTCCGAAAGCAGCAAGGGTTTTTGCGATTTCATGCTTGTTGTCGACCGAGAAGGTCTGCATGTAATCGTATTTGTCCTTCATCTCCTTGTATTTCAGGAACATGGAATACTCGCTTTCGGGCATTCCAATCGTATCAAGGAGATGGCTGTAGGCGGCGATGTGGATCGTCTCGATATTGGAGAACGCCGACAGCATCATGAGAACTTCAGTCGGTTTGAAAACCTGACTGTATTTCTTCATGTAACAGTTATTCACTTCCACATCGGACTGCGTGAAGAAGCGGAAAATCTGCGTGACCAGATGACGCTCGCCGTCATTGAGAACGCGATGCCAGTCCTTCACGTCATCAGCCAGCGGCACTTCTTCCGGCAGCCAGTGAACGCGCTGCTGTGTGAGCCAGGCATCGTAAGCCCACGGATAACGGAACGGCTTGTAGACCGGATTGGCGGTCAGAAGATCGAATTTCTCATGTTCCTGCGTCGTCATCACGGCACCTGCTGTCTGGAAGGATGATCGGAAAGAAGCGCAACGGCATTTCAGCTAGAACTGATAACGCTACAGCGGCTGAATTTCCAGAAATATAAAAGAAAAAGCCTTTATCTTACTGACGATTTTCTCATCAATGAAAGAACATCAAAAACGGGTGTAAGCGGTTTTCGCTCACACCCGTTCAGACGGCGGCGTACCACGTTCTGTCTTAACCTTACTGGCAGGAAAGACATTCCTCGTAATTACTCGGCCCGGTAGTAGCCCCACTCTCCGCCTGAGGCTTCAGATCCATCTCGTGCTTCTGGGAGACGTTACTCACCGTATCGGCACGCTGGATGGACAGGGAGCGACAGTAATAGAGCGATTTGACGCCCTTTTTCCAAGCCTGGAAATGAATCTGGTGCAGATCGCGCTTATGGACATTCGCGGGCAGGAACAGGTTTACGGACTGCGCCTGACAGATGAACGGCGCACGGTCAGCCGCATGTTCGACAACCCAGCGCTGATCGAGTTCGAAAGCGGTCTTGTAGACGTCTTTCTCATCCTGAGTGAGGAAATCGAGGTGCTGCACGCTGCCCTGATTCAGGGTGATGGATGACCAGACATCGTCTGTATCCTGTCCTTTCTCAATCAGCAGCTTTTTCAGATGCCGGTTACGGACAGAGAACGATCCGGATAGTGTCTTCTGAAGGAAAACATTCGCCGTGATCGGTTCGATACCGGGGCTGGCATTACCTGCGATAATGGAGATCGACGCCGTCGGCGCGATAGCCAGCTTGTTGGAAAACCGCTCCTCAAACCCGTATTCGGCGGCATCAGGGCAAGGCCCGCGAGTCTTGGCCAGCGCCTTGGACGCCGCATCCGCCTGCTCACGAATCTGCTTGAAAATCTTGCGATTCCAGACTTTCGCAATGACGCTTTCAAACGGCACCTTCCGCGCCTGCAGGAAGGAATGGAAGCCCATCACACCAAGACCAACGGAACGCTCACGCATCGCCGCATAGGCGGCGCGGTGCATTTCCTTTGGCGCACGGTCGATGAAGTCCTGCAGCACGTTGTCCAGGAACAGCATCACGTCTTCGATGAACTGCGGATTATCGTGCCAGTCATCCCACGTCTCGAGGTTGAGCGAGGACAGGCAGCATACCGCAGTGCGATCCTTGCCATGATGATCAATGCCCGTCGGCAGCGTGATTTCGGAACACAGGTTGGAGGTCTTGACCTCCAGACCAGCCAGCTTCTGGTGCTCCGGACGAGCATTATTCACATGGTCGGAATAGACGATGTAAGGCTCCCCCTGCTCCATGCGTGCGGTCAGGATACGAATCCACAGCGACCGCGCCGACACCTTACGGATGACCGTATGATCCTTGGGAGACAGAAGCGCCCACTGCTCATCAGCCTCGACGGCGCGCATGAACGCATCCGTAACCAGAACGCCATGATGAAGATTGAGAGCCTTACGGTTCGGATCACCACCCGTAGGACGACGAATCTCGATGAATTCCTCGATCTCCGGATGCCAGACCGGCAGATACACCGCAGCCGACCCACGACGCAGCGAACCCTGTGAGATCGCCAGCGTCAGACTGTCCATCACCCGGATGAACGGGATGACGCCCGACGTCTTGCCGTTACGCCCGACATTCTCGCCGATGGAGCGCAGATTGCCCCAGTAGGAACCAATGCCGCCACCACGGGACGCCAGCCACACATTCTCGTTCCAGAGGCCGACAATGCCATCAAGGCTGTCAGAGGCTTCATTCAGGAAGCAGGAAATCGGCAGTCCGCGACTGGTGCCGCCATTCGACAGAACAGGCGTTGCCGGCATGAACCAGTGACGGGAAATATAGTCATAGAGTCGCTGTGCATGAGCGGCATCCGCACCGTAATAGGACGCGACGCGCGCAAAGAGATCCTGATAGCTCTCATCCGGCAGGAGATAGCGGTTATCCAGTGTGGCGCGGCCGAAGTCGGTCAGCAGCGCATCACGGGAACGATCCACGCGGACGGGATGATGGCCGGGAAGCTGCACGATATCGTCCAGCATATCGGGCTCGAAGAGAGAACCTTCATCCTCGGAATGGCTGGCGGGGAAACCGGAGAGGGTGTCAGACATGTCTGTAGTCAGGCTCACTCAGGTTGCTCCGTGCACTCAGGCAATTTTGGTAAAATCAAGGACACGGACATTTCGTCCCGCGTTGTGGGGACACAATATGCTGTATGCAGACCAACTGCTAGCACAAGATATAGGGCAAAAGCACAAAAAAAGTGTTGACGAATTAAACCCGGCGGCTTTCCGCCAAACAAAATAGGGGCGTCCATTTCAAGGTCGCCTCGTTCTTTTTTTGTTCTCAAAATCAGCGCGATGCAAGCCTTTCCTTACAGAAACCTTATGGCGTCCGAAAGGCCTGTTTCGTGGTCCCTTTTCTTTCCTCCATTCTCAGGAAGAAAGATCACCGATCAGGCCCGAGAGTTCCATTCTCTGCCGCGATTCCGCGATGCCGTCTCCTACCGCTAGAGCCGCTTCCAGTGCGCGACGCCCGGCCTGCGCATCCACCTTCACAGGAGCGCCATCCAGACAGGAGGCTGCGAAGGCCCGATGCTCGGCTTCCAGAGAATCGTGTTCTTTCCACGACGCAGCTTCCCGTCGGAAGCCTCCGGTCCCCGGCAACAGCATCCCCTTCTCGCGCCCGATCAACACCAGTTCACGCTTTCCGAAGTCGGCAGAGAGATAGCCCTCCGCAGAAAACAGCCGCATCTTGCGCTCGGTCTTGAGGGAAATCCTGCTGGCCGTGATGGTCGCCACGCAGCCATTCTCGAATCGCACCCGGGCGTTGGCGATGTCTTCGTGCTCGGAACTGACCGCCGCACCGATCGCATCAACCTGCGCGATGGGGCTGTCGACAATGGCCAGAATCAGGTCGAGATCGTGAATCATAAGATCGAGGATCACCGACACATCCGTGCCACGCGGCTTGAACGGCGCGATGCGGGTCGCCTCTATATAAAGTGGACGCTTGATTCGCGCCGTGATGGCCTCGTATTCCGCCGAGTAGCGGAGCAGATGTCCGACCTGAAGCACCTTTCCGGCATTACGAGCCAGTGTGACCAGTTCGTCGGCTTCCTCCAGAGTCGCCGCCATCGGCTTCTCGACCAGCACATGCTTCCCCGCCCGGAGCGCCTGCACGGCCAGCGTGAAATGCAACTCAGCCGGCACTGCGATGATCACGGCCTCGACCTGAGACAGCAGTTCATCGAGATCGCCGAACGCCTTCGTGCCTGCTTCCTTTGCCAGCGCTTCGGCCTTCGTTTGATCCGGATCGAACAGCCCCACCAGCGTCTCTCTAGGCGCTGCGGCTGATTTCAGGGCGTGAAACCGTCCGAAATGTCCGCATCCTACAAGCCCTACCCGTAGCGTGGAGGAAGAGTCGCCCTGAACCATGGTTTCACCCCTGAACCTGTTGCTGGGTGGCAAGCAAGCACGGGAAACCGCTGAGGGGAACACCTCACCCTCTCATACCGGCATGACCATTCAGCAGGGGCGCTTCTTTGGAAAAGGATCGCCCCCACTTAACGGACCGCAACAGATAAAAGTTTTTGGGTGTCGCCTTTTTCCAAAAAGGTGACGTTCTCTGAAGCTTTTTGGAAAAGCTTCATCTTACGCTTCGGAAATAAGGCAGCCCCAGAGCTGCGGGGGCCTCTCCGCCGCGACGACGCTTCCGTCTGAACACGGCGGGCAGCATGATAAAGGCCAGCGTTCCCAGATAGGGCAGCATGTTCAGGACCGGTGCGGCAATGGGCCATCCCCTTGCCTGCCCCAGAAACCCGATAGCGCTGATGAGACCAAACAGCAGGCCTCCTGCCGCCGCATTGAACGGTCTGAAACCGGCAAAAATGACCAGAGCGAGCGCAATCCAGCCGCGTCCGGCCACCATACCTTCCGACCAGCTCGGAATGACCGCCAGACTGAGATAGGCCCCTGCCGCGCCAGCCAGAGCCGCGCCGAGCGTGACATACCAGAATCGGATCGCGCGAACCGGAATCCCCGCTGCGTCGGCTGCGGCAGGGTTTTCACCCACGGCGCGCATGTTCAGGCCGTGACGTGTGTGAAACAGCACATAGTGACAGGCCGCTGGCACCAGAATGTAGGCAGGAACGATCAGCAGATTCTGCGCGAAAAAGGCGGGACCAATGATCGGCAACGCCGACAGGACGGGAATCGACACGGGCGCAAATGTCACGGGAGCAGGCATCCCCGCCACCGAGTGACCGATTACGGCGGACAGACCGACCCCAAGGAAAGTCACCGCCAGCCCGCACAGAACCTGACTCGCCTGCACAAGGACCGCCGCACAGGCGAACGCCATCCCCCCCAACGCTCCGGCAGCCGTCGCCGCCAGCAGGGCAAGCCAGGGATTGCCGGTTGAAACCGCCGTCAGGACAGCCGTGGCGGCGCCGACCGAAATCAGCCCTTCCACACCGAGGTTGGTCACCCCCACACGCTCGGCCATGACTTCGCCCACGGATGCGATGGCCAGAACGCCGCCAGACAAAACGGCGGTCGTCAGAAGAGCGGTCAGCATCTCGATCATGAGGCGCTCCTTGCCGTCCGTCCGGTAGTCGCCGGTGCGACGACCCGGTAGTGCGCACATTCGTCGGCAATGGCCACGAGCAGCAGCACCAGCCCCGTGATGGCCAGCACCACTGTCGCCGCGATCTGCTGGGTCTGGAGCACGATTCCCACATCGAGAATCAACGCCATAAGAAAGGCGGCGGGGATCACAGCGAGGCATGACCCACGCGCCAGCACGGCCACCACGATTCCGAGGTAACCGAAATTGTCCGCCATACCGCCCTGCAGGCGATGGACCGTCCCGGCCACTTCAAACATACCCGCCAGCGCTGCCAGTGCGCCGGACAGAAGCATGGCCGAAATGATCCTCACTTTGACCGGCATACCGGCATAACGGGCCATGCCCGCGCTGGCCCCGCTGATCCGCACTTCATAGCCCCACCGCGTGGAGGACATGATCAGGGCGAGACCACCCACGATCAGAAGCGCCACGGGGAACCCCCAATGCACGACGCCCCATAGATCCGGGATGCTCACAGGCAGACGTTCCGTTGAGGCCAGTGCCCCGGTCACACGGTCACGCCACGGACCGGTCGCCAGCCAGTAGACCAGCAGACTCGCCACAAAATTAAGAAGCAGTGTGGTGATGATTTCATTCACATTGGCGAAGGCGCGGGCCAGTGCAGGCAGGAGAATCCAGAGCATCCCGCACAGCATCGCCACAAGCGCCATCAGTGGCAGAATCAGAATCGCCGGGCCGTGAATAAACAGCCCCACTCCCGCCGCGCCTGCCGCACCGAGATAGAACTGCCCTTCTCCGCCGATATTCCACAACCCCATGCGCCGTGTCACCGTCACCGCACTGCCGGTCAGCAGCAGCGGCGACATGAAAAGTGCGAGGTCTTCCAGTCCGAACCGTGAGCCAATGGTGGACATCAACACCAGACGCGCCAGTTCGCCGACATTCCGCCCGGACATCGCCAGCAACAGGCTGACCGTGACGACCGCGATCAGCAGCGCTGCACATCGGCAGAGAAGTATCCTCTGGGCCGAGGCGGTCGGGAAACGCTGAAACCGGCTCATGATAACGCCTCCACAGGAGCCAAATCGGGACTGGTTCGCCCCCCCATCAGCAGACCGATCTGTTCGATGTCGGCGGTCGCGGAGTCCACAACCGCCATCAAACGCCCTCCACAGAGAACGCCGACCCTGTCGGACAGGCTGAGCAGTTCCCCGAGATCTTCCGAGACAATCACCACCGCCACACCTTCATCCCGCAAATCAGCGAAATAACGATGCATGGAAGCAATCGCGCCAATATCGAGACCACGGCTGGGATAGGCCGCCACCAGCAGTCGACGGGCGATCCGTATTTCCCGGCGCGCAACAAGGCGCTGCTGATTGCCTCCGGAAAGATTGCGCACTGGCATGGCGAAATCCGGAATACGCACATCCGCCACTTCGGCGATCGTCTCGGCAAGCGTGCGAGCGGCCGCGGCTCGATAGAGAACACCGCTTCCAACCGGTGGCCGGTCATATTCCCGCACCGCCATATTGTCCGTGATTCCGAGAGATGGCGCCAATGCACTGTTCAGACGATCCTGCGGAATATGTCCCACACCAGCTTTTGCGAAAGCCGCTGCCCCGGACGGCGCGGCTTGTCCGTCCAGCAGAACCACTCCCGTCGACGGTGTAATCAGCCCTGTCAGAATCTCCGTCAGCTCGCGCTGGCCATTTCCGGCAACACCCGCCACCCCGAAAATCTCGCCACCGAAAATATCAACCGTCACATCGGAAAGCGTGGCGACATTCTGCTCATTGCGGACCGTCACATCGCGCAGACTGACAACCGGCGTCGCACTGATCGGAGCGGCCTCTGGTGACCGCGTATGCAGATCCTGCCGCTGGATGTCATGTCCCACCATGGTCGCCGCCAACATGCCCGGTGAGCAGTCAGCCGTCTCCCACGTTCCCACATTCCGTCCGGCCCGCAGGACCGTCACCCGGTCCGTGATCTCCATCACCTCATCGAGTTTGTGACTGATGATGATCACCGCGTTACCTTTTGCCCGGAAGGCCCGCAGCGCCGTGAACAGTTCCCGCGTTTCTTGTGGCGTCAGAACGGCGGTCGGTTCATCGAGAATGAGCAGCCGTGCCTCACGGGACAGAACGCGCAGGATTTCCACACGCTGCTGCTCTCCGGCGGACAGGGTTTCCACCCGAGCGGCAGGGTCAACCGGAAAGCCGAAGCGTTCCGACAGTTCGCGTGTCCGCGCTTCCAACACGGCGCGGGAGGTGCGTTTGGGTGTCTCGCTCCAGCCTAGATGGATGTTTTCCGCCACAGTGAAGGCCGGGACCAGCTTGAAGTGCTGATGCACCATGCCGATCCCAGCCCTGATGGCGTCCTGCGGTGTCGCAAATTCCGCGCCATAACCGTCAAGAATGATCTCGCCCGCATCGGCCTGATAGATGCCCGTCACGACATTCATCAGGGTGGACTTCCCTGCGCCGTTTTCACCCAGAAGCCCAAGGATTTCTCCCGGACGCACGTCCAGATTGACATCCTCGTTGGCGATCACGCCCGGAAAGTATTTGGACACACCGAGCAGTTGCAGAACCGGTGGTGTGCCGCTCCGATTTTGCACAGGATCAGCCAAGGCCCGTCATCCCCTGCACGCCCCAGTCCCACTGGTAGATCGCCATGTCGTCCATGGTCGTGCCCGCCGGAATGCGGATGGTGCCGTTATTATCGCGGATCGGCCCCTGAAAAGGCGAGTATCCGGCGAGTATCCGATCACGCATCGCATCCGCCTGTGTTCTGATGTTTTCGGGAACCGTCTGCCCCCATGCATCACGGTCAACGCCATGCGCCAGAGTGAGAAAATTCCCGGCGGCTTTCCATGTGCCGTTCAGCCGAGCCCGGATCTGCTCAACATAGAAAGAGGAGAAATCCAGCACCACGCCACTGACATAGGCATTGGGACCGAAACGACGCATATCGAGATTCCACATGGCCGCTTTCAGCCCACGGCTTTCCGCGACACGCAGATAGGCCGGCTCATCCGTGATCCCGCACAGAAAGTCACACCCACTGTCTGCGAGAGCACTGGCGGCCTGTGTGGCGGCCTGTGGATCGAACCATGAGTTGGTGGACACCGCCTGCATCGTACAGGCCGGATTGACCGACTGTGCGCCAAGAAGCGTGGCGTTTGCGCTGGCGAAAACCGACGGGATCGGAAACGTCCCGACATAGCCAAGCTTATTTGTTTTTGTCAGGAGACCGGCTGCGATGCCGATGATGTAGCTCGGATACCAGTGCGTGATGTAATACCAGCCGAGATTACCAGTAACGGACGTGCCGTCACATTCCAGAAACGCCACATTAGGCGCGCGGTCGGCCACATCCTTGATGAAATCGCCATAATTCGAGGTACCGAACACCATATTCGCACCTTCCGCCACAAACTGACGAAAAATACGGGTGGCGTCAGCGGAATAGGGCACGCTCTCCACATAGACCGTGCGCAGTTTTGGAAACGCCTTCCGGACAGCCTGCACGCCCCTGTCGTGAGCAGTACTCCACCCGCCATCCGTGATCGGGCCTGTATGCCCGAATGCCACCAGAGCATCCTCCTCCCTGACGGGTGGCAGGGCCGCAACTGGCGCTGCGGCATTTGCGGCAAAAGGATCAAGCAGTGTCCCGGCCGCAAGAGCGCCAGCCCCTTTCAGGAATCTGCGGCGTCCGGGCAAAAGCAGCGCGTTTTTATGAAGAACCGGGAAGGAGCGCGACACTCTGAGCCATTCCTCTTCTGGACACCCTGTGACGTCACAAAGTCCCCTCACCTCGTTTCGAAACCGTTTTATCAGATTTATTGAGGTCGTTGCGCCGGTCAAGACAGATCAGATGATTCGATCAATAAAATCCTGGCCTTTTCAATGTTGCTTACAGCCTCATCCAACGGCGCGATGCTGCGGCAGGCATCAAGAACAATCACACTTTCAAATCCGGCAGCCTGCGCGTCGATGGCCGTGTATGTCACGCAGTAATCCAGCGCCAGACCCGTTACAAAGACACGTCTGATCTTCCTGTTCATCAGCCAGTCCTGCAGGCCCGTGCGCGTTATCCCGTCATTTTCCAGAAATGCGGAATAGCTGTCCACAGACAGCGACTGCCCCTTGCGGAGCTCCAGACTGACCGCCCTGCGATCGAGCTCCTCCGCCAGTGCCGCGCCGGGTGTATCGGCAACACAATGGCGAGGCCATTCTCCGCTCCGTTCCTCAAAGGAACAATGCCCAGAGGGATGCCAGTCCTGCGTCGTAACGATCGCACCGAATGGGAGCGTCATCAGCTGATTGATCACCGGAATCACGGCGTCGCCGTTCTCAACGGCAAGCGCGCCACCCGGAAGAAAATCATTCTGAACATCGACAACCAGCAGGGCGTCAGTAGAAGAAATCTTTATCATTCCGAAATGATAACGTACTTCGTTCTGCATGTCTTTCTTCTTCTGTTGAGTGACTGTTCGTTGCCCGCTTCTGCGTTGAGGACTATGGCTTCACGGAATACTGATCGTCTGCACAGATCCGGAGCCCGCGATGTTCATCATCGGCAAAATTCTGACCATGATCATGATGCCGACAGCCCTGCTTGTCGAAATCCTCCTCATCGGGCTTCTCCTCCGTCGTTTTCTGTTTGGTCGCGCTCTGGTCACGTTTGCCGCAGCAGCTTTCGCCATCTGCCTGTTCTTTCCGGTGGACCAGTGGACGATCAGGCCGATTGAAGACCGCTTTCCGCAGGTCAGAACACCGCCTGAGCATGTCGACGGGATCATTGTTCTGGGTGGCTCGATAGACTGCCTGACCAGTCAGGATCGTCAGACCCCCGTTACAGGCGCGGCCGGTGACCGCCTGACCACGTTCGTGGCGCTCGCCCGGCGTTATCCAGACGCCAAACTCGTCTTCACAGGTGGTTCCGGGGACATTGAGCAGGGCATCACCAACGAAGCGAAATGGGTGCGTCTCATCTTTGAAAGTCTCGGTCTGTCTGATGATCGCGTGATCTATGAAAATCGTTCACGCACAACACGGGAAAACGCCACTGACAGTTTCGCACTGGTGCATCCGAAACCTGATGAGACATGGATTCTGGTCACCTCCGCCAGCCACATGCCCCGTTCCGTCGGCGTCTTTCGCAAAGCCGGATGGCGGGTGCTCCCCTGGCCGGTCGGGTATGTGTCCCGCGACCATATCCATAATTACTCCCTCTCATTGGGAAACTGTTTCGCGATCCTGGACTGGGCTGCACATGAATGGATTGGCATGGCGGCTTACCGACTGCGCGGCTGGACAGATGCGTTTTTCCCAAAGCCTGAAAAGACGGACTGATGACACCAGCTTCCAAAACAACCGTATCCGATGACAGCACGGCGTCGGTCGCGCGTCTTTCTCCGACGTTCAGTCTGACAGAAACGCAGAAGCATCTTGTCGATGACATTATCGGATTCTGCCGGAAGCATATTCATGACAGACAGGCTGTTCTGATTCTGGAAGGTGACGCAGGAACAGGAAAAAGCCTTGTCCTGAACACAGCCTTTTCACGGATTCAGGAAGAGGCGAGAAGCCGTAACAGCACACTTCCGCTGCATGGAACCAGCAACACCCTTCTCGTCAATCATCCTGAAATGATCAAGCTGTATCGAAATATAGCAGCTGATATCCCTACTCTTCGCAAGAAGGATTATGAACGCCCGACCAGCTTCATCAACACCCTGCACAAGACCGCGGGACAGGCCGACATTGTTTTCATTGATGAAGCCCATCTTCTGCTGACCCGCAGCGATCCCTACAACCACTTTCGCCAATCGAACCAGCTTGAAGAAATTCTCAAGCTGGCGCGCGTGGTTGTCATGGTGTTCGATCCTCGTCAGACCCTGAAATTCAAGGGATACTGGGATGATGCTCATCTTCGGACGCTTTTGCAGGGCATCCCCACCGAGACGATCCATCTGACAGACCAGTTCCGTGTGCAGGCCCACCCGGATGTCATGCGTTGGATCAGGGCTTTCTGTGACGGAAAACTGTTGCCCCTGCCTGAAAAGCAGGCTTTCGATTTCCGCATCTACGATGATGCAGAAAGGATGTATCAAGACATCCGTGAATACGATCATCGCTGCGGCCTGTCGCGCATTCTCGCCACTTATGACTTTCCCTATACGCTGAATGGGAATGATCACTTCGTGCAGACAGGCTCTTTCCATCTCCGGTGGGACAGAAACCAGCCATCTCACCCGCTGCCATGGGCGGAGCGGCCGGACTCGATTGATGAAGTCGGCTCAGTTTACACCGTGCAGGGGTTCGATCTGAATTATGCAGGCGTTATCCTTGGTCCGTCTGTTTCCTACGACAAAACGACGGATCGAATCATTCTTGATCCCACGTTTTACGAAGACAGCGCGGCCTTCATCGGACGCGGGAGTTTTGGTGACACAGACACAGCTAAACGCCATGTCATGGCCAACGCCCTGTTCGTCATTTTCACGCGCGCCCGCAAAGGCCTGCTTATCTACGCGCACGATGAGGCTCTGAGAGCCCGACTGCATACTCTCTGGGGCAATCGGACCTGAGGGCGGGTTCCTTTTCAGACGTGCAGGACGTTCTGACAAATGGAGCGGGAAAAAGCGCCTGAATCGAGTTCATTCGGCAACAGATCAATCAGTTTCAGTTCATCGGCATATTGCGCCATCTGGTCTCGCAGCCAGTGTCCCAGCAGATGAACCGGAGCGGGTTCATGCGCCAGCATATGTTTGGCGTCATCATCGTTCATGTCAGGCATGTGCGCTGAGAGAAGCACAGCTGTTTCATCACGATGTTTTTCAATCCAGCGACAGGCATCCCGCAAGGCCAGAACAACAGCCAGCGCACCCTTGGGGTCTTCTGAAAGAAAATGGTTGGAAAGCCCAAAAACCTTATTTACCCGCTGGGCGTAGTTCCCTGTTGTCGATCCGGCGAGTTCGACCAGAAAAGACTGATTCTCTGACAAAAGCTGCCAGCCATCAGGATCGTGCAGCACAACACCGTCTACTTCCCGGCCATCGAGAGCCTGATCGATTCTGTCCTCCGAAACCGGTTGCCAGAGCACCTCGGAAGGATTGATGCCCTTTCGCCTCAGCAGGACAGAGAAGAAGCGCTGATCCGCTGCGTCCTCATTTAAAACAGCAATCTTTTTGCCGACCACACTGTCGATTTTTGTGATTCCAATATTTTTTCGGACCAGCAGTCTGAATGTGCCCGCACTGAGACCCACGACCAGTTTTGCCGGCACACCAGCATGCAACCGGGGAAGCCATGAGAGAGCTGCGGCGGCCGCGCCGACTACTTCTCCACGGGAGAGAGCATCAATCGCCTGATGACCCGTGATGCAGGGGCGCGCTGTAATTTCAAGATTGTAATGGCTGAAAAAGCCACGTTCCTGCGCCACGATAAACACGGGATCATCTTCCGGCGATGGCCAGGCCAGAACAAGGCTTCTGGACTGTCCGTCAGGTTCCTGAAGAACCTTCCTGGGATGAGTAAAGCGCCATCCCAGTCCACCCAGCACGCCGGTTCCGACAACCGCACCGGCCGCCACCAGTATATTCCGCCGGCTGCTCATACCGCTCTTCTTCCCGGGTTTTCTATCCATCTACCAGGCCTTCTTCCCTGCGGCTCGTTCACTGCCGGAACCTAGCTGCCCGGAGGCTGTGACAATGTCAAAGCCGCATGAAAAAAATCCTCACAAGAGGGGTTTACGACGGTTTCAGGGTTGGCTATACGATCGCCAACAACTGGTCCCGAATAGCTCAGTTGGTAGAGCAAGCGACTGTTAATCGCTGGGTCGTAGGTTCGAGTCCTACTTCGGGAACCACTTGTTCTTATTTTTCCATATAAAATCAAACAGTTACGCCATTATCTTGAATGGTCGCCCTGCATGTTGTCCCTCTTGCGGACTGACATTCACAGCGCTGTTATGAGGCGTTGTGAGACTATTTCCGAGCCCGACATGCGTAAGCTCCGATCAGCGCCGCCTCCGCTCGCCCATCGTCTTTCACGCGCTTGAACTGGTCGGCTGCTGTCGGGAAAAGCTGCATTGCCCTGGCTCTCGCTCCGCCCTTGTCGGCAGGACATCCGGTGGCCTTTTTCCAGACGGCTGGCGTCACGGTCGAAAGCGGCTTGCCAAGGGCAGCGGCCACGCCCTCGATGACACCCACACCACGACCGAACGCGAACGCTCCGACGGCACCCTCGCCCGGTCTGGTCGATACCTTCTCGAGCCATATCTCAGCCGGGTCATGCGCCCTCAGCATTGTCGCCAGTAGCGGAGCAGACACGATGTTGCGCTGCTTCTTCGCCACTGTGACGGCCACGGTCGGCATGTCGAAGATTTCAATCAGGTCGCCCGCATCGGACAGAATGGCGATTGCGCCGCTGTTGCCGGGGTCGATCGTGGCAATGGTCATCGGCCCAAATCCCACTGAACGGGCGGACGGGGACGAATGCGCTGCTCGCCGCCCCAGACCGCCAGCGCCGTGGCCAGCACCAGATCATCGTGAATACCTTCACGCCACGCTTCCATCGTCTCATTCCCGTGCGTGGTCTTCTTCACCCTGAACCCCTGCAACTCTGATTTCAGAGCTTCGGACGCGGTGGCCTGAGATGTGAGTTCGAGCCGGTCCTCGGCAAAGGCAATGTCCAGCGCGGACGCCAGCACCGACTTCGGCACATTCGCCTCCCAGCAGTTGGGTTTGTTCACCTTCGCGCCACCAGTGATCGACACACCGACAAGCGCCAGCCCCATTTCGCGCATGGTATCGACCACCGGAGCGCCAACACCCGTACGATCCACGAAAAGCGCGGGAGGAACAGGAGCCGCCGGAAGCTGGCCCATGACACTGCGTACGGATCTGGCGATATCAGGATAGGACGTGCCGCGTGGATAGCGATGCACATTGCGGATGCGATAGCGCCACGTCACCCGACGCTGCACGATCTGGGCCATCGGTTCGAATTGCAGCTTCTGCCAGCGCTGACGCTCACAGAGAAAGACTTCCGCCACGCAAATTGCTGTAAAATCCTGTGACTTTCCGAGATCGAGTCCGATGGAATACCCATCCAGATGACCCTCGGTGATGATGCGTCGATCTTCGACGACTGTGTGAGCTGGCGAGATCACACCCATCAGAAATGTGTGCCATGGCTGGGGTGCATGTTGCCCCACTGGTCGCACGGCACACCCGGACGGGTGAACGCTTCATGCCCGGTCACATTGACGACTGCATATCCGGTCTCAGGCACCTTTTCGCCCGGCTCCACAAGAACCGCGTCAAGGCCAGTGATGCTCAGAAAAGGAGGTCTGCTACTGGCGTTGGCCCTGACCATCTTCACTGTCACCCTATCCCTGACCAGCGCCCATGTTGTGCGTTTGATGAGATTGCCCGCCGTGGTCAGAAATGGGGGATCATCGGAAACAGACGCGATCTGGTCGGAAATATCTGTCATTGAGACCTCAGAAATTGAGTTCGAGCAGAGGCACATCGCGGGAGAACGCCCGCTCAATGGCCTCATCGGAAAAGAACTGGTCGTCAGCCTCGACAAACCGGCACATGAACTCCTGAGCAAACTTGTGCGGCCCGTATTCGGATTTCATGTCTTCGAGGTAGTCAGCGCTGATTCGTGGCACCTGAAGGGCGGTGACGCTTTCCCGCTGCCACTTCGGATCTCCACCGGCCCAGGTATGATAGAAATGGCCGCGCTTGCCGTTGGGCGTGCTCATCAGCACCAGCCGCCCGTTACTGGTCGCCAGCATCGGCAGGAAGGCTTCGTACAGGCTGTCATGAACGAACGCGGCCTCATCTTCCACGATCAGGTTCGGGGCGGAATAACCACGGATGCTGTCGCCGTCACCCGGCAGACTGACGATGCGGGAGCCATTGGCGAGCTTCAGTTCAGTCGCCGCTTCCTTCACCAGCCGGGGCGGTCCTTCCATCGTGTTGATGTGGCCGTAAATCTTGGCAAGCAGCTCTGAACTCTGACGCTGGGCCTTGGAGAAAAGCAGGATCAGGGAATTAGGCTGGTACATGCCCGTATGAAGACCCAGCACGGCAGTTGTGCTGGTTTTGCCCGACTGCCGGGTGCAGTTGAGCAGGATCCGGTTGCTGGTCGAGTTCAGAACGCTGCCCTGCCATGGGTCAGGATCAAACCCCAGACGTTCACGGGCGAACAGCACAGGGTCGAGACCGTGCCGGATATCGCGGGCCATGTCCTGCACCAGATCAGTCATCGATCACCTGTCCGAGCGCCTGCACCACGGCGGCACGGGCATCGGGGAAAGGCATCAGTGCCGTGAGGATACTCCCCTGCACGACCGTCCAGCCGGGCGCATTGACGATGTTGATCTGTACACCAGCACGGGAGCCTTCGCCGGTCACGCGGGCCTGACTGTCCAGCACGCCACGGGCTTCACGGATGGCGGCAATGGCATCCTTCAGCTTGCCCGCCTTCTCTGCCCGGTCGAGGAGCGCCATGGCTCGACCACGCAGTTCTTCAAGCTGGGCGACAATGCCAAGGGTCGGCTCGATCTCCTCAGAGGCCAGTCCGGTCGCCTTTTCGAGACGGGGCAGCAGATGGTCGGTGTAGTGTCTCTGAAGGGCGCGGGCCGTGACGCCGGGGAACGCCTCCGCAACCGAGGCACAGGAAGTATCCGGATTGATAAGCGCCCGGTCGATCTCCCTTGCCAGAGGGTGGGTGCAGATGCTGCACGGCCGCCCTCTTTTGGCGGCTGATCTTTTCGTCGCGCCGGTCGCTGAAACGGCAATTTCGCCGGTAATTTCGTCCGACGCTCCGGAGGCGTTTTCGACGGGTGATTTCACTCGACGATCCACACCTGATTCTGCTCCAGCCATGCCGCTGCCAAAGCCTCCTGATGGGCCTTCAGGTTGGCCTTGTCGTTGTCGGTCAGCAGATGGGCCGGGCGCACACTCAGGCGGCTTTTGGACGCCACCTCAAGGCGGATACCGCGCTGGGAGAAGTCGTTGAGCAGACGCTGGGCTGTCTGTTGCGGTGTGGCGGCAGGCTGCGAAGCGGGTGCAAGAGCCGCCGCGGCTTCCCGGCCAATGTCCTGATGCGGCATGTCCCGCCAGCGGATGCACTCCCGCGTCACACGCTCCACCTCGCGGCGGATGCGCTCCTTCTGACGACGATCTTCAGGACTGTTCAGATTGGCTCCGGTGTCGTTGGATCGTCTGGCCGCTTGACGGGCCTGCATGACCATCCCGTCCAGCTTCTGCCACGGCACGCCGCTACGACTACGGGCAGCGGAATGGGCCTCGAGCATCTCCCTGACCAGAATGCTGATTGGCTTTTCCTCAGTTGCAGCCTGCATTACATCGGACTCCGACGCCGATATCCCATCTCTCTCAGGCGGGCTTCGTATTCGGCCTTGGTGGCGGTCCGAGCATCGAAAGGGGCCAGAAATGCGGCGGGATAACGCTGTTTCAGATCCGCAATCTGTCCCACCGGCGGCAGGTCCGTGCGGGCGCATTTCAGGAGGGCTGTGTCTTTCAGTCCGGCCTGTGTGGCCAGTTGTTCAAGCGTGCTCACTGGCTACGCTCCTCTGTTGTTCGGGAACGCACCCACTCGATCAGCGCCGCTTCAGGCCAGAGGCGCTTACGCCTTCCCGGTACGATTGACGGCGGAGCCTTGCCCTCCTTCAGCATTCGACGAAGGGTCATCGCACTGACGCCAATCCGGCGCGCTGCAGTCTCCGTATTCAGCATGGCAGAAGTGTCTGGGGGCGCATTCATGAAAAACAGAATACAATGAAAGAATACGAAAAGATATATTCTTCAACAATGACCAAATTACTACACAGACACGTGCTGATACGTAGAGATACGTCGAGACGATTCGGATAAATATCACAAATTATTGCAATAATACACGAAACTGTATTTCAGGTGCGATTTGATCGCAAAAGGGCTTCAAAGGTTCGATTGGTGGTTTGGCGTGACAGAAAGAGGGACACAAAGAGGGGTTAGACTGTTTTCCGCCTTACACTTTCCCTGTTTTCTGCTGATTTTAGACCTTAGTTCGGAGCATCACATAGAAACCGAACCTCTGTTTTCCCCTGATCTGGCTGGAATGTCCGGCAAGTATTCGGCTGGCCATTGGTTTGCCCCACGATGGGGAAGCCACCTCGCTACCGACTTTCCGGTATCGCTATCAGGCCCGTTGCTCAGATGTGAGAAGCGCCTCGTGACAGCGGATTCCCGGCCAAGCGTCCGAATTTCGGACGGCTGACCATCTCGGGGGGTTTTCGGCGCGCGCGCGTATCCGCGTGTTCAGTCGATTTCTGAGGGGTTAAGGGTTTGGCTTTCATGCCTTTCCCACCTTTTCAACACCTCGATAATTGCCTCACGATAGGCACGAAGAAGAACCAGAAGCTCTTCATAAGCATCAGGCAACTGGCCAATCAACACCAGATTCCCTGCCCGCAATTCGATCTTCAGACCGTACCAATCAAGCTCCATCAAAATGGCACGAACAGTCGCCTCAGCATATGTGTCAGGGTGTGTGGGGGTAGAAAGGTTATCCCTTACATGCATGTATGCGCGCGCACGCGCGTGGCCGATTAACAGATTGACCCCATCACACCCTGACACAGAGGGCCTTCATCACCCCTGATCCCCATGCCGTTTGGGAAGCAACGTAATACCCTGCACAAGCTGCACCGGATTTCCGTTGCCGATCCGTTTACGAACGTATTTCAAACCCTCTGTACGCTCCAGCATCCCACGAAGCCGCTTATTGTCGGCTTCAGGCTCACCGTTCTGGTGGCACCATTCCTGAAAATCCTTTAAAAGATCAGAAGGCTTGCTTGAGCGGCAAGGATCCAGAACACACCGTTCAGCGAGCCACTGACCGAAACTGTCCTGAGCCTCAAAATATTCGTCTGTTGCCTCACGCACGACCTTCGGGCGGGGCAATCCATTTTCCTGCCATTTCAGGCATCCGTCGATCATCCACTGGAGGATAGCAGGCCACTCAGTGATCAGCTTCTGCTCAAGCTCCCGATCAGGGTTCTTTGGCTTGTGAATGAACGGTACGATATTGAACCTGCGCCGTGCGGCTTCATCCACATTCTTCAGGACAGGCTTGTGATTGCCTACAATGGTCAGCTTGAACTCGGGCAGAAAAGTAAAAAAGTCCTGCCGCATGAAGCGGGCCGTGATCGGATCGCCGCCCGTCATCTGCTTGATCCTCGCTTCTGCCCAGGCACGCCCTTCTTCCGTCTCTGAAGCTGTCACTAATCGCGCTCCACGCAACATCGCCAGATCAGTTGGATGCTTGTCACCATGACCTGCGGTGAATGTATCCATCGCGGCATTGGCAGCGTAATCACCCATGATTTTCGCCACGGTATTCAGAAACACGGATTTGCCGTTCCCGCCGGGGCCGTAACAGAAAATGAGCGCATGCTCCCGGGTATCGCCGGCCAGGCAATATCCGCACCAACGCTGAAGGAATTCGATCAGATCCGCATCGCCATTGGTCGCTTCACTCAGAAACCTCTTCCACAATGGGCAATCATCACATGCGGGTGCGATGGCAGTGCGTTTGGTGATCATGTCGGCGGGAGTGGCAGGGCGCATCTTCCCAGTCCGCAGTTCGATCGTTCCCCCGGGTGTTGCCAACAGGAATGGGTCGCGATCCCACTCTTCAGACGTGACGGCAAAAACCTCGTCACGCTGTGCAAATTTCTCGACCCCACCGGAAAATGATGCCTTACCTGCTGCGACACGGGCCTTGAGGTCCGCTGTTGCGCTGATCTCTCCAGCTATGCGACGTGCAAAGGTATAGGCGCGATGTTTCTTGTCCTGTTTCCAGTGAGTGCCGCCCCAACCATACCATTTACCAACGGAATGACAGAACTTTAGACGTCCGGCATAACGATTGGCGAATTCGGTCGCAACAGCATCTTCGGTGAGCAACCCTTCCGATCCCACCTCGATAACTTCACCTTCGTGAGCGGCTACCATTGCAACTTTCTGGGTATTACTGACCAGATCAAGCAACCCATCTTTGGTGCCTCCGGCCCGCAACCAGTCTGACACGTCCCCTTTTGCAGGCAGCCCCGGCAATCGCACGATTTTTACAGATGAAGATACTTCCGAAAGAGCTTTGGCGATGGAAGTAGCATGCGCTTCTCCTGCCTCGTCATTGTCAGGCAGAACGACAACATCACGGCCTTTCAAGGAGTGTGTATAATCATTACGCCACTTACTCTTTTGCCCAGACTTGGCTGCTCCTCCGGCGTTGCAGGTCGCGAGCAGGCCGATGTTAAACAGAGCATCCACATCTTTCTCGCCCTCGACAACGAAGACAAGCTCATCCTTTTTCGTAATAATCTCGGGCAAGCGGTATAGAACCCGCCGCACATCTCCCAGACTCCATGCACCATCTGCGCGACGTTGACGAAAATCCTTCGGCTCGTAACGGAGCACCTGATAGAGAAGTGCGCCCTTCTCATCTCTGTAGTCGTAAGTAGCGACGATACGACGCGAGATGGATGCACGGGCCTCTGACTTATTAAGACTCACACCTACGTTCTGACAGAACTGAAGAGCCTCTGCTTTATCGAGATGGCGTTCACGCTGAACCAGATCCAGCATCCCGCCACCGATATTGGCCTCATGATCAAACCAGGTGCCTGCCTTCTCGCCAGCGATCTCTACGGATAAGCTCCCGCGAGATCCAAAGCGCATTTGTGACCGTGTGGAATACTGCCGGTTCGGCTCACCAAGCACCGCGCGCGCGATAGCAGCTGCACAGGCTTTAAACGGCGTTACAGAAGATAAACTCACTCAACCGAGCTCCTTCTGCGTGAAATAGATGATGCGGTCAGCGCCAGCGTTGTAAGCCCTGAGAGCCCTGTCCTCTTGGCCTTTGACCAAACGTCCATACGGCCAGCACGGGTCTTGATAGAGCGCCTCGATCTGCTTCTGCAGAAGGATCAAGGCTTCGTCGGCAGTGACGCCATCACGCCTGATCTCATCGACCAGCATCCGGCCATCGTCCTCGGGTGTCTCCAGCCCATCCGTCGGAAACGACGTCTCACGGATCCAGATCAGTGCAGCCTGTCGGGTCTTTTCGAGATAGCTTCTGGCCAGATGCGGCTGGATCGTGTCGCAGCTCCGAAAAAGCGTTTCGATATATTCCAATGCCACGTCGAGCAGTTCGATCTTGCCCGCTTCGGTCAGGTCTCTTTCAAGCAGACCAAGAGCGAGATCAGAGCCAAGCGCCGCCAGATTGAGCTTGAAGGTCTTATGCCGCTCATCCCACCACCACGGATCACCCGGCAGGCAATCTGCGAGATCGGACGGGAATACATCCACAATCATGTCATTCGGATTGAGCGCCCCCGGTATGGCGGGCAGCGTTTCATCACTGACACCCTTATCGTGGATTGCCGCCATTCTCTGGCAAACAATCCGGACACATCTCAAGCTCCCCACCGAGCCGACGCGCACCCATGTATTGTCGAGAAAGACCGCACAGGGCGCATAGACGCGCTGCTCGTGCTCATCGACCATAGGCTGCACCCAGAAACGAAGCACAAGGCTCCAGTCGATCACACCATCATCGACAACCCCCTCGGGTGCATCCTTGCCAGACTTCACTGATGGCACAGGAAGTTTCACGGAGAGGTTCGAATTACCCGGCCTTTCGGCAAAGTTCGACCGTTCCCGTTTTTCAGGGTTCATTTTGCGTACTCCATGGCACGCGCTACGAGTTTTCTATGGACAGACTGACCTGAAATTCGCTATCAGGAGGGTATTGGTTGCCTCTTGATGCTGGTTTTTCAGATCGTCGTCCTGTCCCCGCAGGCGGCGTTTCTGGTTTTAAGAAGCATTGAGTCTTGGAAGATTTTGCAGCCAGTTCACCAATGATTCACGAAGAATCAAAGTTGATGAACCTACTTTTACAGCTTCGATTTTCTGACTCTTGATTAGTCGATACATTGTCGCCCGACTCACTGCCGCAAATTTACACGCATCGTTGAGACGCAAGGCAAAACTAACTGGTGTGTTTTGATTCATTTCCGATGCCCCCAAAAGAGTTTTATTTCTCTTCTCGGCCTCCACGCATCTGCGCGGGCATCGCCTTGGTCATCAGACCAGATCCATAAGGATCTGTCAGGCAGCCAATCCAGTATTCCAAGCGTTAGCGCCACTCGCCTTGCAAGCATCAGCCCAAGGGCAGGCTGGAATACCGATAAGCATTTCATACTAAATGCTCTGATGTGTCTAAATACAGATAGAAGCACCGGCATGCAAAAGCTTTTTCCAAAAATTACCCGCGTTGGCATCAATTTTGTCTCGTGCTGTCTCAGTGCGTCGCAAGACATAATTACTATTGGATTAGGTTTCATTTTGATCTCCTTTCATCGCCAACACATCCCGGCACAGGCTGACCATCAGGGCGTCGTCATCGTCGGACGGGTCCAGCCAGTCCAACGCGATCCGCGCCTTGTGCTGCATGTCTTTCGCCCCGCGCGCCGAGGTTGCCGCCAGCTTTCTGCGTTCTCTCCGCATGACACGGGTGATCCGGTCGATCTGGTTCCAGATAAGAGCGCGGACCGGTTGCGATATGTCGGCGTTGGCTTTGTTCGCTTGGCGGTCGCGCGCCTTATCGAGCGCGAGCAGCCTGCGAGCGGTGCGTTCTGCAGGGGTCATGCTGCTTTCTCCTTGCCCATTGCTTCACTCATCCACGTGGCGCGCTCGGCCATCCTGTTCGCCAGCCAGTTCATGGCGTGCCGTTCCGTAATCTCAGGCGGATTGTCTCCGGGATCAGCTCTGGTGATCTGAACAAACAGATCCGCCATTTGCTGAAAGTCATCTAGGAGACAGGTCGGACACCGCATCTGCATGACGATCTCGCGCTCGTCCGGCGTCAGGTCTGCGGTGGTTTGGGGTTCTGCCTTTTTCATCACAGAGCCTCATCGATCACGGCGCAACGGCGCTCGATTTCCTCACCGAGAAAGAGAAGGGCCTCCCCAGCTTCACATCGGGTCGAATTGCTGAGGTCACACTCCGGCGCGTGGATCAGGCCACGACCAGCCCAGCGAGCCAGCGAAGCAAGGTGTGCGATGGCGATGGATGCCGTGTGGATCTCGTCGCGTTTTTCTTTGGCCAGAGGCGTGATGTTATCTTTGGCGATTTCCTGCGGGTTCATCGCACAGCCTCCACGGCATAGGCGTGGCCCGTCGTGACGGGATCGCAGGACGCAAGCCCTACAACAGACAGCGCGATGAGGAATGAAACGAGGACAGCCGCCAGAATGTTGGCGCATGTTTCCTCTGCCCGCTTTGACACGGGTGTGCTAAGGCCGTTTTCAGCCATGTCCGAAACTCCGCTTCGGTTGTGGTTAGGCTGAAGGCGGGACTCTCACCTCCCTACTTCAGCCGAAAACAGTTGCTTTTCAGAGCAACCTTTGCCAAAATGAATTATATTTTCGCAGAAGTCAACCAAAAAGGAAAACCTGTGGCAGAACCTGATTTGAGTCCTGCTCAGTGCCGAGGAGCAAGGGCAATGCTCGAATGGAATCAGGACAGGCTGGCGGAAGCAGCCGGAGTATCACGACCTACGATCAAGGATTTTGAACGGGGAGCCCGCACTCCCCATCCCAATAACCTCGCAGCTATCCGCGCTGCCCTAGAAGCCGCTGGGGTGGAGTTCACAAATGGTGATGCGCCTGGCGTCCGCCTGTTGGGGGCCACCGCTCAAGCAACGAGACAGCGTGAATTAGAAAAACAGAAAAAAATCGAGGAATCTGGCATTCTGGAGGCGAGATTTAGTGCCCGGGACGGCGCCAGTCTAAAAGCACCAACCGCTCCTGCGCCGCAGCCTAAAAAGGGAAAAGGAACATGAGAAATTTAGTCACTTCCTTGCCGTTGTGGCATAGAATTTTTCAACAAAAATTACTGCGAATCCGATGAAAAGGCAGCCTGACGAATATTCGAACGATTTTAGTCATTGGAAGATGCAAGAGATCATTCGACTAGCTGAAATCCAATTGGATTCTCAGCATCAGGAGTGGATAAGCAGTCAAAATCGTGCTTGCTCAATCATAGGATGGATTATTCCGATAATGGCCACGTCGGTGGCTGTTGCTCACTATACGGGATATGAAACCGCTGGTTGGGTGTTGGTAACTGCGGAAATGCTTTCAGTCTTATGCGCACTATATTCAATTAGCCCGCGCAAATGGATGAGAGAAGATAAAGAATCTCTAGATTTAGAAAAACTTAAGGAACTACCGAAAGAAAATTTTTTAGCCAATGTTATAGAAACTTATAAAAACCAGATTTTTATAAATAAAAATACATTAAATCAGATAGACAGTTGGATTACCGCTAGCTTACTATTTTTAGTATTCGCACCATTTTTTGCCGCAGCATTTCATCTTGCGCTTCATTCTTTTCCGACAGCACACTCGTCTTTAGAGGGAAAGATTAAAAACCATTCCTCGGAGGTGCATTACTATATAAACGTGCATTTGTGAAAATCTGCGTCGCATTAGCTTTCAGTCTCTAGGTCAAGAATCTCTGCATAGCGGGGATTGGGTTGCCCTTTATGTCACATTGTCACCACCATCATCGGCTGAGGCTGAGGAAAAACAAAAAGGCTGCTCTATGAGATACTGGTGGGTCAATCATAAGCAGACATACGATCAGGAAATAGGAGGCGGCTATATTTGGTCGCCCAAGCGGCGAGCAGACGGCCACCGCAACCATTTTTACGATAACATGCGACAGGTACTTCCCGGCGATATTGTGTTTTCCTACGCCAAAGGTCTCATTCAACAAATCGGCATCGCTACACACCCAGCGGTCACAGCACCCAAACCTGGCGAATTTGGTGTGGCAGGCGCCCAATGGCATCACGACGGATGGATGATCCCGGTCAAATGGCATGCTCTTCCGCATGCATTCTCCCCCAAAAGTCACATTAGAGACTTAGCGCCTCTGCTACCGGAAAAATATTCACCCATATCTCCGGAAAGCGGCAACGGTAACCAAGGTGCATATCTTGCTGGTATCTCCGAGGAGCTCGGACAGCGCCTTTTGTCTTATCAGATGCCTGCCTGGTCGCGAGACGTGCTAGCCCTCTCCCAAGGGATGGATGACGATGACGGCGCCTTACGCACGCTAGACGATGCAATTGCTCAAAGTATTAACAACGATGTTAATCTCAATGACACAGAGCGTTTGGCACAGGTACAGTCGCGACGTGGGCAAGGGCGTTTTCGATTGAACGTTGAAGAGATCGAGACAGGCTGTCGAGTGAGCCAGGTCACAGACAAACGTCATCTTAAAGCGAGCCATATCAAGCCATGGCGGGCCTGCGAAACAGGAAATGAACGCCTAGACGGGCACAACGGCTTTCTTCTCAGTCCTAACATCGATCATCTTTTTGATCACGGCTACATCACCTTTACGAACAACGGCCGTGTCAAAGTCTCTCCGGTCGTTGATTGCACACAACTGATGTTTCTTGGCTGCGTCGACGAAATGCCAGTAAGGGGCGCCCCCTTCACGGAACGTCAGCAAGAATACCTCGCTTACCACTTTGCGAACGTCTTTATTCCCGGCTGAGATGGAAGCTAACACTCTTCGAAGCATCTGGCGTGATCGCTACCCCACAAAAGACAGCTCTTCATACACCATTGCACCGTTGGTGCTGGTAGGCTTCTTTGCAGGAACGGGAGGGGGGCGGAATTACCTGCATCCATGTGGCTGGCTTGGGAGGTGCAGGCGAAGATCATATCCGGGGCATATAACCGGATGCATATGCCGCTAGTGCGAGGTTTGTCTCGGAGCACGGTGCACATTCTGGGGTTACGTTGAGTAAATCGATGTAATATCAATAAAACTTACAAAACGCTTACAAGAAAAGGAGAAGGCTCGTGGAAGCTTATGCAATTTGGAACAATAAGGGGGGGACTGGGAAAAGCACAGTCACCTTCCATGTGGCATCGCGTTTCGCGGAAAAACACCCAGACCGCAATGTCTTGGTGATTGATCTTTGTCCTCAAGCGAATTCATCGATGATGCTTCTCGGTGGGGGCCAAACTGGAGAAAATCAACTACTAAGATTGTGCTCACAGACTACTCCCCACAGTGTGGTGGGTTACATCAGTGAGGCTATTCTGAAGAGACATACTCCCGATGCGTCCGACTTCTATGTGAAAGTAGATTCGATAAACGACAAAATGCCGGAAAATTTATATTTGATGTCTGGGGATGGAAACCTAGAAATAATGGCATCAGCAATTGGCGACGAGGCGAATAGAACCCCCTTCCCTGGGTTAGCGGATCCTTGGATGTGGGTACATGAAATATTTTCTAGGCTTCTAAGGAGCCTATCGAAAGACAATTGGACAATTTTTATTGATACAAACCCATCTTTCGCAATCTATACTGAACTGGCAATATGCGGTGCGACACGGCTGTTGGTCCCAGTAAATGCGGATGATTCATCTCGCGTTGCAGTAAAGGCTTTGTTCGCACTGTTGTATGGCACCACTCCCCCGCATCCTTTTTTTGGTAATTATACATTCGCTGCAAAGGCAAGCAGCCGCTCGTTGCCTATCCCTAAATTTCATCTAGCGATAGGAAATCGCTTCACTCAATACAAAGGTGCCGCAGCTGCTTTTTCTGCCTTCTCTGACGCCACAGCAGAACAAATTTGGACAGAATTCCAAGCGCATCCGGGACGATTTTCCGCAAGAACACCACGACCGTCCGATAGAGAGAGTTTTCTTGCCGACTATGTAGGAGAGTTGCGAGATTTCAATACAGCTGGAGTCGTAGCCGCCCATCATGGGACACCACTATCTAAGATGCGGCAGGATTATTACTCCGTTCACAATGATCCGGACGTAAAGGTAAATCGATCTCAGATCAATGCGGGTCTCACAGCAGTTGATAAGCTCGTGGAAAAGATAGATCCCTAAATCATCTGGTCTAGTAGAGAGCGGCTAAGATAAGCCGCTTTCGCAGATCTGTTGTGTAATTTGGCTCATCCGATACTACCGCATGCCAATCCAATCAGGCTTGAAGTGATCTTTAGGCAGCAGATTCATTAGTAGCTACATACCAATTAACCATCATCTCCCGCCGCTTATCGAACAGATCCCCTCGTCGATAAGCGGCCTCGACCTTGTTGCTGATGGCGTGCGCCAGCGCCATCTCAGCCACTTCGCTGGGATAATCGGTGTCTTCAGCCGCCCAGTCGCGGAACGTGGACCGCAGGCCATGCACGGTGACGTCTTTCGTGCCTGCTGCAATGTGAAGCGCCTTGGACAGAGCCACATCTGACAGCGGCTTGCCCCGTTTCTGACCGGGAAACACCAGATCACCGGCGCGCTCATCCCGCAGAAGCATGACTTCCTGCAGGACGGCCACAGCGCCGTCAGACAGCGGAACACGGTGCTCCCTCCCCATCTTCATCCGATGCGCCGGGATCGTCCACACGCGAGTCTTTAGGTCGATCTCTGACCATGTTGCGTTGCGGACTTCTCCAGACCGGGCGGCGGTTAGACAGGTGAAGCGTACGGCCTTGGCGGCCATCCCCTGAGATTCGGCCAGAGCGGCCATCACACGCCCAATATCTTTGCGATCGATGGCCTTGTGGTGCTCCACCTTGGAAACATTTGAGGGTTTGGGGAGAATCGCGGAAATGTGGCCTTTCCAGCGCGCCGGGTTCTCGCCTACCCGCCAGCCATGGGTCCGGGCGTAGTCGAGGATGCGCTCCATCCGGCCACGCAGCTTGTCTGCCGTTTCCGTCTTCTCCACCCAGATCGGGCGCAGAATGGAAAGGATATCGTCGGTCTCGATCTGGGCGACAGGCTTGTCGCCAATCAGATCATAGGCATGCAGTTCCAACGATCGGCGCCAGTTCTTCGGGCGCAGTGGATCGCGCCAGCCGGCCGCTTGGTCGGAGATGTATCGCTCTGCCACATCACGGAACGGAATTCCTGCTTCCCGCCTTCTGACAGCATCTTCGCTCCGACGTTGCTCCAAAGGATCAACCTTCTGGTTAAGCTGGCGTCGGGCGTCGGACGCGAGCATACGGGCCTCGGCCAGAGATATGTCATAGCCAGACCCGAGGCTCATCTCCCTGCGTTTGTCGGTGACAGGGCTTTTATAGCGGAAGGTCCATATCCGTGATGCTCCACGAACGACCAGCCAGAGATTGCCACCATCGCACAAATCGCCATCTTTGTGAGTTGCTACTTGTCTGGCCGTTAAACGATTCGGTGCGAGCCGACTCATAACCTTCTTCGCCCCTCATAATGCCCCTCTTAAAACATGCGTTTAGCAGAGTCGCCGTGAGAAGTACAGAGATAAGAAATATGACAACTTACTGTATTTTATAACGATTCTTGACGCTTCTGGATACCGCCTGAGACGTGGGTTTCCTTCCTACTTCGGGAACCATTTGTTACTTCTCCATAAAATCAGGTGACTGCACCGTTCTCTTGGCTGCTTGTTCTGTGTGTCGTTTCGCTACGGACAAACATGCAGAATGCCGCTTCCCCGCCTGAAGTGATATTTTCAATCCCTCAATTTTTCCTACGTGTCTTGAGCAGGATGATTTTTTCCATTCCGCCGAGGCTTACCTGTCAGTGGATTGATCCTGACTTTCCTGACTTTCTTCGTCGTATCTGGCGCCACATGACAGTCGATTCCCTCTGCCCGTCTTGCTGCAGCAAAATTCTCTGCATGTGATAACTGCGCGGCTTGATAGAGAACCTTCTCTCCGATCATCACTTTGTGCTGTTTCACAAGCTCCTCCTGAGTGAAAACAACTTTCCGGAACATCAAACCAGAACATGTTTAGCGCAACACGCCAATGATATGACGCATCAGGCTATGTCTTGGCTTCATATTACGGGGCTGTTGCCAGTTGCACTCAATAGAAAGCCCGCTTTTCACGGCCTAACATCAGTCAGAAGGCCATAGCCTCATCGCTGACAGCAAAGAATGGTATGATTCTTCGTGGTTAAGCCGCTAAGGGAGCGTTCAGTGAACCTGTTAACGCACCTGTTTGAAAGGACGCATCCTGCGCTGGTGAAGAACGGATGAGAAAGCTTGTTATGACCATGCATTCATTGTCATGAGCGCGGTGTACAAACACTCATAAAAATCATACCTCTGCGATAGCGAGATAAATCGCATCGACAATTAGACAGCCCTCTTCAACCATTCTTCCAAACCATGGATATCATGACTCGAAGAAAGGTGCTTATCCGCCGCCCTGAATGACAAATAGAAAAGCGTAACGCAGTTACACACCTACAGAACCGGACACTAAGTAGCGACAGCACCAAGCAGTTTTCCGAATATCTTTGGAGACCATCGACTGAAATCGAAATAATCGCTACCAGGATCTTTGCTGTTTATGATCCGGCTCCACAAATCTCCCATGTAACCATGACGGTCGAGACAGTCGTGGACGTCGTGACAGTATCCATTGGAAAGAAAAGCCATCACTGCGGCCCTCTGCATGGACGTCAAGGACGGAGTGGTGGAAAGTTCGTCCGGAGAGCGGGCCGACAGACCATCCAGCATCGAACGTCCATAAGTCAGGACGCACTTGCCATCAAGCAGGCCCATCATCCCGACAGAAGATGAGATTGTGAGAACCGCTTCTACAAAAGGCAGAAGAGGCTCTGATACGCCCACACTTAAATCTTCCGGGATAGGTCGAAAATTCGGAAATTCACGGGCAATCGCGGCTTCCATTTCCGGAGGTAGCCGCCAAAGCGGATGATAGGTTGCTACTGCCAGCCACTCAGAGGGAAGATCGGAGAGCCACCGCATGAGAAGCGCATCAAGCGGGATGGTTTCATAGGCGCCTTCATAAGTCAGCCAGTCGGGAGGCTGGAAGGCCAGAAGTGCGACAGGACGTCCCTCTTCCCTGATACCGGCCAACCACTGATCCAGCCCGCGCGTTTTGGCTGCCTCAACGCAGCGATCACGAACATTATGCTGCCAGAGCGCGAGAACCTCATCAGCGTCTGCTTTCGGCAGAATGATATTTTGCAGACGCGAAGCCTCTTTACGCAGAAGATTGGCGGTCTGATGCCCACTCGGATCAAAGAAAAAGGCTGATTGACCGGTTATGCGCGGCAGAGGAGCCATTTCACTGAACACATGGCGTTTGTCGTGAAATACAGTCTCGATATAACGGTTCTGTGCATAGCTCAGGATCAGATCCGGATTGAAGCTCTCACGAATTTCTTCAAAAACATCCACAAGGGCCTGATTAACAGGCGGAGTGGATGCCGGAGCATACAGATCTCTTACATAGCGGTATCGGTCACCTTCGAAAGCCTCAAGCACACGCCGGGGACTGACTTCGATCTGCAGCGTTGCTGTTTCGGGTCCGGTTCCGCGAAAGAAATCACAGAGCCACGGGCTGGTCGCTATGGCGAAGTTAAACCGACCACCACCCGCAGCGTTTTCCATTCTGACAAATTGCGCGACCCAGCTGACCCACACGCTGAGCATCTGTGGATCATTTCTGAAGCACGCTGGCTCCACATAAAGCAGGATGTTTTTCATGATGTGTGGAACTACAATTGTGCAAAATGAAGCATGGCATGTGCCTTACGAAAGAGACAATCCTGCTTGGTATGTCATTTTGATGAAGAGGCCGTTACCATGTCCCACTACGGCAATGACAGAAACCATGCCGGAAAGTGCGCAGCGCCTGCCCGAAAACAGCACTTTCTCGATCACGCCTCATCGCACCCGTCAGCGCTCAAACAGTGATGTGTTATCTGTCAGCTCAATGGGTGAACGCTCATCCTCGTATTTCCCGACAGTATTCGTCACGCCGTCGCTCTTCCCCACAGATTAGTGGATTGATAGCTTCAAATCACTGAAGCCTGCGCCTAAGCTCTCTGCAAACTGAAGGGAACAGGCTTCAATGAAACGCCTGATTAAGAAAAGTCTTTTGGCTATGGTGTGCGGTCTGTCGGCGGGAGCCGTTACCGCACAGGCTCGGGAAAGCGCACCTCCGCTTGCTCACGCGGCGATTGACGAGCACGAACATATCGCTCTGTCTAACGGCGGACTGGATGCCTCCGTCGATCTGGTGGAGAAACCTGATTGCAGCGCTCCCACCCTTCTGAGTGGTAATGATGCACTGGTTTCAGGGGCCTGTCGCATGGCTGTGCTCACCCTGAAAGACAGCACCCATCCGGATCGACCGGCCTTCACCACATTGCTGACCCCCTACAGTCGGGACGGCAGCGATGTCCGTGACCTTCAGCTTGATCTGCGCCATCTGGATGCCGCCTCCCCGCTCCCTCAGGCCGTTGTTTCGGTCTACACTGGAGGCGCTCACTGCTGCGCCCTGACATCCGTTGTCGGGATGACGAAAAACGGTACGTGGAGTGCGACACGGACCTCTGAACTCTCCGGAGAAGATCGGCCGTTTTTTGCCGATATTGACAAGGATGGCGCTCAGGAAATTGTCATCGGCGACAGCAGTTTTCTCTATACCTTTGCGTCCCACGCGGGGTCTTACACACCGGCGATCATTTATCGCTACACCGACGGCCGCCTTGCGGACATCACGACGGACAGCGTGTCCCGACCCTATCTGGAACAGAGTCTCAAAGAAAACGAAGGATTCTGGGTTCAGCAAAATCGCAGCGAACCCAACGGTTTTCTTGCCTATTATGTCGCCACCAAAGCCAATATGGGCCAGTTCCAGGCGGGATGGTCCTACATGCTGCCGCGCTACGATCATGAAATTGACGCGGCGTTTTCTCTTTCCCGCTGCGCTCTCGGAGGACGGCTGGAAGCAGAATGCACCGCCGATGAGCAGGCTCCCCTTCCTTTCCCGCAGGCGCTGGCCGGTTTTCTGGTCGCTGGCAATTACATCACATCGGAACAGGCTCTGGCTACAGCACCGGAAGCAGAAGCCGCGATCAGGGCAGCAGACCATTACAGTCCTGACTTCTCCTGTCGTACCCCGCCCCAGAAAAACGGCGTAGCCATCATGTTGTGTGAAAACAGTCAGGCTGCTGAACACGAGCTTCAGTTCGATCAGGTCTATTACGCCCTGCGACAACTCGTCGGTCCTGCTGGCTGGCGTGCGTTGAAGCAGGAAATCATTCTGGCTGAAAATACTGTTGACCAGCAATGCGGTCTTCCGGTTCCGGGCGAGGCAGATCAGACACTGCCGTCCAATGCCATCAGCTGTTATGCAACAGGCATGGACGCCCTGTCGGAGCAATATCGCAAAAAACTGTCCGGCCCCGCTCTGGAAGAGTCAAAACGACCGATTGACCAGCATATCGCTCTTCAACGCCGCCTGATAAAGCTTGGATACTTGCCGGCAGGCTCAACCGCTGACGGTGTGTATGGTGAATCCACCCGGACTGCCATTGCAGCATGGCAACGCGACACCGGTCGTCCAGACGTTTCGTCTTTCCTGTCTGACGCCGACGCAGCCGTGCTTCTGGGAACACCGGCTACTGTCGCGGAAACCACCAGACCTGCTGAAGCAGTATCGCAAAAGACAGCTCCGCCTTCTCCGGAAGTCGCTCCGTCCGCGCCTGTTCAGTCTGCAAAAGGCACGTTCCAACTGTTTGGACTGTCAGGCATCACAGCCCTGCTAGCTATAGCGGCCGGAATTGCGCTGTATTTCGTGCCGTTCGTGATTGCCTGTATTCGTGACACAGTGCGGAAACCCGCTGTCTTTGTCGTTAATCTATTCTTCGGCTGGACTGGTCTGGGATGGATTACAGCACTGGTCATGGCGTTGACATTTATACGTATGAACACAGAGTATTCCGCAAGAAATCAGCACTGAAGCCACCGCAGGACCGCCCGGTCGCGGCGGTCCTGATCCTTTTGCACATGGCCCCACACAGTGTGTTCAGACACATCCAACAACAGGGTCAGTGAACAGTCGATACACTGTCGATCAGCGCTCTTATCCCCGGCACGATATCAATCAGCAGACCGCCCGCTGGTTGAGGCAGAGGCGGAGACAGCAATTGCCACGAAGACGCTGCGAATGTCTCCTGTTGCTGGGCCAGAAGTTTTTCAATCTGCGTTCTTCTGGCTGTATCAATCGTTCCATCAAGCGCTTCGAGACCCGCTTGCGCCAATGCGGACAGTTGTTGCGAGACAGGACGTATCATTTCCAGCGCAGCAACGCCTCCGATCGTCTTTTCAAACTGACCATCGTTGGCAGACCATTGTTCAAGATCGCGGCGCAATTCTGGTGCGGTCGAATGATCACCGTGCGCATAGGCTTCCGCAAGTTGATTAAACCGCATTGCCGGAAAAGAATCTGGCTCCGCCATAGCGACCGGCCATGTGAGAAGCCCTTCTCCCGCCTTCTTGATCATTCTGTTGATCGTGTAGTTTCTGACTGGACTGGTCACCTGCAACACCGTATTCAGCGCATGCCTGCTGGCAGTAGGATACCGTGACAGCATCTGTTCGTGATCCTGTTGTGTCGTTGTCAGAGCCAGCCTGTTCAACTGCGCGGCGATATGCGGCAAACGGCGTTCCATATCGGCAACATCCGTCACAGTTTCAGGCGACCACAGACGCTCTGCAATCACGGCAGCACGGGGCCAGACTCTCTGATTCAGCATCTGTTCTGAAACCGCTTCCGTCCACAGAACTGCCTCACCACCCAGAACATACTGCTTTTGCCGGGCGCTCAGAGGCGGCAGGCTGGGGTCAAGCGCAAACGCATCCGCTAGTCTGAAATGAATCTGTCGGGCATGTTCCAGTTCCGCCCCTGACAGGCCACTCGCCATTAGATTATAGGGATCAATTTGATAATACTCACGCGTAGGTCTCAGAAGATCGAGATAATATCCGGAAGAGACAAGAGTCGGATGCATCTTGGCTGTTGCTGCGCTGATCCATTTCGAAGAGCGCCAGACATCGGCAACAACGGATTGTGGAACGGGTGCAGACAGCACCTCATCCCATCCGATCATCGTCTTTCCCTGCCCCGCCAGAAAAGCCTGTATTTTCGCTGTAAATTCTCCCTGAAGCGCTGCGGCATCAGGATAATTGTGGGCTTTCATGTAGCTGGCGATCTGCGGATTGCCGGTCCACTGAGAGGCGACCACTTCATCCCCACCCGCATGGAAATAGGCATCCGGAAAGAGATGCATCATTTCCACAAAAAGCTTTTCTACAAAATCGAGCGTTTCCGGTTTGGTTGGATCAAGAGCCGGATTGTTGGCGTTACTACCGGCGATACAGGCCGAACCACCTGTGCAAGCAGCATTGGCGGCAGGCAGCGGTTGCGCTGCGAGTAGCGGATAAGCTTCCAGCACGGCCAGCGCGTGACCCGGCACGTCAAACTCCGGCACAACGCGAGTACCCCGTTCAGCGGCATATGCGACAAGATCACGGATCTCGTCCTGCGTATAATACTGTCCATGTGAAGAGACAGTCTGTAGCCGGGGGAAAAGCTGGCTTTCCACACGGAAAGCAGATCCATCACTCAAATGAAGGTGGAGCACATTCAGCTTGGTCAGTTCCATTGCATCGATCTGACGCTTGAGCGCGAGCACAGACATGAAATGCCGCGCTACGTCGATCATCAGTCCCCGCCAACGGAAGCGCGGTGCGTCGCTGATCGTCACATCACGGAATGACACGCTATCTGGCGTCGATCCCGCCAATTGGACCAGCGTTGCAAACCCATGCAGCACTCCCGAAGGACCTTCTGCATTCAGTGCGATTTTTCCCTGATGGATCGTGAGTTGATAATTTTCCCGCTCACCGATTGCAAGATAAGCGGGATCATCCTTGCTACGGATTTCCAGAGAGCAGGTCGTCTGTTTTTTATCAGAGCGTGACGATAAGCGCAGGGAGTGCAACAGGCGTTCGCTGGCCCGCTCCAGCATAGGACTATGTGCACCGTGCCAGCTGATCTTTATCTGATCACAGGTTTCCGCTTCGTCTCCTTGCCACGAAATGGTGGACGGGATCGGCATCAAGTCAGAAGAACTGGCTGCCTGCGCGTAAGAGTGTGGCAGCACGCAGAGAGAAGAAGCACCTGCCAAAAAGAGGATTACGCGTAGCCGGTTTCTTTTTGTCATAATGTGCTCTTCTACCCTTCTGTCGACCTGTCCTACGAAACAGCTCTCTTCAAGTTTGATGAAGTTATCTCAGGAGGTTTTTCTTGACACCGTCTTCTCGCTGTCCAGCACTGCCATCTGCTTTGGATCATACCGCTCCCCCGCTGCGGCTCCTTTGGGAACTGCCTGCTCAATGGCAGCAAGGTCGGCTGGTGTCAGTGTGAGATCAAGAGCACCAAGAGCTTCTGAAAGCCGGTCTCGCCTGCGCGCGCCGATCAATGGCACAATGTCATCACCCTGTGCCGCGACCCATGCGATGGCCAACTGAGCGACGGTCGTGTTTCTGGCTTTTGCAATTTCGCGCAATGTTTCAACGAGTGCCAGATTCTGCTCGACATTACCTTCCTGAAAGCGCGGGCTATGCACGCGAAAATCACCAGGCGTTCTGGCCGTCTGCCAGTGCCCACTGATCAGACCACGCGCAAGCACGCCATACGCTGTAATACCGATCCCGAGTTCACGGCAGGTCGGAAGAATGCTGTCCTCGATACCACGCGAAATCAGGGAATATTCTATCTGAAGATCACAGATCGGATGGACCGATGCCGCGCGCCGGATGGTTTCCGATCCGACTTCGGAAAGCCCGATGTGCCGCACATAACCAGCCTGCACCATGTCCGCAATCGCACCGATTGTCTCTTCAACAGGAACTGCGGGATCAAGCCGGGCGGGACGGTAAATATCGATATGATCAAGACCGAGCCGTTGCAGCGTATAGGCCAGAAAATTCTTCATGGCGGCGGGCCGGGCATCGTAAGCGCCCCAGTTTCCAGCCGGATCACGCATAGCGCCAAACTTGACACTGACGAGGAACCTGTCGCGCGCGACGTCTTTGAGTGCTTCCCCGATCAGCATCTCATTATGGCCCATGCCATAGAAGTCACCGGTATCGAGCAGCGTAACACCCGCGTCCAGTGTGGCATGGATGGTGGCGATACTCTCAGTCCGATCGGCAGGGCCATACATGCCGGACATGCTCATGCAACCAAGCCCGATCTCGGAAACTTCAGGACCATTCCTGCCAAGTCGTCGTAATTTCATAGCGGGCGATCTTTCTCTTGTCTGAACGAACGTCTTTTCAGGCTGCAAATAAAAACGGGCAGTCCTGAGACTGCCCGCTGGAAACGATCCTGCCCGTCTGATCAGGCGGAAATCGCTACCTGTTCCGGTGCCGCAAATCCGATGATCTTTGCATAATCTTTCGGAACCACCTGCCAGAATCGCGGCAGGACTTCTTCCCATTTATGCAGCAGCATCGCAGCATACGAAGACTGGGTTTCGGTCGCATGCGCCTCGACAAGAGCGCGAAGTTTTTCTTCCCACTCCTTCTGATCAACACGCACCCAGAACACGTTGTCCGGGTTGACCTTCTGCTCGAACGATCCGTCCTCGTCGTAGACGAAAGCCATGCCGCCCGTGAAGCCAGCGCCAAAGTTGTCGCCGGAGTCACCAAGGATCACAACCGTTCCACCCGTCATGTATTCACAGGCGTTGGAACCACAGCCTTCAACCACAGCGGTCGCACCGGAGTTACGCACGGCGAAACGCTCGCCGGCGAGACCTGCGGCATACAGTGTACCCGCCGTTGCGCCATACAGGACCGTGTTGCCGACAATCGCGTTTTCGTTCGATGCCAGCACGCTGGATGCAGAAGGACGCACGACGATGGTCGCACCGGACAGCCCCTTGCCGACATAGTCGTTGGCGTCGCCATGTACTTCCAGCTTCAGACCCTGCACGGCGAACGCGCCGAGCGACTGACCGGCAGAACCACGCAGACGCACCGTCAGATGACCGGGCGCCAGCGTGGCCATGCCATACTGCCGCACGATCATGGAGGAGATGCGTGTGCCGATGGCGCGCATGGTGTTCTGCACGTTGTACTGAAGCTGCATCTTCTCGCCGTGATCGAACAGCGGACGGGCATCCGCGATCATCTGCGCGTCGAGCGTGTCCGGCACTTCGTTCCGGCCTTCAAGCGTGCAGTAGCGCGCATGCGGGCCGGGGTCGGCCTGAACCAGAAGTGGGTTCAGATCGAGATCATCCAGATACTCGGAACCACGCGACACCTGATGCAGCAGATCCGTGCGACCGATCACCTCGTTCAGCGTCCTGAAGCCGAGGGATGCGAGAATATTTCTCACATCTTCAGCAATGAACGAGAACAGGCTGATGACCTTCTCTGGCGTGCCTTCGAACTTGGCGCGCATGGCCGGGTCCTGCGAGCAGACACCCACCGGACAGGTGTTCGAGTGGCACTGACGCACCATGATGCAGCCCATCGCCACGAGACTTGCCGTGCCGATACCGAACTCTTCTGCACCGAGCATGGCGGCAATCACCACGTCCCGGCCGGTCTTGATGCCGCCATCGGTGCGCAGCGTGACACGATGACGCAGACGGTTGAGCATCAGCACCTGATGCGCCTCCGCCAGACCAAGCTCCCACGGCAGACCGGCATATTTCACGGACGACAGCGGGCTGGCACCTGTGCCGCCAGAGTGGCCAGAGATCAGGATCGCATCGGCTTTCGCCTTCGCCACACCTGCCGCGATGGTGCCAATGCCTGATCGGGCCACCAGCTTCACGGTAACACGCGCATCCGGGTTAATCTGCTTCAGATCATAGATGAGCTGAGCAAGATCCTCGATCGAATAGATGTCGTGATGCGGCGGCGGTGAGATCAGCGTCACACCCGGCGTCGCATGACGCAGCTTGGCGATCAGTTCCGTGACCTTGAAGCCCGGAAGCTGTCCGCCCTCACCCGGCTTCGCACCCTGCGCAACCTTGATTTCAAGCTCGCGACAATCGTTCAGATACTGCGCCGTGACGCCGAAGCGACCGGACGCGACCTGCTTGATGGCGGAAGACGCATTGTCACCATTCGGGCGCGGCTTGGCGCGAGCTGGATCCTCACCACCCTCGCCGGAATCGGACTTCGCGCCGATACGGTTCATGGCGATGGAAAGCGTCTCATGCGCTTCCGGGCTGAGCGCACCGAGTGAAATAGCCGGTGCGATCAGGCGCTTGCGCAACTGGGTGATGCTCTCGACCGACTCCACCGGAATGGCTTCACGGTCACTCTTGAAGTCGAGCAGATCACGCAATGCCACCGGCGGCTGACGACGCACGGCATCGGCATAACGCTGGTAGATCGAGAAGCTGTCTGTTCCAACAGCCGTCTGGAGCATGTGAATCAGCGTACCGTCGAAGGCATGCGTCTCACCACTCCGGCGCAGCTTGTAGAGACCACCGACCGGCAGGACAGCAGCCGAAGTGTCCCAGGCCTGCTCGTGGAAGCTCAGGATGTTCTTGGCGATACCGCCGAGACCGATGCCCGAGATACGTGAAGCCATACCAGGGAAGAACTCGGCGACCAGCGCGCGGGACAGGCCGACGGCCTCGAAATTGCAGCCGCCGCGATAGGACGCCATGATCGAGATGCCCATCTTGGACATGATCTTGAGCAGGCCCTTGTCGATTGCTTTGCGATACCGCTCGACCGCCGTACGCAGGGACATGTCGCCACAGAGACCACGGCGGATACGATCCGCGATGCTTTCCTGCGCGAGATACGGGTTTACCGTGGTCGCGCCGACACCGAGCGTCACCGCCACGGCGTGCACGTCCAGCACGTCCGAAGTCCGAACGTTCAGCGAGGTGAATGTCCGCAGCGAGTTGCGCACCAGATGCGTATGCACGGCGGCAACGGCGAGGATGGTCGGAATACCGGCGCGCTCGGTGGACTGGTTCTCGTCGGTCAGGAAGACATGCGAGCAGCCTTCCCGGACACGTTCTTCAGCCTCGCGACGGATACGGGCGATGGCCTCACGCAGACCGGTCTCGCCTTCCGCCGCCACGAAGGTCGTATCAATGCTTCCACCACGGTCGCCACAGAATTTGCGAAGCGCCTCGAACTCACCGCTGGTCAGGATCGGACTGGGAAGCTGGAGCAGATCGCACTGATCTTCCGTCTCCTCCAGAATGTTCCCGAGGTTGCCCAGTCGTGTGAGCAGGCTCATCACCCGTGTTTCACGCAGTGAGTCGATCGGCGGGTTCGTAACCTGACTGAATCCTTGACGGAAATAATGCGCCAGTCCGCGATACCGTTCGGAGAGAACCGCCAGCGGCGTGTCATCACCCATGGAGCCAACAGCCTCGCTCGCCGTCTCGACCATCGGCTGGAGAACGTGCTCGAGTTCTTCAAGCGTGTTGCCGACAGACAGCTGACGCCGACGCAGCTCTTCCGGCTGGTACATGACGGGCTCGACCACGTCGTCGCGCACCAGCGAGCCGATCTTCTGGATCTTCTTGACCCACTGCCCGAAATCCTGACGGCCCGCCAGAAGGTCGAGCAGTTCTTCATTATGATAGAGCCTGGCGTTGTCGAGATCGACGCCGAGCATCTCGCCCGGGCCAAGACGGCCACGGCTGACGACGTCAGCTTCCGGCACCTTCACCATGCCGGCTTCGGAACCGATGATCAGAAGATCACTTTTTGTCTGGGTGTAACGCAGCGGACGCAGGCCGGAACGATCAAGACCAGCGATGATCCAGCGCCCGTCTGTCGCGCACAGGGCGGCAGGTCCGTCCCACGGCTCCATGACGGCGTTACAGTAGGCAAACATGTCGCGGTGCGACGCCTTCATGTGGGAATGCGCGCCAACACTGGCCGGGATCATCAGTGCCTTGACCGCAGGCGCATCACGCCCGGCATGGGTCAGCAGCTCGAAGACGTTGTCGAGCGTCGCCGTGTCGGAGCCACCAACCTGCACCACCGGTTTGATGTCGTTCATGAACGGGTCAAGCTCGGGATCGGCCAGCCGCGTTTCATGACTGCGCATCCAGTTCACGTTGCCCGAGATCGTATTGATCTCACCATTATGGGCGACGCGACGGAAAGGCTGCGCCAGCTTCCATGTCGGGAACGTATTGGTCGAATAACGCTGATGATAGATTGCAAACCGGCTGGTGAAACGCTCATCCAGCAGATCCGGGTAAAAATCCGTCAGGTTTTCTGCAAGGAACATGCCCTTGTAGATCAGTGAACGGCATGACAGCGAGCAGATATAAAGATCGACCTGATCGGCAATGGCGGACTTTTCGATCCGACGACGGATTACATACAGGTCACGCTCGAAATCCGCTTCAGAGCGGTCCGTTTTGCCCCGGATGATGATCTGTTCGATTTCAGGCCGTGTCGCATTGGCTTTTTCACCAATGCACGACGTATCGATCGGCACCTGACGCCAGCCATAGATGCTGTAGCCAAATTTAAGGATTTCCGTCTCGATGATCTGACGGCAGCGTTCCTGCGCGGCAAGGTCGGTCTTGGGAAGGAACACCTGCCCCACGGCCAGAGGCACGCCCGCGTCACGCTCCGCCTGCGGCACGCCGATGGCGTCGGCGAAGAAATCCTGCGGAATCTCGACATGGATACCCGCGCCGTCGCCCGTCTTGCCATCGGCATCGACAGCGCCGCGATGCCAGATCGCCTTCAGTGCCTCGATACCGGCCTCGACAACGTCACGACGCTTGCGGCCATCCAGTGCAGCGACAAGGCCGACACCGCAGGAATCATGCTCGTCCGCCGGGTCATACAGGCCGTTCTGCAGCGCCTCGCTGTTGCGCTCCCAGTTGGTGACAAAAGCCTCGCCGCTTTCGCTGGCGGGGGAGAAATCTTCAAATGAGTCCATTGTCATTACTCCGCAGCCAGAGAAGAAGAACGGGCAGCAATCCACTGATCGATCTGCGCCGCCGCATCACGGCCATCACGGATGGCCCACACAACAAGGCTCGCGCCACGCACGATGTCGCCAGCGGCAAACACACCCGGCACTGAGGTTTCGAAGCTGACGCGGTCAACCTGCAACGTACCCCAGCGTGAGGTCTTGAGATCATCCGCCTTCCACAGTTCAGGAAGCGGTTCGGGGTCGAAGCCGAGCGCCTTGATGACCATGTCAGCGTGGACCGTGAACAGACCGTCAGGCTCCGCCTCGATCGACTGACGTCCGGAGCCATCCGGCAGACCGAGACGCATCTTCTGCGCCCGCACACCGGTGACGGTCGTGTCGCCAAAGAAGCTCTCGGGGGCCGCCAGCCAGACAAACTCGACACCCTCTTCCTCGGCGTTCTTCACTTCGCGCACGGAGCCCGGCATGTTCGCCTTGTCGCGGCGGTAGAGGCACTTCACGGACTTCGCGCCCTGACGAATGGCCGTGCGCACGCAGTCCATGGCCGTGTCGCCACCACCGATGACCACCACATCCTTGCCCGCGGCATCCAGTTCGCCTTCCGGCAGCGCATCACCCAGCGAGCGACGGTTGGAGGCTGTCAGATAGTCCAGCGCCCGCACAATTCCGCCAAGCCCTGAACCCGGACCACCGATCTCACGCGATTTGTAGACGCCGGTCGCAACCAGCACGGCGTCGTGCTTTTTGCGCAGTTCCTCGAACGCGATCTCACCTTCACCTGCGCCAACACCCTGGCCGAGATGGAAGACCACGCCCTGCTCCTCCAGAACCTTCTGGCGACGCAGCACAATGTCCTTTTCCAGCTTGAAGCCGGGAATTCCATAAATCAGCAGGCCACCGACGCGGTCATGACGATCATACACATGCACCTGATGGCCGCTCGCCCGCAGACGTTCGGCCGCAGCCAGTCCGGCAGGCCCGGCGCCGATGATGCCGACGGAGCTTTCCAGCTCAACGACCGGCATGACGGGCTTCACCCACCCATTCTCGAACGCTGTATCGGTGATGTAGCGCTCGACGGCACCGATGGTGACGCTGTCGAAGTCTTTCTCGATGACGCAGTTGCCTTCGCACAGCCGGTCCTGCGGGCAGATACGGCCACAGATCTCAGGAAAACTGTTGGTCGCCTGAGAGACGCTGTACGCCTCTTCCAGACGCCCGTCCGCCGCCAGCATCAGCCAGTCAGGAATGTTGTTTCCCAGAGGACAATGAATGGAGCAGAATGGCACACCGCACTGGGAGCATCGACTGGCCTGCGTGGCAGCCTGTTCCGGCGAGAATTCCTTATAGATCTCGTCGAAATCCTTGCGCCTCTCGTCCGCGAGACGTTTGGGCGGCTGGGCCTGCGGAACAGAGACGAACGAGAGCATCTTTGCGGTCATGCACTGGCTTCCTTAACCCGGCCGGTCACTCTGGGCGGGGCATACTGGCTAACTGGGAACCTTTCCCGTCGAGACACGACTGGTCAACCGGCATTCCCGGCAGGCCATGAATTGCGATAGCGCAGGCGCGCAGGCGACAAAAGACAGCAAAACTGTCCTATTAACCGAAACGATTTCTCACTCACACTCCAATACACTCAAGACAACCAAAAAATGTGACAGCAATACAGATATAAAAATAACTAATAGATTGATTTCAAACACTAATTTTTTCACCACCAGGAGCATAGCGTTTCATATAGGCGGGCGCGATCATGTCCATAGCGACTGGAGCCATTCCCAGATCGCGGAACCCAGGCAGATTCTTATCCACCACATTATCAACCGTCAGCATCTTCAGCTGATCACGGGTCAGCATACGCCCCGGCAAATGTTCCAGTACCGCCGCCTGCAAGGAAGCAAGCCCCGAAGGCACCTCAAAAATCGGCTTGTTCCGCCCCGTCATTGCCAGAACACGCTCGGCGATGGCGCGCATGGTCAGGATGTCCGGACCCCCCAGCTCGCACAGATTCGAACGGGTGGACGGATTCTCGTCGAAGGCTCTGATAATGACCCTGATCACTTCAGCGACATCCGCCACATAAACCGGCTGCAGTTTCGTGGAAGCGCCATACACGGGCATGACAAAGGGCGTGTAGCGGGCCACGCCTCCGAGCATGTTGAGAAAGTGATCCTCCGGTCCAAACAGCACGGACGCTCTTACAATGGTGGCTGGAGGAAAATGCCGCGTGACCCCTTCCTCTCCTGCCGCCCGACTACGTCCGTAGGCTGAGGGTGAAGTGGATGATGCGCCGATAGCCGACATATGCACAAACGTCTGCACCCCGGCGGCTGCAGCCAGTCGCGCCACGCGGGCGGCTCCCTCCACATTCACTGCATTCAGGGCTGCACCTGAGGGTGCGCCGAGGATGGCTGCAAGATTCACCACGACCGAGGCCTCAGACACGACCTCCGCCACAGCATCCTCATTCTGGACAGGCGCATAAAATGGGACAACCTGCCCCACATCGCCCAACTGCCTCAGATCGTTCGCCAGATCCGTGCGACGGCACGCAACGCGGATTGCGTAGCCGTCAGCCGCCAGCTTCCGAACCACATATTTTCCAAGAAAACCCGCTCCTCCGAACACAGTTGCCGTCTTGCGACCGATCATGGCGTTATTCCTTCATGTCCAGTTTCTGCGAGGAAAATACTACAGGTTCCTCCCGGCACACCTTGCGCTACATCACCGGCCCCACAAAGCCGAAAGGATAAAGCCTAAAAACCCGGCAGAACGGGTACGACGATAACGCCCGCTTTCCGCGATTTCATATTCCGCACAAAAATCTTCACAATCCCCCTTGACCCTTTGGCAAGAGGCCTTTAAACGCCAGCTCCACCACCCGGTTGCACCGGGTTGTCATCTCAGCCCAGATGGCGGAATTGGTAGACGCGCAGGTTTCAGGTACCTGTGGCCGCAAGGTCGTGGAAGTTCGAGTCTTCTTCTGGGCACCACAAATTAGTCTCTCTCAATAGTTTGTGGTTAAGCAGTAGCGTAACGATCATGCAGGGCATGATCGCCATACTCAAGCTTATAAAGCCAAGCTTCTTCCCGAAAATATGCTCCACTCCGGAGAGAGTTATACGCTCAGGCCGGATGGCATTCGTTCATCATGTTTGTCTGCATGCAGGCTGCGTCAGACCACCTGTTCCCCGAACAGAGCAGGTTTCCTCCTCGCGAACCATCCCATAATTTTTGCCGAGATACGCCGGCAGAATGACACATCCTCGGCCAGCAACAGCAGTCCGAGAGGCAGCATCCACAGCCCCAGCACAGGAAGAAACGACAGAACTCCTCCGACGCAGAACAGGAGACCCGAAGGCACCCTGATCCACCACCGCGACGGCTCAAGCAGCCAGTGAGCGCCCTTTTCCAGACGATCAGGCAATCTGGACAGGAGCACTGACCGTCGCTGGTCAAAAAGAGACAAGTCGGATTTAGCGTTCATGTCCGGAGTCTAGGCCGATCGGGGGAATTAGCGAAACATATCCGACACGCTGTCCAGATTCCGGTCTGGACGATACGACTTCCCGGCGTCGATTCGGTCAGAATCCACATGCGATATTCCGCCATATCTTCATGCCGTGCATCGCGCTGCCCTGCTTGCGAAGGCGGCTTTGGGTTACTATTGCTCACGACTGGCACTCATTACCCCTGAAGGATAAGGCACCCCATGCGCGACAGGATCAGTAACGATGGCCCAATAACGCTGCATCGGGACGACCTTCCCGATGATCTCGACCTCGGGAAGTGCGTCGCCATCGATACGGAGACCATGGGGCTGCGCCCCTATCGTGATCGTCTATGTCTGGTGCAGCTTTCCGCTGGAGACGGCTCTGCCCATCTGGTGCAGATCGTGCCGACCGAACCGGGAGGCCCACCAGCGGATTGCCCCAATCTGAAGCGTCTTCTCTCCGATCCTGCCGTCACCAAGCTGATGCATTTCGCACGGTTTGACGTGGCGATCCTCCAGCATACGCTCGGAATCACCGTCGCACCGGTCATCTGCACCAAGATCGCCGCCCGTCTCGTCCGCACCTTCACGGATCGGCATGGACTGGCCGCACTGTGTCGGGAAATGCTCGGCGTCGAGATGAGCAAGCACCAGCAGAGCTCGGACTGGGGTGCACCGGACCTGACACCGGAGCAACTGGCATACGCCGCATCCGATGTGCTGCATCTGCATGCTCTCTGGGGAAAGCTGGAAGCCCTGCTGGTCAGGGAAAATCGTCGTGATCTCGCTCAGGCCTGCTTCGACTTTCTGCCTGCCCGCGCCCGTCTTGACCTTCTCGGTTACGACGAACCCGACATTTTCTCCCATCGCGCCTGACTTTATTGCCCGGATTTTAGGTGTGGATCAGGTGGTTATGATTGACCATCGCGCCATCACGGACGATAGAAACGGCATGAGCCATCCCCTCTCTTCCGGATCATCCGCCGTCCTCGACAGTATGATCGCTTCTCCATCAGACCGTGACCCGCTGGGTGCGGCCCGACGCACGCTGGCCATCGAGACGGACGGTCTGGCAGCACTTGCCCGTGCAATGGATGTCGGAGATGGACTGGGCGCGGCATTCTGTCAGGCCGTCGACCAGATCGCAGAGCTCGAAGGTCGTGTCGTCGTGACCGGCATTGGCAAGTCCGGCCATATCGGTCGCAAGATACAGGCCACACTCAGCTCGACCGGCACGCCAGCCATCTTCGTGCATCCCGTTGAGGCGTCACACGGTGATCTCGGCATGGTGGCGCTTGGTGATGCGGTGCTGGCCCTCTCGAACTCCGGCGAGACTGCCGAGCTTGCGGATATTGTCGAACACAGTCGTCGCTTCGGTCTGCCGCTGATCGCCATGACGGCGCGCCCGGCTTCGACGCTTGCACGCGCCGCCGATCTCGTCCTGCTGCTGCCTTCCGTTCCGGAAGCCTGCCCGATGGGTCTGGCTCCGACGACGAGCAGCCTGCTTCAACTTGCCCTTGGTGACGCTCTGGCCGTCGCGCTGATGGAGAGGCGTGGCTTTACCGCCGGTGACTTCGGCGTCTTCCATCCGGGCGGCAGTCTCGGTGCGCGTCTGCGGAGTGTGAACAACCTGATGCGAACAGGCGAGGCTCTGCCGCTTGTATCGCCCGATACCGTCCTGCGGGACGTTATTGTCGAGATGACCCGCAAGGCGTTGGGCTGCGTCGGCATCATTGATGCGCACAACAAGCTCGTCGGCATTATCACGGACGGTGATCTGCGTGGGGCTCTGGACCGGGATCTCGCCACCACTCCGGCCTCGGAGGTAATGAATCCCTCTCCACTGACCGTCTCGGCTGACATGCTCGGCGTCGAAGCACTCCGCATCATGAATGACCGCCCCAAGCCGATCACGTCTCTCTTCGTGCTTGATGATGAGCAGCATCCGACTGGCGTGCTGCATATTCACGACCTTCTGCGCGCCGGAGTCGCCTGATGCCAGACGATCAGACGCCGCATGACCCGACGCAGCCCAAGGAGACCGGAACCGGTGCGCGGGTAGAGAGGCAGGATTTCAAACGCTCGGCGACGTCCGTAAAACGCCAGCGTGAAGTTATCGAAGCGGCGATCGTCACTGCCCGCAAGGCTCCCGGACAGAAGGAACTTGCCCGCCGGCAGGCCACGCTCAAATGGGCGAAGTGGCTGCTGCCGTCACTGGCGCTGCTTCTGCTGGGCTCCATCGCCATCTGGCCTGAAATCGACCGTCTGATGAACGCCAACCGTGCGGCACTGACGGAAGTTACGCGCCTCAAGATCGAAAGCGGCAATCTGGAAGGGGCTGTCTACCGCAGTGTGGACGTGCACGGACGCCCCTACATGATCACGGCGAAAACGGCGCACCAGATCAACGAAGACCGGATCGATCTGATCAATCCGGCTGCCGATACGCTGTCGCAGGGCGGAGAATGGCTCTACCTTCAGTCCGAACAGGGCGTTTACATGCAGCATGAGCAGTTGCTCGACCTGAAGGACGAAGTCACTCTCTACAGGGACGATGGCCTGATGATGCGCGGGCCAATTGCCGATGTGTCGATGCATGACGGCGTGATCGCCTCTGATTCCTGGGTTCATGCAGAGGGTCCGTTTGGAGTCCTTGACGCTAAAGGGTATTGGCTGTCGCAACATGAAGGTATTGCCCAGTTCCGCGGTCCCGGGCGATTCATCCTGAATGACGATCGTAACGGACCGCACGACAAGGCCAGCTGAATGGTATCGCTTCGCACCTCTTCCCTGTTGTTCACCAAGCAGTTGTGGCGGAGCCTTGCCTTGACTGGCGCTCTCGCCGTCTCCGGTACGAGCCTCACCATACTCGGAACAGCTCCGGCCTTTGCTCAGGCCATCGATCTGTCTCATGGCGGACAGATTACAGTGACGGCTGTAGGTGGTTTTGACTGGGATCAGAATGCACAGAAGGTGACGGCGTATAATCAGGCGCAGGCGGTCAGGGGCGACGTCACTGTCACGGCTGACAAGCTGATCGCCTATTACCGCAAGAAAGCAGCCTCACCGGATGCGCAGGCACCGGGCGCAGCGCCTGCCGCCACACCGGGAGCACCTGCTGCAACGCCTGCAACGCCTGCAACGCCTGCAACGCCTGCAACGCCTGCAACGCCTGCAACGCCTGCAACGCCACCTGAAGCCGACCACCCGACAGCGGTCAATCCCGGCGGAGCTGAAGACAGTCCCGCTCCTGCCAAACCGGCAGACGCACCTTCCGGTGGACCAGACTCTTCAGGATCGAACGAGATCTATCGTCTGGAAGCGATCGGCAACGTACATATTTTCACCCAGACCGATCAGGCATGGGGTGACAAGGCGATCTACGACATCGATCAGGCCACACTGGTCATGACGGGTCACGCGCTGAAACTGACCACACCGCAGGATCTCCTGACAGCCCGCGACACGATGGAATATTACTCGCAGACACGCATCTCCATCGGGCGTGGAAATGCGACGGTCACCACCAATGAAGGCAAGCAGATCAAGGCGGACGTGCTGGTTGGCTACAGCGCACCGCCTTCAGACGCACCGGCCCAACCGGCTGATTCGAAGAAAGCAAGCGGTGATCCGCTCGCCAACGGATCTGGCAAGCTGGAGAAAGTTAACGCATTCGGTCATGTGTGGGTCCGCACGCAGACCGAAACCATCACAGGCGACCGCGGCGTCTATGTGCCGGATACCGGAATCGCCCGGATCGTTGGCAACGTCCATATCACCCGTGGCCAGAACCAGCTTCAGGGATCTGCCGCCGTCATCAACATGCACACTGGTGTCGCAACCATGACCGAACAGCCGGGAGCCCGTGTCAGTGGTCTCGTCGTTCCCAATGGTGACGGCAACAGCAACGGTGGACACTGAGATGAACTCTGAAGATTTCATGCTGGATTTCGTGCCGGCCTCTGTTGATATCGGCTCAGGCGGACCTGTCCTGCGTGACCGCAAGCACGGTCTTTTCGCGGACGGAATCGGCAAGTCCTATAAAAAACGCGAAGTCGTGCGTAACGTCTCGATCGAGGTTCATCGCGGCGAGGCCGTCGGTCTCCTCGGTCCGAACGGCGCGGGCAAGACGACCAGCTTCTACATGATCGTCGGGCTGGTGCAGCCTGACACGGGCAACATCACGCTCGACGGCGCGGATATTACGCGTCTGCCCATGTATCGGCGCGCCCGTCTGGGAATCGGCTACCTGCCGCAGGAAGCCAGTATTTTCCGCGGCCTGAACGTCGAGCAGAACATCATGGCGGCGCTTGAAGTGGTCGAACCCGACCCTGACAAACGTGACGCCATGCTGGACGGTCTTCTCGGCGAGTTCGGCATTTCCCATCTTCGCCGCTCCCCCTCTCTGGCTCTGTCTGGCGGTGAGCGTCGTCGTCTGGAAATTGCCCGCGCGCTAGCCAGCCAGCCGCACTATATCCTTCTGGATGAGCCGCTTGCCGGTATTGATCCCATCGCCGTCGGGGAAATCCGTGATCTGGTGTCGCATCTGAAGGATCGCGGCATCGGCGTGCTGATTACGGACCATAACGTGCGCGAGACGCTGGAAGTCATCGACCGCGCCTACATCATGCATGGCGGTCAGGTGCTGATGCAGGGCGTTCCGGAAGAGATCGTGGCGCACGAAGACGTCCGCCGCGTGTACCTTGGAGAAAGCTTTTCCCTCTAGTCTCACCGTATGGTGACACTACCCGGGCTTCATCTCCGACAGACACACAATCTTGCCATGACGCCGCAGTTGCGTCTGGCTATCCGGCTTCTCCAGATGACCAGTGCAGAAATGGAGGCCTTGGTCGAGGAAGAACTCGAACGCAATCCTTTCCTCGTTCGGGAGGAAACAGAAACGCCGGTTACGCCCACAGATTCAGTCAGCCTGTCTTCCAACGAAGCAGCAGCTCCGGAAGAAACCTCTCTTGATATAAGTTTCGCGGAGGAAGCGGCGTCTGGCGGGTTCGACGATACCTACTCGGAAGAGGGTTCTCCTCAGGACTGGCGTCAACGATACGGCGATGGCGATCAGGATATTGCCGCACACATGCCCACCCTCTCTGAACGACTGGATGAACAGCTTCGCCTGACCCCCCTTTTCACCGAACAGCAACGCGTTATCGGTTGTGCGCTCATTGAGCATCTTGATGCAGCCGGGCGACTGGATTGCTCGCTTGGGACGATTGCTGAAGAGATTGGGGTATCGGCCGCTACAGTCGAAAACGTCCGCCAGAGCATGATGCTGTTTGAACCAGTGGGCCTGTTTGCCTGTTCACTGAGGGAATGTCTGGCCGCACAACTGCGTTCCAGAAACCGGCTCGATCCAGCCATGAGTATTCTGCTCGATCACCTCGATAAGGTTGCTTGCAAAGACTACCGGAGTCTTCAGCAATTATGCGGTGTCGATGAAGCCGATTTTGCCGAGATGATTTCGGAACTGCACCATCTTGACCCCAAGCCCGGTTTTGAGGCGCTCGCAGCCAATACCAGCAGTCGGATCGCTGATGTTTTCGTGCAACAGGCCCCTGACGGACAGTGGAGTGTGCGGATCAATGAAGACACACTTCCCCGTCTGTATCTGGATCAGGCGCTTCTTGAGAAGACAAGAAAATCCAGTCCTACCTCAGACAGACCATTCATCCAGAATCAGGCCCATCATGCGTCCTGGCTAGTGCGCTCTATTGAACAGAGAACAAAAACGCTTCTGCGCGTTTCTTTAGAAATAATTAAACATCAGAGCGATTTTTTGTCTTCCGGCGCTTCATTTATGCGGCCGCTCACAATGAAAACAGTCGCAACTGAAACCGGCCTGCATGAAAGCACCATCAGCCGCATTACAACAGGGAAATATATTGCGACTCCTCAGGGGCTCTTCGAACTCAAATATTTTTTCACACGGAAGATAAGTAGTCTTCACATTTCAAAAGAACATAGTGCTGAAGCTGTACGATATAAAATTCAAAAAATGATTTCACAGGAAACGGGCACACATATTCTTTCGGATGAGGAGATTGTGCAAAATCTTCGCAAGGAAGGCATAGACATTGCTCGCCGAACCGTGGCCAAATATCGGGACGCGTTGCATATCGGAAATTCAGTGCAGCGCAAACGGGAGAAAGCCGCCTCCGCCTGATGGCGCAGTACGGCACCATCAATGCTGGGGCGACCGGTTTCCTCAATAAAAAGGAGCCTGGCAGAATGCATATCCACGTTTCAGGTAAACAGATTGACCTTTCAGACGCACTAAAACATCGGGTTACCATGCATCTCGGCAATATCGCTGATCGATATTTCGAGCAGGCACTCGAAGCCAACGTCACCTTCAGTAAAGCACGCTCATTTTTCACATGCGACATCAATGTCCATGCTGGCCGCGGACTGACCTTGAGAGGCGAAGGTGAGGCTTCTGACGCTCACGGAGCGTTCGATGATGCTGCGGAACATATTGCAAGACGCCTGAGACGTTACCGAAGAAGAGTGCAGACCCATTCCAGAGCGTCCGCACGCATTCAACGGCCAGAAATCGGTCGGAGTTACATTCTCCAACCCACAGACCCGCAGGAACCTTCCAGGAACACTCTGGAAAACACGCCGTCGGAAGGACCTTACGCAACGATTATCGCTGAACAACCGACAGAGATCGCTTTCCTGAGTGTCAGCGAAGCTGTCATGCGACTGGATCTGGCTGACCGTAACCTTCTGGTTTTCCGTAACAGCGTCAGTCGGCAAATCAACATCATTTATCGGCGTGACGATGGAAATATCGGCTGGATCGAACCCAACGGACCGGTAAATTAAGCCGGACAAACCAGAGAGTGCCTCACCTCACAGACCGATCTGTCTGTGAGGTTTTTTATGTCAGATAGACAAAAACTGATCAGACCCTATCTGTTTTTCTCATAATCTTCCGCTTTTTCGATGAGTAATGCAGCAAGCTTTCTTGCTGTCATTTTCTCAAGACCGGCATGGCAATTATCGGAAACACCATATTCGGTCATTACCAGACCACAGGCAGCGGCTGTAATGATGTTGCCCAGTCGGCGCACCTGATCCAGCCTTGACGCAATCATCATCCGGGCACCCGCATTCCAGAACAACTCAGCCACATCTGCCGTTTCCTCGGAATCATACCCGGCGGGCACAACCACACACAACTCCGATCGCGTGACCAGTTCAAGTTCCATCAATATGGCTAAAGCGTTTTCATTATAAGGGTCGACAGGAGCCGTATCAATCAACACAGGCTGATTGTTTCTTCTCTGAGCCATAGCCTGCTGAAGCGTCTTTTTGTCATTGGCAACAATAAGAGGCAGCCCCAATCGACGTGTATGGGTAGCCAACTGATCAATTCCACCAGCTCTTTCTCTGTCCGTCGTGATAACGAGTGGAGGATTTCCCGCCAGAACAAGGCGCGAAGACAGTTTAGCGACTGAAAGACTTTTGCCTGCCCCAGCCGTTCCAACCAGCGCCAAGGGTCTCTTGGCCTGTGAAAACGAAAAAGAACCAAACTGGATATTTCTGGCAATCATTGCCTCGAAATTGACTGACGAAAATACATCAATCAAAGCATCAGGCACTCTATGCCATCTCAAAACATCTGAAATTCTGGATATTTTTTGAATATCTTCTGAATAATTAGATTTTTCAGAATCGTTCGAAGCCTCAGAAACTTCCTGGACACCATCCTCTATGGAAGCATTTTCCAAAGAATCCTTCCTTGCAACGACCTCTACTCCATTATCCACAATACGCTCGGAAACAATCAAAGCCGTTTCACCCAAGTTCGCCCGTGCTTTACGGACAGCATCTTTCATATTTATTCCGATAAAAATCTCATTTTCCATAAAAACACCAAATAAATATTATTGTATTGTGGAAACAGTCCTGATTCTTGCCCGCGGTGCAATTTCAGCCTGTGCCATAACGGGAACAGATGGTTTCAAGCGCTCCATTATAGCATGCACAGCATCACGGATCCCGCCATTTACGACGACAACCGGAGTTTCATTTACACTAGCCAGATGGTCGAATACAGCGCGTAATTTTCCAATGAATTCATTCAGTTTGCTAGGCGCCATCGCCAACTGACGATCGTCAGGCGGCCCCACCATGCTATCCAGAAACACCCCTTCCCATACCGGGCTTAAGGTTACGATGGGAATATAGCCATTGGGTCCCATTACAGATGCACTAATTTGACGAGCCAGTCTGATACGCACGTGAGCAACGATCTGCGGCACAGCACGAAGCCCCTGCCCGCACGCTTCCTGAATCCCTTCCAGAATTGTCGGCAAATCTCTGATCGAAACACGCTCAGACAAAAGTGCCTGCAAGACACGCTGAACTGCTCCCAAAGAAATCTGGGATGGGATCATATCCGAAACAAGCTTTTGCTGATCACGCGGCAACTCATCCAGAAGCTTTTGTGTCTCTGCATAGGTCAGAAGATCAGAAAGATTTTCTCTCACCAGTTCGCTCAGATGCGTCACGATCACACTGGCTGGATCGACAACAGTATAATTTGCAAATGTGGCTTCTTCTCTGAGACCAATATCAACCCACATTGCCTGCAAGCCAAATGCGGGCTCTTTGGTCACCTCGCCCTGAAGTGCTGGCAAGCCGCCTGCAGGATTCATCACTAGCAGTCTGTTGGGACGGACCTCACCCGAACCTACTTCTATTTCCTTGATCTTAATGACATATTGATCACCAGGAAGCTGTAAATTATCCTGAATACGGACAGGAGGAAGAATAAAACCCATCTCACTGGCTATAGTACGCCGCAATATTTTTATCTGTTCTGTCAGTTGTGGGTTTTCACCACTGGCAAGACTGAGAAGGCTGAAACCAAGTTCAAGTCTGATCATATCAATGCGAAGGGAATCCGTAATAGGTGGCTCTGCATTATGAGGCACAACATGTGTTGCAGCCTCTTCTTCGTCTTTGTCTTCGATCGGATGAGTATGACGAGACCAGGCAACCCCACCACAAATCGCAGCAATTCCCAAAAACGGAAGAGCCGGCAAACCTGGCATAATGGCCATGATTCCAGAAATACCTGCCGCAAGCGCCAAGGGTTTGGAACCACCAGCCAGCTGTTTCAGCAATGTTGCGTCAGCCGCGCCTTCAGTCCCCCCTTTTGTAACGACAATACCTGCGGCTGTGGAAACCAGTAAAGCAGGAATCTGTGCAACAAGACCATCACCAATCGTCAATGTTGTGAATGACCCAGCCGCTTCACTCAGTGGCATTCCATGTCGAACAACACCGATGGTTAGTCCCCCGATAATATTAATCGCTGTAATGATCAGACTCGCAATTGCATCGCCTCTTACAAATTTGGCAGCACCGTCCATTGACCCATAGAATCCACTTTCTTCTTCAAGCTCCTTTCTTCTTTTTCTCGCAACCTTGTCGGAAATAGCGCCTGATGCGAGCTCAGCATCAATCGCCATCTGTTTTCCTGGCATGGCATCAAGAGAAAATCGCGCTGCCACTTCAGCGATACGGCCCGAACCTTTTGTAATAACCATGAAGTTCACAACGAGAAGGATCGAGAACAGAATACCGCCAATGACAACATCTCCTCCCATAAGAAAGCCGCCAAACGCCGCCACAACATGACCAGCAGCATAGACGCCCTCATTGCCATGCCCCAGGATCAGACGAGTGGTGGCAACTTCCAGAGCAAGACGGAGAAGTGTTGTCAGGAGAAGGAGGGTTGGGAAAGAAGTAAAATCAAGTGGTCTTTGCAGAAACAGGGCCACCATCAAAATCAGCACTGAAACTGTAATAGAAATTGCCAACCCCACATCCAGGAACATGGTGGGCAATGGAATAATTAATACAGAAAGAAGGGCTGCAACGCCTAGCGCCAAGCCCACATCACTGCCAGGAACAAAATGGCGCCAACCACCATTCTTCAAGTCTTTAACACTAAAAGATTTTATATTTCTCAGGAGAATCTGATAATCAAACAGATTTTTTAAAGAGGTTTTTGTCGATTCTGACATTATATCTCTGTCAAGCTTTGATATGGAGGAGGAACCGCAACACCCTGACCAGCATACTCACGCAACTTGTTTCTCAGAGCCCTAATGGAAATCCCCAATATAGAGGCGGCCTGAGTTCGGTTTCCATCCGTATGCGAAAGAGTTTCTATAATAAGAGCCTGTTCAACTTCATCCATCCGATACCCGACCCAAGAGGATAACGAATGCTCCTGAGAATGTTTCTCTGACTGTGCATCAGGAAGATCGAAACAATCGACATCTATAATGTCATTGGAAGAGACAACAACAGCACGATGAACTGTATTCTCAAGCTCCCTGACATTTCCAGGCCATTTATATTGCTTTAATTTCTCCATTGCACTTTCAGAGATAGTCTTTTGTGGAATGGCATTTATCTTGCTGTAATAAAGACAAAAATGATTTGCCAGATAAGGAATATCCATTACACGATCACGCAATGGGGGAATCCTGATTGAGACCACATTCAATCTGAAATAGAGGTCTTCTCTAAATTTTTGTGCCTTGATTTCTGCCGGAAGATCTCTGTTGGATGTTGCAATAATACGAACATCAACCGAGACGGGAGTATTTCCTCCCAATCGGTCTATTTCTCGTTCCTGAATTGCTCTCAACAATTTTGCCTGAAGACGGACATCCATTTCGCTGATTTCATCAAGCAATAACGTCCCGTGATTGGCAGCCTCAAACCGACCAACTCGTCTGGCCGTTGCACCACTAAACGCTCCTCGTTCATGACCGAAAAGCTCCGATTCAACCAATGTTTCAGGTAGAGCAGCACAATTCAGCGCAATAAATGGGCCAGTTGCCCGCTTTGAATTGAGGTAAATATAACGAGCAATAATTTCTTTTCCTGTGCCAGACTCTCCCGTCACAAGAACAGATGCTCCTGATACGGCTATCTTATCGACCTGCTTCAGCAACTTTTTCATAACAGGATCGACAGTATGAAAAATTGTTTTTTCACTACTCGCATCCTGCAGGAATGCTGCGATAATATCAGGATCCGGAGGAAGAGGAATATAATCCTCGGCACCATTGGCAATTGCATCTGCTGCGATAGCAGGATCTTCCGGACCACAGGCGATGACAGGAATAGCTATCCTCTCCTGCTTTAATGCCTTAATCAAATCTGTAATATTTTCCCTTACAGAGCATATAATAAATTTATAGTCTCCAGATGAACATATTTTCTTTATAGCATATCCATTGGTCTCAGCATGATCCACACAGGCTCCCCGCGCCAATACAATCTTTGTGGCTTTTCCTAATTCATCGGAGAGAGAACCAATAATCAGTATACGCACGGAGAATAACCTTAATTATTTTTTTCTGATTTGATAATTTCTGTCATGGTTATACCGAGACGGCTTTCATCAACCATCACAATCTCTCCTCGAGCGATCAGTCTATTATTGACGTAAATATCAATCGCCTCGCCAACTTTTCTATCCAACTCGACAACAGCTCCCCTACCCAGCTTCAACAGCTGACTTACCTGCATTGTCGCCCGTCCCAACACAGCACTAACGGTAACAGGGATATCATAGACTGCTTCAATAGAATGTTCATGTTCGCTTTCTACCGGCGCAACGATCCCATCTTGCTGCATTAAATCCTCCTGCAATGGTGCATTAACCATTGGAAACGTCTCCTTTGACATTTAAGTTTATAGAATTGGATAAATCAGTTAAGATATTTGAAACGATTAACTCTATATGCCGAGATATTTTTCCATCAGAGTATTCTATTTCAAAATCAGTTTTATGAAGGTTTGAATCTTCTAAAAATTTTATCCGATCATCTTTTACATTCTTGTTTTCAAACAATGTTTTTTTTACTTCTTCACAACAATCTGGATGAGTTTTTACATAAACAGTAAAATCATCTGAAAAATATGATAATATTTTGTCTAATATTCCTTCCGCCCATAATTTTTTTTGAGAATCACTCCACGCAGGAAATGAAGACACAACGGCCACCAATATTGATCTTGATAAATTTTCAGAATAATTATACAAGGATAAATCTATATTTTTATTTATAGAGTCAAATATATTTTGAAATTTATTTTTATTTTCTTCTTTTATTTTTTCAATTTCTTCCAGATGGGTTTTTTCCATCTCATCTCTGACCCTTTCAGTGGCCTTTAAGACAGAGACAGCAATAGCAGAATCCATTTCTTCTTGTGAATAGGACGGAACTGGTGGAGCAGCAGGTTCTTCTGGAACAGGATCTTCATTATGGTCTGACGATTTCTGAATGTTGTTAGAAATATCATCGAAATCCTCAGCAAACAGGACGCCGGATTTATTCTCTCCAGAAAGAACAATACACGTATTCATGCCAACATCTCATTGTTGTCACTTCCGGGATTCAGATCTATCTCCCCTTGATTCGCAAGATTTTTAGCAACATTAACAATTTCCGATTGCGCCGCATCAACATCCTTTATACGGACAGGGCCCATTGCAGAAATTTCGTCTTCCAGTATTTTCCCTGCCCGTGATGTCATTGATGACAGGAACAGTTTTCTTATATCTTCCGATGCCCCCTTGAGTGCTAAAGGCAACTTCTCCCGGTCGATATCTCTCATGATTCTCATGATTGCATCGCGCGGCAGACGCTTTAGATCTTCAAACGTAAACATAAGCGCCTTGACCTGCTCAGCATCTTCAATATTTCTTTTTTCCAGAGCATTCATCAACTGACCTTCAACGCGTCGGTCGAAATTATTGAATACTTCGGCGAGAAGTTCATGGCTGTCTTGTTTGGACGAGCGTGCAAGGCTGGCCATAAATTCGGATCTCAGGGTTGTCTCAAGACTGTCGATGACATCCCTCTGAACATTTTCCATGTGCAGCATACGCATCATGATATCTACCGAAAAATCTTCAGGAAAAAGAGACAGTACGCGTGCTGTCTGGGACGCCTGAAGGCGGCTTAGAATAACTGCCACAGTCTGGGGATATTCATTACGAAGATAGTTAGCCAGAATGTTTTCCGGGACATTCCCCAATTTATCCCACATGGTCCTGCCTGCCGGACCACGAATTTCTTCCATAATGGCACTCACCCGATCTCCAGGAAGTGCCTTTCGTAAAATTTTCTCTGTTGTGTCGTATGTTCCTACCAACATATCAACAGAAGAAAATGCTCCAGAGAATTCGGCGCAAACAGCCTCAACCCTTTCTGCAGATACAGCCCCCATAGTCGCCATTGCCGCAGAAATTTCACGAATTTCATGTTCCTGCATGGAAGAAACCAGCTGCGTGCCGTTTTCTTCTCCCAAAGCGAGCAGAAGTATCGCGGCCTTCTGAACTCCTGTTAAGGCTGTTTTTACCAACATATTTCAGCCCTCATGCTGCGGCGTAAGCCAGCTTCGGATGACATTGAGGCTTTCCTCTGGGTTTTCAGATGCCAACTCACGCACATGGCGAATAGCGGACGCCTTGAGACGCCCCTCAATTCCAGAAAGATTCATAAAATCAGGCCTTCTTTCACGAGGCCCCTCCAACGCGAGCTGAGTCGGAGCACTCTGCATTGCTTCATCGTCATCTGTTTCCATCAACGCTGTCACAGGACGCCCCTCACCATCGTTCAATGTTGCCGGCAAAGTGGACGCATCCCCAGTATTTTCACCTGTATTATCTTTTTTCAGGAGAGGTTTGACGAAGAATATAAGCGCGAGAAAGATAAGCAGACCTGGGGCCAGACTGCGCAACATCTGAATGGCATCCGCTTTTTCGATCGGCAGTCCCATCCATGAAGCATGTGCACTGGCAGTATCAGCGGACTCCGAAGCAAAACGCATTGAGACGACATTGACTGTATCCCCACGTTTTTCATCAAAACCGATGGCTGTCTTTGCAAGAGTCGAGATTCTATCCAGTTCGGCCTGATCCAGAGGAGCCCATTCGGATTTGCCATCCGCGCCTTTATTGGTTTTGCCATCAACCATGACCGCCAGACTGATACGTGACACGCGTGGCTGATCCTGAACAACAGTACGAACACGTTTGCCAATTTCGTAATTGTTCGTTTCCTCCCGCCTGTCATCCTGGCTTCCGGCTCGAGGCTGTCCAGCATTTGCGTTCGGCAGATTATTCGCTACAGAAGTATTCTGCTGCCCCTCTGTATTTACAGACTTGTCTGTTGTGCTCTGCTGAGAACGCAAGACCTGCTGGTCTGGATCGTAACTCTCCTGCGTTTCATGCACCCGATCGAGATTCATCAGCACAGAAGCTTCTGCCCGCACATGCCCGGCGCCAAGCGTGGGTACCAGCATAGCCTCGACAGTCTGGGAAAGCCGGGCTTCCATAGCCTGTCTCTGCTCATCGATACTCTGAGCAAGACCTGCGGGACCATTTCGATCCCCCGGTCGCGCCAGAACGTTGCCGTGATTGTCAATGATAGAAATGTTCTGAGGCGAAAGCCCTGGTGTGGCGGCAGCGACAAGATTGAGAACCGCCTGAACACTTTCTGCATCCGGTCGACTTCCGCTCATCGTCAGAAGTACACTGGCCTGTGCCGCCTGCTGATCTGCCGAAAACATTTCCCGGTGAGGCAGCACCAGATGAACACGCGCGTTCCTTACGCCATGAATCAGGCGAATGGATCGCTCCAATTCGCCCTCGAGAGCACGTGTTTCGTCAATATGCTGCTCGAATTCCGTGGTGGTCAGTGTGTTGGAATGATCAAAGATCTCATATCCAACAGACCCTCCTGACGGCAGGGAATCACGGGCCAGAAGCAGGCGTGCGGCAGCGACCTGAGCAGGAGCCACATAAATCGCATCACCAGACGGCGAAACAGTGTGGGCAATATGGGCCTTCTCAAGATCCTCGGCCATCTGCGCGGCTTCATGCAGATCCAGGTCCCTGTACAGCAGCGCCGTAGCCTGCCCACCGCCATGAAATGCAAAGACCGCCAGCATACCCAAAATGCCGAGACCAACGGCTCCCAAAGCGATCAGACGAGGCAGTCCGAGCGACTTCAGGCCGGAAAGTGTCGCTTTCAATTTTTATTTTCCGAACAATGAGTTAAGCTGCATGGGACTCCGGATGAGCGTCTTGTTGGACCTTGCACGTGAATCACTTGGTTCCTGGTGTATCTCTGAACTGATCGTGCATAAGTGCCATTACTCTGGAGTTAATATCGGCAAAATTTGCCGGGTTGCTGACGAACAAAAAACTCCCTTCACGGAGACCGGAGATCGAAACGCCGGAAATCTGCGACCTGTCCCATAAAGTCTGTTTCACCGAACTCGAGCACTCAGTCCGCCGTTGCCCGTGGCGTTCCATGCACGTCACGTATAAGTTTGCGGCAACAACCACGCCTGCAGCCAGAAAGACGCGGACCGGAATATATGGAAAAAGACTCTCCAGAGACCTTCTGGCCGCCTGCTACGCGTCCTGAACGCCTTGCCTTTGTCGCAGCTGAAACGGCAACTGCCCAGGAAGAACTGCTTCGACTCTCCCGTCGTTACGGCAACTGTTCTCAGGAAGAAGCAGAAGTCATCATCTGTCTGGGCGGTGATGGCTTCATGCTGGAAACACTCCGACAGGTCATGGACGGAATCGTGCCTGTCTATGGAATGAATTGTGGTTCCGTAGGGTTTCTGATGAATCCGCTGGATGAAGATGATCTGCTGGAGCGACTTGCTGTGACTCAAAGCGCCCAACTTCATCCCCTGCACATGAAAGCGATCTGCACGGATGGGTCCGTTCATGAAGCCGAAGCCCTCAATGACGTCTTTCTGTTCAGGGAGACCCGTCAGGCGGCCAAAATCAGAATCGATGTGGATGGACGCGAGCGTCTCCCTGAACTGATCTGTGATGGCGTGCTGGTTGCCACACCGGCTGGCTCCACCGCCTATAATCTGTCCGCACACGGTCCCATTGTGCCGCTCTCCGGGAATCTTCTGCCGCTCACCCCCATCAGCGCCTTCCGTCCGCGACGCTGGCGCGGCGCCTTGCTTCCCTCAACCGCTGTCGTGACGTTTTCGATTCTTGAGCAGGAAAAGCGCCCTGTCGCCGCGGTCGCGGACTTTACGGAAGTACGTGACGTCAAAACCGTGTCCGTGCAGGAAAACCGAAACCGCTCGGTCACTGTCCTGTTTGACCCCGGACAGTCCCTGTCAGAGCGCATTATTGCTGAACAGTTTTCGGCCTGAGATATCCAGTTATGAGCAGACGCCTGTTTCTCAAATGTTTGTCGGGAGCTCTTCTCCCCGGAGCCACAAGCCTGGCGGGCTGTGCTGCCAGCCGCCCCTCATACGATTTTTCGGAAGTCGATAGTCTTCTGTCGGGTGCCGTTCAACGTGGCGAGATTCCAGGCGTTATCGCCGTTATCGGTCAGGGTGACCTTATCCTTCACCGCGCCGTCATGGGGCACAGAGCGCTAGCTCCTGCTCCCGAACCCATGTCATGGGACACGCGGTTCGATATGGCCTCGCTTACAAAAGCGACCATCACGGCCCCGTCGATCATGCAGTTCTGGGAACAGGGCCTGTTCCAACTTGATGATCCGGTTTCACGCTATCTGCCGGATTTTGCACAGAACGGAAAAGCAGCGATCACCATCCGGCATCTGCTGACCCACTATTCCGGTCTGGCCCCGGATCTGGATTTGTCCACGCCGTGGACCGGCAAGGACGAAGCCGTCCACAGAGCCATGACCGCAGTCCCACAGGCTCCAGCCGGACAGCATTTTGTCTATAGCGACATCAATTTCATCGTTCTCGGATTGCTGGTGGAGCGGTTCAGTCAGTTGCCACTGAATGTCTATGCGGCACGCCACATCCTACAGCCGATCGGCATGCAGGAATCCGGTTTTCTGCCGCCAGCAACAGTGCGGCCACTCATCGCGCCGACACAATATGACGAGAACCATATTCCGCTGCGTGGTGTCGTGCATGACCCCACAGCCCGACGCATGGGCGGTGTCGCCGGACATGCGGGCCTGTTCTCAGACGCCCACGACATGGCGCTCTACGCTTCCAGTCTTCTTGACCGGCTTGCGGGGCGTCCCAGCAATTACCCACTTCGCACCGCGACGCTTCGGCTCATGACATCGCCCCAGTCACCCGGCGTCACGGATCTGCGTGGGCTCGGCTGGGACATTGCAACGCATTACTCTACACCTCGGGGCGATATTTTTCCTGTCGGTTCCTTTGGACACACCGGATATACCGGCACATCTCTCTGGATGGATGCTGGCAGCTCTGCGTTTGTACTGATTCTAACCAACCGGGTGCATCCGCTGGACACTAACGGCAAGGCCATCGTCAAGCTACGTCATGATGTCGCGACAGTGGCAGCGCGTGCGTTACGGGGCAGAGCGTAGAACAAGGGTCCATAAACAAATGGGGACCACAGCTTCTGAGCTTGTGATCCCCATTCAAAATACATGACGCCGGGACGCAGAAAACTACGTTCCGGCCTCAAACATCACTTCAGGCGGCGACCGGCGCGCCTGCTTCCAGATCATGCGGCTTGCGTCCGAACAGACGCAGCACGAACAGAATCGTCTTGGCGATATTCGGAGCCAGTTTGGGCCGAAGCAGGCGCGGGTCATAACCCGAAAAACGTCTAGCGTTCTCGGTAAGGCAAAGCTGCATGAAGTCCGCCAGCGTAATATCCTGACTGGTCATATCCTTCGTGCCGGTTACCGTGAAGTTGTTGTCCTGCGTATGTTCTTCACCATTGGCATCGACAGAATGAACAAGGCCCAGACGCTCGTAAATCAGGAAGCCCCACACGGCGAGCACCTTCAGTTCAAACCAGGGACGTTTCCACGCAGGCATGACCGCACGATACCAGGCCAGCCAGTTGGCGAAGAGCAGGATATGACGGCACTCTTCCTGCATCACCGGCTCGAATGTCTCAATCAGTTCCGCAGGGAAAAATCCTGACGTCTGGGCGACGCGGAACATGCCGAACGCAAAGAAGCTGTCCACACATTCAGAGAAACCCGTGACGAGATAGGCCCATTCGACGTCCTTCGGCTCGACGTATGGCGGCTCGGGAGCCATCTCGATTCCGTAGGCCTCGACCAGCTTGCTCAGGACTTCCTTGTGCCGGTTTTCTTCCCATGCATTCCGGGAAATCGCGTCCTTGATATCTGGGTCGTCGATCATCCGGGCATAGGCCGCCATACGCAGACGCGCCTTACCTTCCGTCTGCACGGCAATGTCCCAGATCGGCAGGGACGTCACACGTCTCAGGGCATCCGGCTCCAGCTTGGGCCAGTTGATGACGGACGGACGATAGGGATTGAACGTCTCCCGGAACATATCCGCCATGGCCCGTTTGTGCTCCGGCGAACCGGGCTTGAGCGGGCCGGGAATTGAGGAACTCCAGTGACGGGCGCGGTAATCGGCCTGCTCTACAGCCTCTGCGTTCGGCGGAGGAGGCAGGTCATCAATACTGTCCGGGAGTCTGGTGTAGATATCGGCAAGTGCAGTCATTTCCACGTACCCATGTTGGAAAATGGCGCATCCCCATCACGGAGACGCGCCATATCTGATGATGGATCTCTTTCCACGCACGCAGCGCGGGACAGAGCGCGGTTAGTGGATATCGGACGGCTTGGAAATGATCCGTGTCACAAGACCGTAAGAAATCGCCTCTTCAGCCGACATCCAGTAATTACGATCCGTGTCCTTGCAGATTTTCTCGTAAGGCTGGCCTGTCTCACGGGCGAACAGATGATTCAGACGCTCACGCATCTTGATGATCTCGCGGGCCTCGATGTCGATATCGGTCGCCGGTCCACGCACGCCACCCATCGGCTGATGCAGCAGGAAGCGCGTGTTGGGCAGACAGAATCGACGATCCTTGTGGCCGGCTGCGAAAATCAGCGCACCAGCCGATGCAACCCAGCCGGTGCCGATCATGTTGACCGGAGCCACGGAATCGACAAAGCGGATCATGTCGTGAATCGTGTCGCCGCTTTCCACATGACCGCCCGGGGAGTTGACGTAAACGTCGATCGGCTTGTCCGACGCACCAGCAAGAGCCAGCAGGCGACCGGTCACATCGCGGGCGATCTTGTCGTTGATCCCGCCGAAGATCAGAACCTTGCGCTGATCGAACAGCTTGGTTTCCAGCTCATTGATCGGCGAGGACAGCGTCTTGTTGTCATCCGGCTCGGACGGCTCCGGGCCTTCGGGAGCAGGAATGTCAGGGCCGTTCGGATCCTCGTCATCGAGTCTGATCCGCCCTTTGGTGACATCGTCCAGCATGCGATTGGCGCCCATCAGGTCGGCCTCCTTGGTTGGGTAATGTGATCTCATTCTTCTTATTCTGCGCCGCCCTGCTGGCAATGCCAAGAGGCACAGCACAACATCGCTTTCACGACAGTGGCTCTCGCCAGAGAAACCCGAAGCGATTAAGATGAGCCCAATGACAATTTTTCCGTTCCAGTCGGCTGTGAGCCGAAGCTTCTTCAGGATCGTCCTGCCGTTTTCCTGTGCGCTTCTGGCTGGCTGCCAGCATCGCGATCTGGTCGACACCACGCTTGACTGGTACCATCAGCATGAAGGCGGAATCATTGCCCAGCAGCGCCCTCCTGCGCCGGGACAGTTTGATCCCTATCCCCGTGTTGGTCTGACACCCACCACACCGCCAGCGCTTCCGTCTCCGGAGCTGCGTCAGTCCATCACCAATAATCTGATCACTTCCCGCAACCTCACCATGCGGACGGCAGCGCAGAACGGCACCCTGACACCCGTCATTCCTCCACCGCCCAAAGCAGCCATTACCGCCAAACCCGCCGTTTCTGCAGCGGATGCGTCCAAGGGAAGCACAACGCAGGCTCCCACTGCCGCGACCACCACCCCAGTGCCCAACGGCGGGATGGGGGCCATCCTTGATGCGGCAGATTCTTCGTCACCTCCGACGGGAACAACACCAGCCACAACGCCTTCTCCGGCCCCCAAAGCGAAGTCGGACGCGACACAGGCGCCACCTGAAGCAGAACTCGCCATGCCTGAATTCCGCGGTGATGCTGCGATCGCAGCCACGTCCGTCACGGGGCCTCTGCCGGAAATTCCCGCCGGACCGCCTGCTATCCCTTCCATCCCGGGCTTTGCGCCTCCTCACGACGCACTCGCTATGGAACCGATTCAACCGGATTATGATGTCTCACCCAAGGACGGTACGCTGATCGGTTTCCTTCCGGGCTCGGATCAGATGAAGCCCGGACAGGATGGCACCCTGACCAAGCTGATCAATAGCCGTCACGGCGCCCCGCTATTCCTGCATTGCAGCGGCGAGACGGTCTCCCTGTCTCCGGACGATCAGACGCAGGCAGTTGAGCTTGGTCTGCTGCGCGGCAGAACGCTGGCAGACGCGCTGATCAAGAAGGGGATGCCCGCCTCTGCCCTGCATATCACCAGCTCCGCATTCGGCCCGGCCGCACGCGTCAGCACGCAGGGTTAATCGCTGAAAGACAATAATTTTATTTTTTCTGTCGTATCGCGCTTGACGCCCATCGTTCCCTCGCCTAATTACGCCCTCGCCTCTGTCCCGTTCGTCTAGAGGCCTAGGACACCGCCCTTTCACGGCGGCAACACGGGTTCGAATCCCGTACGGGACGCCAAATTTATTTGGCAATGTTATCATTGGCTTACGGGAAAAGCGCCCTACCCATCCAAAAATTAAGTAGCGATTCTGGACCAATTCTGGGCCAATGACGATTCCGTCCCTCCTTCGGAGTTCGTCTTATGGCCCGTACAAAATCCACCGAAAATGCCAACGATCCCGCGACAAGACGTCCGCTGCCCGATGGTGTAAGTTGCCGCGGTCCAAAGTAGTATCGGGCACGCAAACTGGTCAATGGCCAGCGGATCGTCAGAACATTCGATACAGCCCGTCTCGCCCGCGCGCGGCTCGAAGAGACCTCGGTCAAGGTCCGTGAAGGGCGCAATATCGATGTCCGGGCTCTGGACGGTATCGTGCTTCGAACGTTAGGTCGTGCCGTCAGTTAGCATCTGGCGCTATGAGGCTTGTACTTCCATTAGATCTGTGAAGTTTTCTCTCTGTTTTCAGGGAGAGTGTGAATGCGTCGATATGGCCTGAGTGACAGCCAGTGGGAACGGATAAAGGATCTTCTCCCGGGGCGCGAAGGCCATGTCGGCGGAATGGCTGCCGATAACCGTCTGTTTGTGGAAGTGGTTCTGTATCGTTACCGTGCCGGCATTCCCCGGCGTGACCCGCCTGTCCGTTTTGGTGACTGGAAAAACGTCCACTGACGGTTGAGTCGCTGGTGCGAAGGCGGCGTGATCGAATGGATTTTCCGGCATCTGGCCGCCGGTCCCAACAACGAATACATGATGATCGACAGCACGATTGTCCGGGCTCACCAGCACAGTGCGGGCGCCCGTAAAAAAGGGCGCGGATCAGGCCATCGGGCGGTCCCGTGGCGGACTGACTTCGAAAATCCACGCCATTGTCGATGCTGCGGGAAAGGCGGTCGCCCTGTCCCTGACGCCCGGGCAGAGAGCGGACATCACAGAAGCAGACCCCCTGCTGGATGAAGTCGATCCTGCAGCTTTTATCGCCGATAAGGCTTATGATGCTGATCCGCTTATCAAAAAGATCGAAGAACGGCAGATCGTACCGGTTATCCCTTCAAGGAAAAATCGACGCGATCCACGGAAAATCAGCTTCCAGCTCTACAAAAACAGAAACATCATTGAACGGTTCTTCGCCAGACTGAAGCAGTTCAGAGGCATTGCAACACGCTACGACAAGCTGAAGTCAACATTCTTCGCAGCAGTGCAACTCGTTTCCGCCATCATCGGAATTAACTGATGACACGCCCCAATAAGTCATACCGTTTTCGGCAGTTGCCACAACATACCACGGTCAATGAAAGCGCGGGGGAAGCGGACGGACATACCGGTCATCCTGTTCCCGACTGGACCCGTCACGCGATGCCTGCGACACTATCCGCATCAGAGAACCGACGCGCATCGATAAGGAAAGTCAGAAATGGACGGTTCAGGGGACGGAAAAGAACCTCACGATCCCTTTTCGCGGGAAGCCCTGCGTCTCGGACGCAGCTTCCGGGAAATGAATCTCTACGAAGGGTTCGAACTTCTGATCATGCTGATCCTGACAGCACTGATCATGATCATCACGGCAATCGCCACCTGGAGCCTCACGAAAGAAGTCTGGCGGCTCGCATGGTTCGGTCAGATCAGCCCGGACAATGCGCCGACCTTCCAGAGCGTGTTTGGCAATATCTTCACAGTCATCATCGCTCTGGAGTTTAAAAGCTCGCTCCGAATCAGCCTGTCACACAACAAGGACGTCGTGCGAGTCCGCACGATCGTGCTGATCGCGCTTCTCGCCGTCTCCCGGAAATTCATTATCCTCGACCTAAACGAAGTACGTCCCATGGAAATGATCGCCTTTTCTGCGGCGGTGCTGGCGCTCGGCGTCGTGTACTGGCTGATCCGTGAACAGGACACGCGCGTCGCTGCTCAGGCGGCCCGTTTCTCCGCCGTCGAAAAAGCCCCGCACGACCAATCGTCTCACACACAGGAATAATTTCGCCTTACCGGGCCGTCATTGTTCGTGTACAGAACTGCACCTATTGAGAAAGAATCAGCAAGCATTATGAAACGCAACATCCTCATTCTCACGGCATTCGGCATCCTTCTAACTGCGTGCTGTCCCAAGCCTGACCCGAATAACAGCCCCGTGGACGGAAGCATTTCCTGCAATTTCGATCATCTGCCCGGTGAGAAAACCACCTGTCCTCTGCACCACTGACGGGATTCAGCGCAAAGCCCGAAATGTTTAGACATGGACGGCAACTGTCCCGGGTTTTGCTCTACACCAAAGAATGCAGCTCCTTTGATCCCGGTTTGTAAATTTTAAAGAAAGCAGAACAGCTTTCCGTCCAGAGGCGATGGGGCTGGATGATGGACGGTTACACGATTTCCGGCACTTCTTCGCCTCAGATGCACTGTGTCACCGGGACATTAGACACACCAAGGTTTCCTCCAGAATATTCAGCGCGGCACGGCCGTAATCCCGGTCTCCCTGCACTCCGAACAGGCCATTTCCAATCGTATCCTGTGATTACTTTCTGTCCATGCTCACCTGATACGAAAACAGAAAATTGAGAGAAGAATATTTCTCATAAATAAGCCGTCCCATTTCGTGAAAAACTTGCACGATAGAGCCGCAACTTCCCTCTTCTTGCCGCGTATAGGCGACTGATAACGCATTCTGACGTTTCCTTCAGTGAACCCGAATGTGTCAGAGGACACGCTCCTCCTCGGACCGCAGCCGCCTGTCATCCGTCATGACCAATAGCACTACACAAATAACCTCCGTTCAGAATAAACAGAAACGGAATTGCCAGTATGGAAAATGTTTCCAGTATATGGTCGATTTTTACCTATGCTCTTGTCATAGGAATAGTGCTGGCCGGCATGATGGGACTGTCCGCCATAACCGGCACCCGACGAAGCGGCAGAGCCCTGGGCCGCTCCATGTCCATGCCTTTTGAGTCCGGCATCATCCCCACGGGATCGGCGCACCTGCGGTTGCCTGTACAGTATTATCTGGTGGCCATGTTCTTCGTCATTTTTGATGTCGAAACAGCCATTCTCCTGACATGGGCAACTGTTGTGGCCGAAGTGGGTTGGATCGGCTATGGCGCGGCGCTTGCCTTTATTGTCTTTCTGGCGATTTCTCTTGCCTATCTGTGGCGAGCCGGAGCGCTGGACTGGGGGCCGCAGGTTCGTCCACGTCGTGTAACGGACACACGAAAGGACCTCGCATCATGAGCTGGTCCCTTTCTTCCCCCGGTGCACCCAGAGACGTGCAGCCTTCGCCCAGTTTCAGCGAAACTCTCCGTCGTAATCTGGTCATGGGCCGGTTGCAGGATTTTGTATCATGGGGGCAGAAAAATTCGATCTGGCCGCTGAATTTCGGCCTGTCATGCTGTTATGTGGAAATGGCGACAGCGTTCACCAGCCGGTTCGACATCGCCCGCTTCGGGTCCGAAGTCCTGCGCGCTACACCACGCGAAGCGGATCTGATCGTCATTTCCGGCACCGTGTTCGTCAAAATGGCTCCGGTTATCCAGCATCTTTACAATCAGATGCTGGAGCCACGCTGGGTGATTTCCATGGGGTCATGCGCCAATTCCGGCGGCATGTATGACATTTACAGTGTCGTGCAGGGCGTGGACAGTTTCCTGCCCGTGGATGTGTATGTGCCCGGTTGCCCTCCTCGCCCAGAGGCACTGCTGGAGGGGTTGCTGCTCTTGCAGAAATCCATCGGCACACAGCGCAGACCCCTGAGCTGGATGGTGGGACCGCAAGGCGCGGAACCCGTGACACCGCCCAGTCTGCGCGATGAAAAGCGCGACCAGCGCCGAGCCATGCGCGACCTCCGCACGCCTGACGGGATCTGACGCCCATGACGACGCTCCTTTCTCCCGCCCGCGAACAGAGTCTTGCGGAAAGAATTTCGGAGCATCTCCCCAACGGTTTGCTGGCCGCACAGACTGGATGCGACGGGGTCTCCATCCTCTGGATCGCAGCGACCGATCTGCGCCCTACCTTTGCCGCACTGAAGGCTGCTGCATCCCTCATGCTGCTGGACCTGACGGCCATAGATGAACGCGACCGCACCCACCGTGACGGGCAGCCAAAATCGGCATTCACGGTTGTCTATCACTTGATTTCGCTAACCACCCGTACCGATGAATTACGGATCAAGGTGCCTCTTGGCGCAACAGCTCCCGCCCTGCCCAGCATCTGTGACCTGTGGCCCAACGCCAACTGGTATGAACGCGAGGTCTGGGATCTGTTCGGTATCCATTTCCAGAACCATCCCTCCCTGCGCCGTATCCTGACCCCACCCACATGGACCGGACATCCCCTGCGCAAGGACCACCATGCCCGCGCCACGGAAATGCCGCCCTACAGCCTGACGGAAGAACACGAAGCGCAGGAGCAGGACGCCCTGCGCTTTGACCCTTCCGCGTGGGGCATGCGGCGACATAGTGACCACAGCGACTTCATGTTTCTCAATCTCGGCCCCAATCATCCCAGCGTGCACGGGGTATTCCGTATCGTGCTGCAACTGGAAGGGGAGCGGATTGTCGATGCTGTGCCCGATATCGGTTTTCACCATCGGGGCGCGGAAAAGATGGGGGAACGCCAGTCATGGCACACCTACATCCCCTACACCGACCGGGTGGATTACCTCGGCGGCGTCATGAACAATTTCCCTTATGTGATGGCGGTCGAGACACTGGCCGGAATTACCGTGCCGCCACGGGCGCAGATGATCCGCGTCATGCTGGCGGAACTGTTCCGCATTGCCAGCCACCTCGTCTTCTACGGCACCATGGCGCAGGATGTCGGGCAACTTTCTCCGGTGTTCTACATGTTTACCGACCGCGAGCGCGTCTTCGGGATTATCGAGGCGATCTGCGGCTTTCGCATGCATCCGGCGTGGTTTCGGATTGGCGGGGTCGCCATGGACCTGCCCAATGGGTGGGAAGGACTGATCCGCGCGTTTCTCCATGACCTGCCTCTGCGACTGGACGAATACGATGCGATGGTCATGCGCAATCCCATCTTCCGGGCCCGGACGAAGGGTATTGGCGCCTATACCACCGCAGAGGCCGTCGAATGGGGCGTTACCGGGCCGGGGCTACGCGCCACAGGGCTGGAATGGGACTACCGCAAACACGCGCCCTATGCCTGTTACGACCAGCTTGAATTCAACATTCCTACTGGTATCAACGGCGATTGTTATGACCGGATTGCCGTGCATGTGGAGGAAATACGCCAGAGCCTGCATATCATCCGTCAGTGCGTGGACAACATGCCCGCCGGTCCGGTCAAGGCCGATCATCCCCTGACAACCCCTCCGCCCAAGGCGCGGACGATGCATGACATCGAAACCCTGATCCATCACTTCCTCAGCGTAAGCTGGGGGCCGGTCATTCCGCCGGGAGAAGCTCGGGCCAGCATCGAAGCCACGAAAGGCGTGAACACCTATACCCTCATTAGCGACGGCGGCACGACGTCCTACCGCACGCGCATCCGCACGCCATCCTTCGCCCATCTGCAAATGATTCCGCTGCTCAGTCGCGGCATCATGGTCGCGGACCTGATCGCGATCCTGGGCAGCATCGATTTCGTGATGGCCGATGTCGACCGCTGATCTCCCCCTCCCAGCGCCCATGCGGGCGGAAATCCTTGCCCTTGCGGCGCAGGAACTGCATCCGCGCGGCGCGAGTGTCGCAGCCCTGCGGCTGGTGCAGGCCCGCTTTGGCTGGATCAGTACGGCGCATCTGCGCGAAGTGGCCGACCTGCTGGGCATGTCGGCAGATGATCTCGATGGTGTCGCAACCTATTTCAATCTGCTGTTCCGCAGACCGGTCGGGCGGCATGTCATCATGCTGTGCGACAGCGTTTCATGCTGGATCATGGGACGCGAACCGCTCTGCGCCCATCTGTGCCGAAAGCTCGGCATAAGGCCCGGAGAAACCACGGCGGACAACGCCATCACGCTACTCCCCACGGTCTGCATCGGACACTGCGATCACGCCCCGGCCATGCTGGTTGACAACACACTGCATGGAGATGTGACCACGGAAAGCCTCGATCACCTGATTGATACGCTGAGGGACACGCCATGACGGCCGCCTCCGAACGTCCCCTGACCGCCATGATCGATCCTGCCATCGGTCCACCGGACTGCGCGGCATATGAACGCGCTGGCGGCTGGCAGGCGGCTCGGCTGGCGCTGGGAAGCCTTACCCCGGCTGAAATCATTGACAGAGTGACACGCTCAAAGCTGCGCGGGCGTGGTGGCGCAGGCTTCGGCACTGGGCAAAAATGGAGCTTCGTGCCCAAGGAACCCGCCTCCGAACGCCGCAAATACCTAATCGCCAACGCCGACGAGATGGAGCCGGGCACCTTCAAGGATCGCTGGCTGCTGGAAGGCAATCCACTCCAGTTGGTCGAAGGGATGATCCTTGCCGCCTACGCCGTGCAGGCGGGACATGGCATCGTTTTCCTGCGTGGGGAGTATCAGGAAGCCTGCGTTCGCCTGCACCGTGCGATCGGAGAGGCACGGGAGCGGGGCTGGCTGGGCGAGAACATTCTCGGCTCGGGCTTCAGCTTTGACATCCACGTGCATTCCAGCGCCGGCCGCTACATATGCGGCGAGGAAACCGCCCTTCTGACCGCGCTGGAGGGCCGCCGCGCCACGCCACGCAGCAAGCCGCCCTTTCCCCAGACCGGCGGCCTGTGGGGCGCGCCCAGCGTGGTGAACAATGTCGAGACGCTGTGCAATCTGCCTCATATCATCGCCAACGGACCGGAATGGTTCGCGGGCCTCGGGCTAGGCGAGGATGGTGGCACCAAGATCTATGGTGTCAGCGGGCGCGTAGCAAAGCCGGGAGCATGGGAACTGCCGATCGGCACGCCGCTACGTCAGATCATTGAGGACCACGCAGGCGGCATGCGCTCCGGCTACCAGTTGCGTGCCCTGCTGCCGGGCGGAGCGTCCACCGCCTTTATCGACGCCACGGCCCTCGATGTCGCCATGGATTACGGATCGGTGGAAAAGGCGGGCAGCAGGCTTGGCACCGGCATGGCCATCATTCTGGATGACCGCACCTGTCCCATCGGCATGATCCGCAACCTTGAACATTTCTTCGCACAGGAATCCTGCGGCTGGTGCACGCCCTGTCGGGATGGGCTGCCTTGGGTGGAACGCCTGCTGGACGCGATCGAGGACGGGACGGGTCGTGATGAAGATTTGGAGCAGCTTGACCGCCATGCCCGCATGCTGGGCGCTCCGGGGCGGACCTTCTGCGCCCATGCACCGGGAGCGATGGCGCCACTGGCCAGCGGGCTGAAACTTTTCGCCGCCGATTTCGCTGCCCACATCCAGCAGGGCCGTTGCCCGCATCACGCCGGAGCAGGACCATGACCACCATCCGCATCGATGGACGGGATTGCCAGACCCGCAACGACATCAACCTGCTTCAGGCCTGTCTGGAGGCCGGGGCCAACCTGCCCTATTTCTGCTGGCATCCCGAACTCGGTTCCGTCGGAGCGTGCCGGCAGTGCGCCGTCAAACAGTTCAGCGGGCCCGAGGACAGGAAGGGCCGCATCGTGATGGCCTGCATGACCCCTGTCAGCGAAAACGCTATCATCTCCATTGACAATCCGGAAGCTCGCGACTTTCGGGCTGGCGTCATCGAATGGATGATGGTCAACCATCCACATGACTGTCCCGTCTGCGAGGAAGGTGGCGAATGTCACCTGCAGGACATGACGGTCATGACCGGGCACAACACCCGTCGCTACCGGTTTACGAAGCGGACCCATCGCAATCAGGATCTCGGACCATTCGTAAAACATGAAATGAACCGCTGCATCGCCTGCTATCGCTGCGTGCGGTTCTACCGTGATTACGCGGGCGGGGACGATCTGGCGGCCTTTGCCTCGCATGACAATGTCTATTTCGGTCGCGCCGAAGACGGCACGCTGCAAAACGCGTTCAGCGGCAATCTGGTGGAAATCTGCCCGACTGGCGTGTTTACCGATAAACCCTTTTCCGCCGTCTACACCCGCAAGTGGGACATGCGGGGCGCGCCCTCGGTGTGCGTACACTGCGCAGTGGGCTGCAACACCATCGTCAATGCCCGCGAGGAAACCCTCCGGCGTGTTCTCAACCGCTATAATACAGACATCAACCGCTACGTATTGTGCGACCGGGGCCGGTTCGGTCATGGTTTTGTCAATGCGCCGACACGGATCCGCACGCCGCTGCGCACCATTGACGGACAGCAGGTGCCCGTCCCTATGGCGGAAGCCCTGACGGCTTTCGCGCGTATGGAGACGAAGGGGCGGATTGTGGGCATCGCCTCTCCCCGCGCAGCCCTGGAGACCTGTTTCAGCCTGCATGCGCTGGTAGGGCTAGAGCATTTTTCCACCGGCCAGACGCGGCAGGAACAGGAATGCGTGGAACTGGCTCATACCCTGCTCACCCGGCATCCCGGCGCCCTGCCCACCCTGCATGAAATGGAAAGTGCCGACGCTGTGCTGGTGCTGGGCGAGGACGTCTGCGCCACCGCTCCCCGGTTGGGTCTGTCGTTGCGGCAGTCGGTACGTCAGGCCTCCTTCCACACGGCGGACAACGCCAAGGTGCCTCGGTGGATGGATGCGGCGGTCCGAACGCTGGGAAGCGAGTGCCCTTCCGCCCTGCATGTCCTGACGCCTGCGCCAACCGATCTGGACAGTGTGGCTGTCGAAATCTTTCGCTCAGCGCCTGATGATATCGCACGGCTTGGCTTTGCCATCGCCCACGCAATTGATCCCTCCGCCCCACCCGTCACAGATCTGACGCCAGATGATGCGGCGCGCGCCGCACGCATTGCGCAGGCGCTGCTGGCCGCCGGAAAGCCGCTGGTCGTATCCGGCATGCAGTATGGCTCCCCCGCACTGATGCAGGGTGCCGCCAGTATTGCCGCAGCCCTTGCCCGCGCCACACCTGCCGCGGGCTTGTCGCTGGTTCTGCCTGAATGCAACAGCATGGGGCTGGCCATGATGGGCGGGCTGTCACTGGAAACGGTGATGGAACAGGCCCGGGCAGGCGAGATTTCTGCTTTGGTTATCGTGGAAAACGACCTGACACGCGCCCTCGATCCCGCTGATGTGGCGGAACTTGTGGCGGCCGTTCCCAACATCGTCGTGATCGACCACACGGTGACACCGCTGTGCCAGCACGCCAGCCTTGTCCTGCCCATTGCGGCCTTCAGCGAATGCAGCGGCACACTGATCAGTCAGGAAGGCAGGGCGCAACGCTTTTTCCAGGCGGTCTTTCCCCCTGCCCCCATACAGGCCGGCTGGCGGTGGATACAGGCGCTGGCCCGAAGTCTTGACCCGTCCATGCACCCCATAACGGGTCTGATCGACTGGCGGGATCTCGATGACGTTCTTGCCGCGCTGGCAACGGTATTTCCCGATCTGGCCCCGGCCGTTATGGCCGCGCCCGAAGCGGATTACCGCATCAATGGCGAGAAACTGCGCAGCCAGACCTATCGCGCCAGCGGTCGGACCGTTATCCGTTCCTTCATCAGTGTGCGTGATCAGCCGCCCCCCGCCAGTCCGGACACACCATTCAGCAGTTCAATGGAAGGAGCCTACGAACCGGACATGCCCGGCGCGCTGGTTCCCTACTATCAGACGCCAGCATGGAATTCGGTGCAGGCACTTAACCGTTTCCAGTCCGAAATCGGTGGACCGATGCGTGGTGGTCCATCGGGTATCCGGCTGTTATCCCCAGCAGAAAATCAAAACACGGAAGCGCAGCCCTACGCTTACAACACGGCTATTCCGGCCCCCTATGTCCCACAGGCGGATACTGTGCTGGTGCTGCCCGATACACACCTGTTCGGCAGTGAGGAATTGAGCATGTTCTCGCCTCCCATCATGACGCGATCCAGTGCGCCAACGCTGGGGCTGTCCGCCAGCATGACCAGATCAGACCGCATGGTGCTGCACCTGGAAGACGGGCCACACATCCTGTCCGTGGAGCCGGTACCCGGTCTCCCCGAAGGCACTGTCCTATGTCCCACGCACATGGTCGCACGCGCGTTCCGTTTCCCCCGCGTGGCCCGGCTTGAGAGTTTGCCCGGTGAAGGAGAACGATCATGACTTCTTCAGCACTGCTCACCATCATTCTTACACCGCTTCTCCTCCTTGCCCTTGCGACATTGCTGACATGGGTCGAACGGCGACTGCTGGGCTTATGGCAGGACCGGCATGGCCCCAACCGCGTGGGACCGGGCGGCATGTTTCAGGCTGTGGCGGACGGAATCAAGATCCTGTTCAAGCAGGACTGGATTCCTCCCTTTGCCGATCAGGGCGTTTTCATTCTTGCTCCTGCTATCGGCATGATGACGGTCCTGCTGTCCTTTGCCGTCATTCCGATCACGATGGGCACGGGCATTGCAGGCGATCTGAATGTCGGGCTGCTGTTCATCCTCGCCATGATGGGACTGGGGGTTTATGCGGTGGTACTGGCCGGGTGGTCCTCCAACAGCAAATTCGCACTGCTGGGCGGCATGCGGGCAGCAGCGCAGATGATAAGCTACGAAGTCTTCATGGGACTTTCGCTGCTGGGCGTGGTCATGATGGCTGGATCATTCAGCCTGCACGACATCGTGATGGCGCAGGCGGGGCTGTGGTTCATCATCCCGCAATGTCTCGGCTTTGGCGTGTTCCTGCTTGCAGGCATTGCGGAAACACACCGTCTGCCCTTTGATCTTCCCGAAGGGGAGAACGAACTGGGCGCAGGTTTCCATACCGAATATTCAGGCATGAAATTCGGGATGTTCTTCATTGCCGAATATGCCGGGATCGTTCTGGTCTCAAGTCTTGTGACCACGCTCTATCTTGGGGGCTGGCGCGGACCACTGCTGCCCCCCGCCGTGTGGTTCATGATCAAGACCGGCGGCATGGTGGCGTTTTTCATTCTGTTGCGCGCAAGTCTGCCCCGCCCGCGTTACGACCAGTTGATGGCGTTGGGCTGGAAAGTCCTGCTGCCGCTTTCACTATTAAATGTCATGGCAACCGGAACTATTCTTATGCTGCGCGCGTCTTTGTGACACGCCCGATGCAAAGGCATCCCCCATGTTCAATACATTGCGCACCCTGTTCCTGACGGCGCTGCATGCTTTCCACCGGCGCGCGACCGTGCAGTATCCCGAACAGCAACCCTATCTGCCGCCGCGTTATCGCGGACGGATCATTCTGTCGCGCGATCCCGATGGAGAGGAACGGTGCGTGGCGTGCAATCTGTGCGCTGTCGCCTGCCCGGTGGACTGCATCAGTCTGCAGAAAACCGAGACCGATGGGCGCTGGCATCCCGAATATTTCCGGATCAATTTTTCCCGTTGCATTTTCTGCGGCTTTTGCGAGGAAGCCTGCCCAACCTACGCCATACAACTGACGCCCGATTTTGAGATGGGTGAATACGCACGCCCCAATCTTGTTTATGAAAAGGAAGACCTGCTGATAAGCGGTACCGGGAAATATCCTGATTACAGCTTCTACAATGTCGCGGGCATCCCCATCCCCGGCAAGGAACGCGGTGCTTCCGAACGCGAACGCCCGCCAATCGATCTTCACTCCCTGCTGCCGTAACCATCATGCACGCTCTGGCCCTCCTTGCTGCCAGTGTGACCGTCATCGGGGCCATCATGGTCATTACCCGGAAAGTCGCCGTGCATGCGGTGCTGTATCTGGTCGTGACACTACTGGCGCTGGCGGCATTACTTGTGATGCTGGGAGCATCATTCGCGGCGATGCTGGAGATCATCATCTATGCCGGCGCGATCATGGTGCTGTTCGTCTTCGTCATCATGATGCTCAATCTGGGGCAACCGGACAGCGCGCGTGAAAAGGAATGGCTGCGTCCACGCGCATGGCTGGGACCGGGGATTCTAGCCGCCATTGTATGTGCGGAACTTCTTTATTGTGTGAGCCCTCTTTCCGAATCCACTCCTTCCCTTTCCCCCATTACGGCACATGATGTCGGGCTGAGTCTGTTTGGACGCTACGTGCTGATGGTCGAACTGGCATCTTTCCTGCTTCTGGCCGGTCTGATCTCGGTCTTTCACATCGGACGCAACCGTGTGGAGGATCCCTGACATGCCGGTTTTTTCCTTCAACGACACCCTGCTGCTGGCCACCATCCTGCTTTCGGTCGGGCTGGCGGGCGTTCTCATCCGGCGCAACTTGCTGTTTATGCTGATGTCTCTGGATATCATGCTCAATGCGGCTGCCCTCGTCTTCGTGGGCGCGGGAGCACGCTGGCACGATGCGGCGGGACAGGTGATGTTCCTGCTGATCCTCGCCCTCGCCGCCGTAGAAACGGCGGTGGGGCTTGCCATCATCCTGTGCCTGCACGCCCGGGGACGTCCCACGCTTGATGCCGATACCGGCAACCTTCTGCAAGGATAAGGGTCATGGGCGAAATTCTGCTTCCCCTTCTCATCCTTTCACCACTTGCTGCTTCCGTGATCTTGTTTGTCTCCGCCGGACGCATGAGTGCGCGTGCCGTCGGGACAGTTGCCTGTGTGAGCGTGGGACTATCCGCTGCCATCAGCATCGTTCTGTCCGCCCTGCTTCTATCCGGTCCAGCGACAGGGATAGTGCAGACAACGCTGTGGCCGTGGATGCATATCGCAGGATTTTCAGCCGATATCGCATTCATGCTGGACCGGATTTCCATGATTATGATCCTTGTCGTCACGATCGTGGGATTACTCATCCATATCTATGCCGCAAGCTATATGCGGGACGATCCGGGGATTGCCCGCTTTTTTGGCTGCATGACGCTGTTCGTGGCCTCCATGCTGGTGCTGGTGCTGGCGTCCGACCTGCTTTGCCTGTTTATCGGGTGGGAAGGCGTGGGGCTGTGTTCCTACCTGCTCATCGGGTTCTGGTATGACAACCCCGTCAATACTGCGGCTGCACGCAAGGCCTTTTACATGACCCGCATGGGAGATGCGGCCTTGCTGTGCGGGCTGCTGCTTCTGGCCACGGCGGCAGGTTCCCTGCACATCGGCACCGTGCTGGAGGCAGTGACAAATGGACAGATAACCCCGACCGCTCTAAACATGGCAGCCCTTTTCATCCTCATAGGGGCCCTCGCCAAATCGGCGCAGATCCCGTTCCAGACATGGCTACCGGATGCCATGGCCGGACCGACACCGACCTCCGCCCTGATCCACGCGGCGACGATGGTTACGGCAGGCGTTTATCTGATTGCACGACTGCATGACCTTTTTGCCCTGGCGGCTCCCGTCATGGTGCTTACGACTATAATCGGAGCGCTGACCATTCTTATAGGAGCCTGCACGGCACTGGTGCAATCCGATCTCAAGCGTATCCTTGCATGGTCCACGATCAGCCAGCTTGGCTACATGTTTCTCGCCCTTGGGTGCGGCGTATGGCAGGCAGCGCTGTTTCACCTGATGACCCATGCCTTTTTCAAGGCGCTCCTTTTCCTGACCGCGGGCGCGGTTATCGTGCGCACCCATCATGAACAGGATATTTTCCGTCTGGGCGGCCTGCGCCACACCATGCCGGGACTGACCGCCGCCTTTGTCATCGGAGCCTCCGCGCTGGCCGGTCTGCCACTGGTCACGGCAGGGTTCTACAGCAAGGAAATGATCCTGTCGGGCGTATGGCCCGCCCATTTCCGCCTGACCCACGAATTGATGCTGAGCGGACATTTCCTGTGGGGGATAGCCCTGCTGGGCGCCTTCCTGACCGCGCTTTATATTTTCCGCTGTGTATTCATCGTTTTTTTCGGAAAATCGGGAACCACAGCGAAGGGCCAGACGTCACGCCTCATGACCATTCCCCTTGGCTGTCTGTGTGTCCTGTCCCTCTGTGGAGGCATCATTGAAATGCCCACGACATTTCCTCCCCTTCATCTGTTCAGCACCCTTCTTGATCCTGCGGCATCCCACTCACACGTGGATGAACCCGGCTGGCTGGTGCTGGCGGGTGCCGTTGTTCCGCTTGCCGGACTTGGCGTCGCATGGGTGCTGTGGGGACGCCCTTCACCCGTCATGCGCGAGATACCGGGACAGGCGGCAGTTATCCGCTTTGCCCGCACCGGGGAGGGCATAGATGTCCTGTATGACCGTCTGTTCGTGCAGCCCTTTCGTTTCCTGACATGGCTGACGCGGCATGACATTCTTGATTACGCCATAACCGGAGCGGGACGGCTGACACGGACGGCCAGCACCTCGGTTCTCAGAGCGCGAACGGCTTTTCTGGGCACGCTGACCCTATGGGGGACCAGTGGCATAAGGTGGGCCGATCACCTGATGGGCCAGATACAAAACGGTCGCGTGCGGTGGTATGCGGCATGGATTGCCGGTGGGCTGTGCGTGGCTCTCACCATGGCGCTGCTGTCATGAATCCCCTTCCCGCCCTTGTGCTGCTGCCTGTCATAGGCGGTGGTCTGGCGTGGCTGGCTGAGCGCATCCTGCCTCATACCAGCGCACCCGCACGTAATGCATCGTGGTGGGTAATGCTGGCGACCCTGATTGTGGAAGCCCTGCTGCTTGCAATGGTCACATTCAACCATCCGACCATTCGCACGGGGCCATGGCTGGAGCATTTTTCCATGCCGTGGATCCCCACCATGGGGATCGCGATCAGGCTGGACATGGACGGTCTTTCGCTCTCGTTGATCTGGCTTTCGCTGATCCTGTGCTTCCTGTGCGCATGTCTTGCCACCCGTCAGGTTACGATCAAATCTGGTACATTCCATTTTCTTTTTCTTACGACTTTTACTGGTATTATCGGGACATTTCTGGCCACAGACCTGTTCCTGTTCTTCTTTTTCTGGGAACTAATGCTGGTGCCAATGTTCGTGCTGATCGCCGTATGGGGGCATGAGGACAGGCAGCGCGCCGCCCTGAAGTTTTTCATGTTCACGCAGGGCAGCGGGCTGCTCATGCTGCTGTCCATCCTCGGTCTGGTCATCACGCACGACCGGGAAACTGGCGTGCTGACATTCGATTACTTCACACTGGCCCAGACACACCTGTCTCCTACCCTGTCCATGCTGCTCATGCTGGGCTTCTTCATCGCCTTTGCCGTCAAGCTGCCGATCGTGCCGGTCCATGTCTGGCTGCCCGACGCCCATACACAGGCGCCCACGGCAGCCAGCGTGCTACTGGCAGGCATTCTTCTCAAAACTGGTGGATATGGCATGATCCGTTTTAATATCATGCTGTTTCCAGATACGGCCATGTATTTCGCGCCCGTCGCCATGGGGCTGGGTGTTGTGGGCGTTCTGTACGGGGCGTGGCTGTCCTGTGCACAGGAAGATATTAAGCGTCTGATCGCTTACAGCAGTATCAGCCATATGGGCTTTGTGGTGCTTGGCATCTTTACCGGCTCACGCATGGGAATGCAGGGAGCGATCATCCAGATGCTGGCGCATGGGTTGAGTGCTGGCGCGCTTTTCCTGATCGCGGGCGCCATTCAGGACCGACTACATACACGTGACATGCACCGTATCGGCGGCTTGTGGACAGCCATGCCACGCCTGTCCGCCACGGGACTGTTTTTTGCCGTGGCGTCGCTCGGAATGCCGGGACTGGGTAATTTCGCTGGCGAGTTCCTCGTGCTGCTGGCGACATGGCATGTCAGCCCTATCATTGCGACAGTGACGACTGTGGGGCTGGTTCTGGCCGCCATCTATGCGCTACGGATGGTCAATCGCGTCTTTCTGGCAGCACCGCGGGGAGACCAGCTCCCCTTGAAGGATTTGCCTGTGCGGCAGATGGCGGTTTTTGCCTGCGCGATGATTTTTCTGATCGTGCTGGGCCTACATCCACAGCCTTTCATGACGTTTTCCGCTCCCTCTCCCCTGTCCGTAATAGGGGTGACCGGTCAGGGAGAGCACGCGCCATGATCGAACACGATGTTTTCCTGCCAACATCTTTGCCGGTGCTCTGTGTAGGGATCACGGTCATGCTCGCCGCAACGGCGTGGCGACGTTCGACGAACCGTAGTTTTCTGACCGGACTGGCGACACTGCTACTGGCTCTTGTGTTTGTAGGGCACCATACCGGCACAGCACGGGATAATGGCGACAGCCTGTTCATTCAGGATCAATGGGCGAACTATACTGCCATTCTCATCATGTTTTCCAGCATGTGTATCCTGCTCATATCATGGCGGAATGATGCGAACGACAGAACCACGTCACTGGTGGATGAATATCCCCTGCTGTGCATGCTGGGCACGCTTGGCGCACTGACCATGGTCTTCAGCGCGAATTACATGCCCTTTTTCCTGGGGTTGGAAATCCTTGGTGTCTCGCTTATGGGACTTGTGACCTTCCGGCATCGCCCTGTCATGCCGGGTTATGAAGCGGCGATGAAATACCTGATCCTGTCAGGCGTGTCTTCCGCCATTCTTCTGTTTGGTGTCGGTCTGGCCTATGGCGTGACAGGATCGCTGCGGTTCATGCCGCCCGCCACAACTGGGGATATTTACCCTGCGTTGCCGGTCGCCGCCACGATCATGATCCTTATCGGCATGTTCTTCAAACTTTCTGCTGTTCCCTTCCATATGTGGCTGCTGGACGTGATGGAAGGCGCACCCGTTCCCGTAGCGGCGTTTCTGGCTGTTGTCTCTAAAATCGCGATATTTTCTTCGCTGATCCGCTATTTCGGAACGGGAAACCAACCGCCCTTCCTCAACGACATCCTGTATGTCGTCATTATCCTGACCATTATGGGGGGCAACCTGCTTGCATTGCGTCAAACCAGCCTCACACGTCTTCTGGCCTGCTCATCCATTGCGCATGTGGGCTATCTGCTGATTGCCTTCCTTTGCCCGGGTCGTCTGCAATCGGGGGCCATCACCATTTATCTTCTGGCCTATACAGCCAGTACATTAGGCGTATTTGCGACCATAGCCGCCTTCGCAACGCCTGACGGGTCCGATGGCGCGGTTATCGCGCAATGGAAGGGACTGTTTTTCACCCGCCCGTTTCTGGCTTCTTCCATGTCGCTCATGCTGCTTTCGCTTGCAGGCATTCCACCCGGCATCGGATTTTTTGCAAAGTTCGAGATCGCGGCGACAGGGGTTGAATACCAGCGCAACCTACTGCTGGGTGTGCTCATAATCGGCAGCATTATCGGGTTGTATTATTACCTGAACATCATCCGTGTCATGATGTCAGCACCATCGCTGCCATCCGCCAGCCTGAATCGGCATATCCGCCCGGAACTGATGGCGCTTGTCATCGTTCTCACAATAATCGTGGTGATTGGAGGGCTTTTTCCCGCCCGCGCCCTCCATCCTCTTCTTCCTGTCTCCGCCATCCCATCTGACACAGAGGCCGAGATGACGATGCGTTGACGAAACTTCTTTTCGATTTCCCTAAAACATGGAAAGGATTTTCCCATGTCCTCTCATGTCTTTCACATTCTGGCGCAAAAAGGCAGCACGGTCATTACCGTGAAAGCAGACGACCCCGTTGTGAGTGTCGCCACCGTACTGGCGCAGCATAATATTGGTGGCGCACCTGTTCTTGATCCTGATGGACAACTGATTGGTATGGTCTCGGAAAAAGGGATCGTTCATATGTTATCCGAACATGGTGCGGACATATCCACCCTGACCGCAAAGGATATCATGACGAAGGCTATGCCGACCGCAACACCCGATGACAGTATTTACGATATTGCCTGCCGCATGACGTATTCCCGCAATCGGCATGTGCCCGTTCTGGAGAACGGAAAACTCGTCGGACTGGTCAGTATTGGCGATATTGTCAAACTCCGCGCTGAAAATGCCGAACAGGAAGCACGTGAACTTCAGGGTTACGTGACAGGCAGCGACCATGCGGCCGTCCAGCCTCCCCATGAAGAGCTACCGATGCAGTGCGGAGAAAAACAAAGCTGATTGCATGTTGCGACAGATGCTATGAAGTGCGGCTACCTCTCCCGTGGGGGGATGTGGTGTCATGCGTTAGATATCGGACACCCACTTCCTTCCATCAGGATCGAGTGGCCGAACCTCGCGCCGATAAAGCAACCTGATCTTCAAACCGGCTGACACGGCAGAATCATGTAGTCAACAAAGACCTATTTTGTTTTTGGTCCCTCCTACGGTCCCCAGCCACCTCCCATGGCCCGCACGAGGTCGACGCCACTCCCTGTTGTTTCTGAACCAGTTCGAACAGACGTTTCCTTACGCCCAGTTTCGCCCAGCGGATGAAAAGCTGTACCGCCCGCCACCACGGACCCAATTCAGCGGGAATACTCTGCCATTTCATGCCATTTTCATACCGCCAGAAAATCGCTGCTATCGTGCGCTACAGATCATGTGGTGGCGTCTTGCCCCTTGGGCGAACTGCCTCATCAATCATAGGTTCCCAGATCGTCCATGCCTCGTCCGTAAAGGTGCCTGTTCTATCTCCTTCTTTCATCCCTACAATATGGGAAGAATTTCAAGATCTAATAGGCCCTAGCATCATATTTTTCCGGCTTTCTCGAACATCGTATGACAGAGCTGTTGAGGCACTATCAAATTACGATCGACAATTCAGCAGCTTTTTGGAGTAAAGTCATTCTAGGGCTTGTGGGGATTCACTGTGAATGGATGATGGCTGCGGCGAGATAGGTCATGGCGCTAAAGCTTGCATCTATTTTGTCGGTCCGCATTGCGATGCGTTTGAATTCCTTGAGCTTACAGAAGAAATTCTCGATCAGATGCCGCCATTTATAGATTTCCCGATCCAGCAGCAGCGGCTTTGAACGTCGCGGATGCTGGGAAATAACGACTGTTGCACCCCTTTCATTCAGTTCGGCAATGATGGCGTTGCTGTCGAACGCCTTGTCGGCGATGAAGGCATCGAATTCGAGACCGTCAATCAACGATGGCACTTCCACACTGTCGAAGCGCTGTCCGGGCATCAGACGGAAACGAACGAGATTGCCCAGAGCATCCGTAAGCGCGAGAATCTTCGTCGTCATGCCGCCTTTCGAGCGGCCTATGGCCTGGCCCTGAGTCCCCCTTTAGCGCCCTGACCATGACGATGAATCTTCACGATCGTTGCATATTCCATATCCGGATCACCGGATAATGCATCGAAAATCTGTTTAAAAACATCAGCAGTGCGCCAGTCGCTGAAGCGACGGAACGCCGTGCTCCAGTTACCGAACAGGGCAGGCAGATCACGCCATGGACTACCAGTGCGCACAATCCACAGCACCACTTCCATGAAAAGACGGTTGTCGCGACCGCTCCGTCCCGGATCGGTCGATTTACCAAGGCAGTGGGATTCAATCAGCGCCTATTGGGCGTCTGTCAGCACAAAGCGTTCCATCCGAAGCTTGAATCATAACACAAGCCTTATGTGAATCCACATAAAGCCTAAAGGAGTATACCATCCGAGATTACCTGAACCACCCATTACTCCAGTTCAATCCGAGACACATGTTCGCGGCGTGTGGACGCATTCCAGAGAAAATACGCCGCGCAATCAATAATGCCAATGAGGTCGTCGTCTTTCTCCTCGTGTTTTGCGTGATAAGCAATTAACAAAAGCGTAACCACGTCACGTCAGTTACTTTCGCGGAAGAAGTGTCGCTTCTGCATCTTGCGCGGGTGTCCCGTCACATGAACGCTCGAACTGGTGTCCACCTGAAATTCAAGATTATTTCCGATGCGACGTTTTACGCTGGAATCTTTGGCGACCCGATGGATGCGGCAAAACAATATATTCGCGACCTACGCAGGCTGACCATAAAACACGGGATAGACAAGGAGATCGAAATTCTAGACAAGAGCAACATCATCGGTGAGGTGCTAACAAAATACGATCAGGAACTTCGTGCTCACCTAAAAACCAATCGGCATAACCCTTCCGTGGGTTTGACGGACAAGGAAGCTTCCAAGTTTGTAGCGGGCGTCGGAAGCTACGGTCAACATTGATGATTTAGATCTAACCTATGCGCAATGTCTGTAATTTCGCTGTTTCGTTAGGCTCAGGAGTTATTCTTTGAGATAGAAAAAGACGCTTTCCGCGATACAAATTGCGGACATGAAGGTATGAACGCAGCGGTCATATCGGGTTGTCTCCCGTCGCCAGTCTCTGAGCTTTACGAACATATTTTCGATGAAATGGCGCTTTTTATGCAGGAGCCAGTTGTAAGGTGGCCTTGATTTCCGGTTCTTCTTCGGCGGAATCCAGGCTGTGATATTCCGTTCTGCGAGAGACTGCCTGATCTAGTTACTGTCATAGCCTCGGTCTCCGATGACTTCTTCTGTCTCGTCGGGGCGATCTGCCAGCAGCACATCTGCACCTTTGGAGTCACTGACCTGACCTGCTGTCAGATGCAGGCGAACAGGCCGGCCCTGACCATCGCACACGGCATGGAGTTTGAGTGCAGGCCGCCTTTTATGCGTCCGATATGGCGGGGAAAAGTCCCTTTTTAAGCAGGGAGGCTGCCGTTCTGTGTGCTTTGAGATGTGTTACATCAATCATCAGACACATCGAACGGCCAGCCTGCTCTGTCAGGGCGACAAAAATCCGGTCAAAGACACCCAGGCGGCTACAGCGGATAAACCGGTTGTACAAGCTCTTGTGTGAGCCATACACTTTCGGAGCGTCTTTCCACTGAAGACCGTTGCAGATCACGTAAACAATTCCGCTCAGAACACGACGGTCATCCACCCGCGGAACCCCATGTGCCAGTGGGAAAAATGGCTTTGCGGAATTCTTCATCAAGCCCTCTTTCAATCCTGGGATAGTTCAGGCTGCCAAGACACCACCAGTCAGCAGCCCTTCGATCCTTTCATTCAGCCAGCCTGCTTACGATCTACAGCGTAGCGATTGACAGGGATGGAAAGACCAAGGTTCTCCCGGAATGTTTTATGCTCATAGTCCTGTCTGAATAGACCGCGTTCCTGCAGAATAGGCACGACATGCTGAACAAAAAGATCAAGCTGTCCGGGAAGAGGCTCAAACAGAACAAAACCATCTGATCCTCCGGATTCAAACCAGTTCTGTAAGGCATCAGCAATCTGCGTTGGCGTACCGACAAAATCCCCACGTGGCGTGGCAAGTTCCAGCGCAATCTGCCGGATACTCAGATTGTCTTTTCTGACCTGTTTGAGAATACGTTGCGAGGCACTCTGGTTACTTTCATTACCGATATGCTCCACTTGAGGAAAAGGTCCATCCAGATCGTACTGTCGGAAGTCGTGATCATTGAATGAGCGTGAGAGGAAACCAAGACCAGTATCGATTGAGGTTAAAGAAACAAGCTCCTGATACCGCGCTTCCGCCTCTTCTTCGGTCAAACCGACAATCGGTGCGGCTCCAGGCAGAATGAAAGGAAGATCATCTTTACGACCGAGCTTATGGGCACGGGATTTAAGGTCGGCGTAGTAAAGACGGGCTTCGTCCAAATCCGCTGGACCGCAGAAAACAGCTTCTGCATGCCGCGCAGCAAAATCACGCCCGGTGTCCGATGCTCCCGCCTGAAAAATAACCGGCTGTCCCTGCGAAGAACGATCAATATTCAGAGGGCCCCGAACCTGAAAATGAGCCCCGGCATGATCAAGTTTGTGCAGTTTCTCAGGATTTACAAATACACCACTAGCCTTATCACCAACCAGAGCATCATCCTCCCAACTGTCCCACAATCCTTGCACAGTTTCCAGATGTTCCGCTGCAATGCGATAGCGTTCACTATGGGCAGGATGCTCCTTTCGGCCAAAATTTGCAGCCGTATCACTCAACCATGAAGTGACAACGTTCCAGCCAGCTCGACCATGACTGATATGATCAAGCGAGGCGAATTGTCGCGCTACATTAAACGGTTCCGTGTAACTCACACTCAGCGTGCCGACGAGCCCTATGTGATCGGTGACAGCAGCTAACGCCGACAGAATAGTAAGCGGTTCGAAACGGTTGAGATAGTGTGGACTGGATTTTTCATTGATCGACAGACTGTCAGCAACAAAAAGGAAATCGAACTTCCCCTTTTCTGCAAGCTGAGCCTGTTTGCGATACAGGGAAAAATTTGTGCTGGCTCGCACATTCCGTTCCGGATGGCGCCAGTCATCCCATGTCCGTCCGACGCCATGCAGAATGAATCCAAGTTTGATCTTGCGTTTCTGTGTCATTTTATCGCTTTTCAAAACAGAGAGTGATCAGGTGGCAGCGGCATGTGAAGGATCTTCACGTTTCCGTGCTGTCCACCTGTTTTCGGGAACTGGAAGGCCAAGATGGTCTCTCAGTGTCGTTCCTTCATATTCGGTCCGGAACAGGCCTCGTTTTTGAAGAATCGGAATGACATGTTCACGAAAAGCCCTGAAATCCCGAGGGTTGGTGAAACGAATATTGAAGCCGTCTACAGCACCACCGACAAACCAGCGTTCGATCTCGTTGGCGATTGTTTCCGGTGATCCAACGAAGCTGAGACGCCAGCCGCCATAACGCTCCGTCGCCTGCCGCAATGTCAGATTTCCAGAAGCCACTCCACGCAAAATACGCTCTGCATGACCTTTGTAACTGTTCAAGGTCAGATTACTGATATCGGGAAACGGCTCATCAAGCGGATACTGTCGGAAATCATGATAATTGAAGGCTCGCCCGAGAGCGACAAGCTTTTTCTCTATATCCAGAGATCCTTCCCGTTCAATTGCTATCTCACGGGCTTTTTCATCTGTTTCGGCAATGATCGGAGCAATACCGGGAAGAACATGGATGGCGTCAGGATCACGGCCGAGTGCTTTCGCTCTCGCCTTGAGATCCTTATAATATTCAAGAGCTGATTCAAAATCTTCTACTGCCGCAAACGTACCATCTGCAATCTGCGCACCCAGCTGCCGACCTGCATTACTGTCCCCAGCCTGAAAAATAACGGGATACCCCTGTGGCGAACGACTCAGAGCCAGCGGCCCTGCAACGGACAGGAATTCACCTTTGTGGTTGAGCGCATGCTGCTTTGACTTATCAAGAAAAACATCGTTTTCCTTGTCATAGGGGAAAGCATCATCCTCATAGCTATCCCAGAGACCTTTCACAACATCGACAAATTCTTCTGCCCGCTGGTAGCGCAGGGCATGATCAAGGTGTTTGTCCTTGCCATAGTTACGTGACGCACCTTCAAGTCCGGTAGTCACCACATTCCAGCCAGCGCGCCCCTTGCTGATATGGTCAAGTGAGCCAAACAGCCGCGCGACATTGTAAGGCTCCCAATAAGTCGTGGTCAGTGTGCCCACCAGACCAATACGCGACGTGGAAACTGCCAGAGCCGACAACAAAGTGAGCGGTTCCAGACGATTGAGGAAGTGTGGCGCGGTATCTGGTGTAATAAATGGACTATCGACAATGAAGACCAGGTCGAATTTGGCCTCTTCCGCCAGCCGTGCATTCCGGATGTACCAATCAATATCAATGCTGGCATTCGGCGGCAATTCCGGATCTCTCCATTGGCTGAAATCGGTTCCAACACCAGCAAGAATCGCACCCAACTTAATCTGACGCTGTCTGATAGAGCCCATGACACTCTCTCCTGAACGATAGGGACATGACATTGGCGGCCGATTTTATCTTCCGATAACAAGAAATATTAAATTGAAGAATTCTGCTTTGAAAACAATCATCATAGTTTGCAGGATATTGAGTCACAAAAAAGAAAAACTTGTTATTAATACATGCGTTATCTTTATTAGAAATTAGCGGTCAATTCTCTTTTGAGGCGTTCTAATGCATTTGGCCCTGTTTCTGACTCTTTCTGGTCTGCATCTTGGAGGCTGGCGACATGCCACATCCTCTCATGCTGACCCTATGGACATCAGAGCCTATGCTTCTCTTGCCCGCAAAGCTGAGCGTGCAGCGCTTGATATGGTTTTTGTTGCCGACAAACTGGCGATTGACAGCAATTATGGAGGGTCCATTGAAGCAACGGTTACCAGCCGTGCAGTCGGATCACCGGAACCTCTGACATTGCTCTCAGCGCTGTCCGTCCTGACGGATAGAATTGGCCTCGCAGGAACGATTTCCACGACCTACACCGAGCCCTATCACGTTGCTCGCATGCTGGGTGCCATCAACCATTACAGTCATGGACGAGTGGGCTGGAATGCCGTCACATCAGTCAGTGATAGTGAGGCACGTAATTTCAGTCGCCAAAACCACCTTGAGCACGCAGAACGCTATGCACGGGCAGAAGAATTCATAGAAGTGGTGCAATCGCTCTGGAGAAGCTGGCAACCCGATGCCGTTGTGCGTAACCGGGAACAAGGTGTTTATGCACTCAAGGATCATATCAATCCGATTTATCATGAAGGGCAACATTTTCAGGTAAAGGGCCCTCTCACTTTCCCTCCCTATGCAGAAGCTCCTCCCGTTCTTATTCAGGCAGGCGTTTCAGAACGCTTTTCGGATGTCGCATCCCGATATGCAGAGGTCATTTTTCCCGTTCTGACAACACCTGCCAGAGCACGCAATTTTGTCTCTGATTTCCGTCAGAAAATAGCATCAGCAGACCGTGATCCCAGCAAGGTGCGGATACTTCCCGGATGTGTCCCGATAGTTGCAGAAACTGACTGTCGGGCCAAAGAATTTCAGGCGGAACTGGATGCTCTCATCCATCCCCTTGCGGGTCTGACCTTCATGTCCGGGAGCATGAATCATGATCTCTCACAGTATCCTCAGAATGAACTGATACCAGATCTGGATTCCGAAATCCGGGGAAGTCGTGGCCGGTTCGTACCTCTGGTTGCTGAGGCAAGAGCACGCGGGCTGACACTGGAACAAACAGCACGCTCCTATGCACGGGATCTATCGTTTCCTTCTTTTGTTGGCTCCCCGACGACCGTAGCCGATCAGATGATATCGTGGGTGGATGAAACTGGTGTGGATGGCTTTACGATCATTCCTCCCATCTGCCCCGCTTCAGACGATCTGTTTTTCGACTCTTTGATACCAGAACTTCAGCGTCGAGGTGCATTTCGTCGAAATTACGATGGAAACACTCTCCGACATCATCTGGGACTCTGATGTAGAAGAATAAACGTTCCTCTCGTCTCTGTCAGACAACATTCACCGGAGCAGCCCGGTTTTTTATAGGAAAGCATCATGCTGCAGAAAGATTTTCTTCTCTCGCGCTCTCTTGGGTTCTTCGTTTTCGCCGGATTTGCAATAGCTTTCCCTGAAGAATCTCTTATTGCCGCTTCAGTACACGCCTATCCGAAAGCCAAAGAGGAAGATCACAAAAATGATGATAAATCAAAAATTAAACGAAAATTTTCGTCAATTATAAGCTCTTCATCAGAAAATATTACTGTCCATACCGGTGGTGTAAGCCGACCTTTACGCAATACCGTCAATAGTGGCGCTCTAGGGAGCCGTTCCGCATTCGATACCCCTTTTGCCGTGTCTTCAGTCAATGCAGCGACAATTCAGGCACGTCAGGCTACTGACATCAATGCTGTTTTTGCTCAGGATTCCTCGGTCACGATTGCCAACAGTGGTAATGGCGCGGCATCAGGAGCAAGTTTCAAGATTCGAGGACTGGCTGTCGATTCACTGAATGGTTACAAAGTGGACGGGCTGGCCATTCCATACTGGTCAATCGATCTGCCAGTCGAAAATTTCGAAAGCATTCAGATGATCAAGGGTGCCTCGGCCTTCATGTATGGTTTTGGGGCTCCAGGCGGGGTGGTCAATTTCGAAATCAAGAAGCCCCATGACGCCACAACAGTATCGCTGGAAGCAGGTTATCGATCCGATGCTGTCTTTCGACAGATGATTGATGCTGGAGGAACACTCGTAGATCAGGGTCGCCTGCGCTATCGTTTTTCTTTTGTCAATGAAATCGGAAATCTTTTCAATGGCGGCACAATGCGACGTGACGGTGTGACGTTGGCATTTGATGGAAAGATAACCAACTCCCTTAAATGGGACGCCAGCATGTTTTTCATGAAAACTCTTCAGGAAGACATGATTAATACGCTTTCCATTGCGTCGAATGTCACCTCATTACCATCCATCAGTGGACGGACACAGTTGGGCGCTCGAGGAAGCTGGAAAACGAATGACATGAAAGTGGTCACAGCCGGACTGACCTGGGATATCAATCCTGACTGGCACTCCCGTCTGTCATATCGCTATTCCGTTCTGGATGAAGATTTTCCAGGCACAATCATGACATTGACGGACAACAAGGGAAGTTACCACGATAATGCCTTCTTCATTCAAAGGCAGTGGTGGTATAATCAGATTCAGGAAGTGACGGAGGGTCATGTCGATACAGGCCCATTCAGACACGACATAGTTGCTGGCATATCGTGGGAACGTCAATTGTATGACACAGACGCCAACGCAACAACAAATACAGTCATTTCCACTGGAAATATCTTCAATGATATTCCCTCATTATCCGGTCATACGCCAGCAGATTTCTATCATTCCCGTTTGTATCACTATATTGACTACCAGCAGATCGCTCCATTCCTGAGTGATACCGTTACCTGGCGAAACTGGTCCCTCCTCGCTGGATTCCGTTATACTTGGTATAATGAAAATGATTTTTCTCCAGATGGTACAAAGACAGCCAGTCATAGTAATACGCCCGTGACACCGGTCTTTGCCCTGACCTACAAAATAGATCCAGGACTGAATGTCTATTTCAGCTATGTCCGCGCAATGCAGAGCGGTGGACAGGCCGGAAGCAGTAACGTCAACAGGAATGAAGTCTTTGCGCCCATGGAGAGCAGAAATTACGAACTTGGGGTGAAAATTGCGCGTAAACGTTGGTCCCTGACGGGAGCTTTATTTCGTCTCGATAGCGGCACTGGTTATACGAATGCACAGAATTATTACATGCAGGACGGGCTGGCGCGTTATCAGGGTGTGGAAATAAACGGAGCGTTCGCCATAACGCCACGTCTGACACTCTCCGGCGGCATTACCTACCTTTCTGCTCTTTATCAGAAAGCCTCTGTATCGATAACAGGAAATCATGTTGAAGGGACAGCTCCTTTACAGGCGTCTGCCCAGCTTCATTACCGTGTCCCCCATGTCGAAGGCCTAAGTCTGGACGCTTACTTTCGTTACGTAGACTCGATGTATGATGGAGCAGCCAACACACTGGCGCTTCCTTCCTACCGGATATGGGACATCGGCGCCAATTACGTCATGCCGGTCGGTAAACATCATATGACCTTCAGGGGAATGGTGCGAAATCTGGGTGACCAGCGATACTGGACAACATACGGCAACATGGCTGCACTCCCCGGAGATCCAAGAACGGTCTCCCTCAGTGCGCGGATAGATTTCTGAATTTTGCCGAACAGGAAAGCATCATGAACGCGATCATTGCAGATGTTCTGGTTATCGGCGGAGGAATGGCTGCGGGCTGGGCTGCCATTTCCGCCGCAAAAACAGGTGCCCGTGTTGTCATCGCGGATAAGGGCTTCATGGGAACCAGCGGCGTCACCGCACCAGCCGGTCCAAATCACTGGTGGGTGCCACCGGAACAGGACTTACGCAGATCAGCGGTAGAACGCCGGCTGGAGACTGCTTTTGGACTGGCAGACTCGGTCTGGATGGAACGTATCATTGATATAACATGGCGCTCCATTCCGGAAATAGCCCCATGGTATCCTTTTGCCGGAGATGGCAAAGGGGGCACGTTTCACTCAGGCCTGCGTGGCCCTGAATATCTTCGCGCCTTACGGCAATACGCAACAAAACTTGGTGTCATCATTCTGGATCAACATCCTGTTCTGGAACTTCTGGCACGGCAGGATGGCTCAATCGGGGGCGTATCAGGATATGACCGGCTGAATGACAGACCATGGAATGCCCGGACGGGTGCCGTCATACTGGCGACAGGTGGCTGCGCCTTTCGGTCCGGCTTGCTGGGGAGTTATAACAACACAGGGGACGGCTACCTCATGGGCGTGGAGGCTGGTGCAGAACTTTCTGGAATGGAATTCTGTGTTTCCTATTCCATTTCTCCTGCCTGGCTGAGCACACGCACGCTGCCTTATACGGGAGCACGATACTTCAACGCAGAAGGACAGCTCCTGTTCATCCCCGGCTGGGACAAGCCTCGTGAATATCTCTGCAAATTGGCCGATGCCTTTCGAACTGGCCCGGTTTATGCCGATCTTCACGAAGCACCGGTAGGACTACCCGCCGTTATCAGGGAGATCCAGCCGGCAACCGTTGCAGCCTTTGAGCGACGTGGTCTCGACATGTTTCAGGATCGGTTTGAAGTCAAACTGTTCGGAGAGGGTACAATCCGGGGAATCGGTGGTCTCAGGATTATCGATGACGTGTGTGCCACGGCCGTACCTGGACTGTTCGCAGCGGGCGATGCCGCAACACGCGAACATATCGCCGGAGCTACAAGCGGCGGTGGAGCTCAGAACGCCGCATGGGCACTCTCTTCGGGCGTGCTTTCAGGGACGGGAGCTGCTCGGGAAGCAAAAAAACGTTGCAAGACACTCGATCAGAGCGAAAAACTGAACCCTCTTGGAGGTCCGGGATTGCGTCCATCCGACACCATAAAAACTGTTGATAATAAAGCCGCAATACAGACCGCACAAAACGAAATACTCGATCTGGACAAGGCGCTTTGGCGAAATGAAACCAAACTGAGATCTTCGGCTTCCCTGCTGGATGCAGCATGGTCTGAAATACGGAATAATCTGCAAGGCAGGAATCTGGATGCTGTTTCAGCAAGAGAGACTGCTGCCATGGTCGCAACGGCAAGATGGTGCAATGCCTCCGCACTGGTTCGAAAAGAGAGCCGTGGCATGCATGTAAGGGAAGACTATTTTCAACAAAGTCCCGAATACCAGCGCCGCATCATCACAGGAGGTCTGGACCAGATCACTCCATATCTGGAAAAACCTCGCGTTGCAGAGGTTGTTTCGTGATTACAGAAATTCTTTCTGAGCGTTGCAACAATTGCAATGCATGTGTCGTAGTCTGTCCTGATCATGTTCTCGACCTAGCGAAGAACGATCAACCCCCAGCAATCGCACGACCGGATCAGTGTCAGACCTGTTTTCTGTGTGAACTGTATTGTCCGGAAGACGCCATTTACGTTGGTGTAGAAGTTCCTCGTTCAGAGTTGAAAAATAATCCTCTGGGAAATATCCGTAGAGATTATGGCTGGGATAGCCATAAAGAAGAGCCTCTGAAAAACTTCTGGCAACTGGGTGGTCTTTTGCGAGAGGGGGTGATGATTTCTTCCACTCGCTACGCACTTCAGCAATCCGATGACAAGGAACCTGAAAAGAAAATCTGAAACAATCTACGCAGCTTTTGAGTGGGACCGTCAATATGAAGACTTTTCTCCCCCGCCGTACAGTGCTCGGTGCATCTTTTCTCTCATTGCTGCCATTGCCACTACAGGCAGCACCCGGATTGTCTGGACCCGTAGATGGGAGCGTCGGACCCACACTGTTCATCGGTGATCAGAAGGGAGGTATACGCTCTCTTCTAAGAGCTGCCGGACAGCTTGAGCAGTTACCGTATCGTATCCAGTGGGCATCCTTCCCCGTGGGAGCCCCTTTGATCTCCGCCATTGCGTCAGACGCACTTGATTTTGGTTATGTGGGTGATGCAACAGCGACATTCACTTTTGCGGCAGGCAGCCCGCTCAAGGCAATTTCGGCATGGCATGTGGATGGAAAATCCAACGCCTTGCTGGTGCCCGGAAACAGCAAGGCCCGCATCATGCGGGATCTGATTGGCCGCCGTGTCGCATTTGTCAAAGGCTCACCCGGCCATCTTCTGGTCCTCGCAGCCCTGCGACAGGAAGGTCTTGATGTGGGTCAGATTGTGCAAGTGCCCCTGGCTGCTGCGAATGCAAGAATGGCGCTTTCCAGTGGGTCAGTGGATGCATGGGCGATCTGGGATCCCTATGCCGCAACGGCTGAACTTGAAGATCATGCCCGTATTCTGCTGACGGCCCACGGTCTGGTTGATGAAGTCGAATGTGGCATCGCCAGCGAGGCTGCCATTATCAAAAAACGGGCTGAACTGACGGATTTCATGTCACGTGTTGGAAAGGCCCTTACATGGGGCGCGAACCATCAGGAAGAGCGCGCCCTCGCTTTCTCCCGGGATACCGGCACGCCACTGGACATAGCCCGTGTGTCTTCCTCACGCATGGTGATGACAGCCCTGCCCTCCGTCACGGATGAAGTCATTGCCATTCATCAGAAAGTAGCCGATCTCTACCAAACTGCCGGTGTCATTCCATCCCGGCTTAATGTCATCGATTTTTACGACCGATCTTTTTTGATTCCTGCTTGATTTTGCATAAAACTTTTCAGGATTATTCATTTTACTCTTGGCAGTCTTACGCCAGCCTGCTGCTCTGCTGATTGCTTCTGCGTAGCCAAAAACAATAAAGGACGACCTTCAAGGGTTTCTTACAGTTATGATCCCTTCGAAGTTTTTCTCCCAATGACCCGGAAGGATAGAAGAACCGTTGATTGAAGGGATTATGTCCTGATTTTGGGCTCAATGGGCGTGTCATAATGGTTCTGAGTAATGACCTTAGCTCTGCGTCTGGGACAGAGCAGGGAGCGTGATAGCCTTGTTTTCTAAGTTGGGACGCTGATTCGCTCCAGGAGCAGAAAGCGGCGCATGTTGTAGACGATATGGGCCAGCCCGATCCTCATGGTGACACGGGCAATGCCCACTGTCCGGGAAACAGTCCCGTCTGCGATTTCTGATCAGCAAAGACATGCTCGCCACGGGATCGGACGACGGATTTTCCAGCATTTGATCTCTGGACGTGGCAGGACATAAGCTTGAGGTGAGACTTTTTTCTGTGAACTTTCGGAACAAAGCTGTGCTTTTCCATGAAGTCTTCATTGGCTTTTGACCGATAGGCCGTGTCGGCCCAGATATCAGACGCGGTATTGCTGCGGTCGAGCAATCCTTCTCTCAAGCGCGCCGTCGCTGGAGGCGCATCTGTCGCTTTCCATTTTCGGATCAACCTGAACTTTCCGATCGATGGAAATATGCGATTTATAGCCAAAGAATGGAATAGCGATATCCATTGACGGGGTCGTTCCATCATCCTGCCGCTTCGCTTTAGTGAACTTTAGCGTCTATCGGGCATGTCTGTCCTTGTGCGACAGTTTTGCCGGCCTGTCTTTCCAGTCTTCGGGGATACGCCCTGCCGGGAGATCCGCCTTCTCTTCGCTGGTATTGCGTTGTTTTGGTACCGGCACCAGTGTTGCGTCCAGCATCTGGCCTGACATTGGCAGGTAGCCAGCGTTCCACAGTGTGGCATTAAAGCGCTCAAACAGTCTTTCAATCGCACTACCCTGCGTCAGACGTTCACGAAACAGCCAGATCGTTTTGGCATCGGGCACCCGATCTGACAGGCCCAGACCAGGGAAACTCACAAAAGACGGGAGGTCATTGATCAGGTATTCCGTCCGTTCGTCGGAGAGGTTGTTCAGCGTCTGAATCACCAGGATTTTGAACATCAGAACCGCATAAAAGGGCAGACGACCGCCTTTGCTTCCATCTGCATAGGCCAGAGCCTTGTCCAGATCAGGTCGAAACGCCTCAAAATCTACGGTCCGGGAAAAGTCTTCAAGCTGATCGCCAAGACCACTCAGTCGAGACAGACGCTCTTCAACATCAAAGAAACCAAGCTGTTTCATATCGCCATTCTTCCGACCAGAACCGGAATAATGGAATCATAGAGACAGCATCAAAACCAAGAAGTTTTAGAACCCTCCACGTAACATATCCAAAGTCAGGGTTTCATTGAGATACGTTATCATTATCCGATATCTAATTATTTTTAAAATTCAGCTCTGATCGATCCGAAGAACTGACGTGGAGCACCCAGCAGGATAGACTGGTTATTGAAGGCATTTCCGTCGGTATTGTCCATCGTATAACCATTCTGTCCCATGGTGGAGACATAATGCGTATTGGCAAGATTGTATATGTTGAAAGAAAAGATCAGTCGATGCACGGAAAATCCTCGACCTGCGCCGGCTCCGACATCGTGGAGCGTGTAAGACAGACCCAGGTCACTCATCCAGTAAGGAGCGATCTTGTAGTCACCAACATAATCAAAACTGCGTCGGCTATAATATTGCGCGTCAACGTAGGCCAGAACATTGTGCCATTCATAGGAAAGCCGCGTTTTATACATAAACTTCGGGTATGCGACGACCTGATGGCCTTTAGTATTGTAGGTTGCGCCACCGCTGGTGATATTCTGGTCGTAAACGGAGTGGTTGTAACTGACGCTGTTGAACAGAGCGAGCCCTGGCAACGGCGTGATCGTCACACCGCCGTCGATGCCGTTCATCGTCACACTTCCGACGTTCTGGACTGTAGCTGTTGTGTTGGTAAGCAGAGAACCAGACCCTGTATTTGATAAAATCTGCTGAAGACGATTGTTGAAATTCGTTCGGTAGAGATAGAGACTTCCCTGAACCAGTCGATCTGTATATCGATAGCCCGCAGCAAATGTCCACGCAGTTTCAGGGCGCAATGTGCTCTTCACAGCATCATACGCTGCCTGCGATACGGCCATCGGTGCATTGCTGGAATTATATCCTGACTGGGAATAGGCATGTGCATTTTCAGATATATCGAAGAAAATCTGGTGGTTTTTCAGAAAAATCCAGTCCGCGCTGATATGAGGGAGAAAGGCTTTGGCCGTCGTCAGACTCTCGCTGCTCGCCATGGTGGGAAAACGCAGGGACCAGTTCTGGCCATCCCCCACGCGCGTCGTATTCAATATTGATTTGAAGCCGAAATGCACGGCCAGTGATCTGACCGGATGCCACGTATCCTGCACGAAAGCCGTGAATGTGTTCGTATTATATTGCTGCGCCCACAGAGTGCGTCGCGGCACCCCCTTGAAACTACCGAATGGATTGAGCGGCGCCCCCTCACCCGGCAGAGGCTCCTGATACGCATAAGCATCGGTGGAGTAATGATTGTTCTCATACCAGACGCCGGCGGACAGCGCGTGATGGGCGATGTTGTAGCTGAGGGAAGATATGCCACCAAAGCGTTCAACAAACGGTTTGCGGACCTGCTCGAAAATCCGGCCGCCATTCAGGCGAATAGTGTCATCTGCCTCCGGGCATGGACTAGCCGTGGCATCCGTGCAGGCATACGGGTTGGCATACGTGCCATGACCGGTTTCCTCATGACCATACACTGTCGTTTTCCAGCGGAGACGGTCAGTGAGCGCCAGATCAGCCGTCACACCACCGAAATAGTCGCCTGATGTCGCCGTGCTGTCGTAATAGGATGCGTCCTTCGGGTCCGCGACATTCTTGTAAGAGGACGGATAGTTTCCCTGCGATGCGGCATAGGCATTGCTCCACGCATTGGGCAGGCCATAGAAATTATCGAGATTGTATCCGTTGTTTTTCAGCCAGTTCGGGCTGTAATCCTGGTAGTTGACCATCTGGAGCTGATCCCAGTCGAAAAATGCGCTGACCTGGCTTTGCGTCCCGATCGGCTGCACTAGCTTGGCATTGACCTGTTGCATGAACTGGTCGCCGCCGCCTTTCCACTTGTCTGTGTCGTTACGCATATAAGAAGCAAAAAACTTTGTTCCACTGTCATTGAGTTTCCCCGAATCGATCCGAAAAAACGAGTGGTACATCGCGTTGCTACCAAAGGTTTGTGCAACCTGTCCGCCAGCTTTGTCCCGTGGATCCGTCGAGATGTAATTGATGGAGCCACCGAGGTTATTGGTGCTTGGCGTAGATTCCGCACCGGCACTTTGCGTCACATCCAGACGCTCCACATTCTCTGCTGAAATAGCCTGAAGTGGATTAAGACCATTGTAATTTCGGAATGTCGGCTCACCGAGCGGGATGCCGTCCAGACTCATACCAATCTCATTCTGCACGAAGCCGTGCATATATAACTGGACTGAATAGGTATCGAGACCCTGCGGATCGTCAGACTGAAACTGCACTCCGGGCAACTGGGCCAGCACCTTCAACGGGTTTGTGCCGGGAACTTGCTGCTCCATAACCTTTTTACCAAGCTCAACATGCGTGGCGCGCAGGATATGACGAGCACGCACGGCAACATCCTCTCCTTTTCCAGCCTGAATCGGGCGGATAATCTTGCTGTTTTTCTGTCTCCCCCCCTCAGCATGACCGCCAGCCATGGAAGGTGGCAGTGCGTGCGCCTGTGAAGCGGCCAGAAAAGGAACAATCCAGAGTCCCAGAGACGAATAGGGAATTTTTATTGACATGCTGTACCTGACCAGAGTCACATTAAACTATACAAAATAGTTTAATTTAACATAAACACATTGCATTCGTGTAATATAGGGAATACCCTACATATTCAATCCATATTTTTTCGTGAAATCATATTTTTAGGCAGATCATCCTGCCTTTCAGCATGAAAAAATATGACAACATATTGTTATTGCACGAATAATTAAACTAAATATAATAGTTATATTAATTTGACAGACGGCCTAATATCCGCGATACCACAGGAGAAAGAGGGCTGATTCAATCTGGAGAATTCCTAGCTATGACCCATTCAAGCTTTCAGGCTGTGAACGAAGTTTCACTAAAATCGCTTAATTTCCAGAAGAACGACAATTTAACTAACATATATAGTTATTCAGATATCTCTCAGCACAGCAACACAGCGCGCGTATCAGCACACGCACTCTCACCACATATCGGTGCGGTCGTGCAGGGCGTGGATCTGAACACATCACTTTCCTCCGACACGATCCGCACCATTCGTGATCTACTTCTCCGTTATCAGGTCATCTTCTTTCGCAACCAGACCCTGACGCCCCACCAGCACCGTGACTTCGCAAAGGCATTCGGCTCGCTGCATGTTCACCCGGTCTACCCAACGGTTCCTGATGTGCCGGAAGCCATTGTCCTTGATACTGACAAGAACGATCTCAAGGACAATGCATTGTGGCATACGGATGTGACGTTTTCAGAGACACCGCCCCTCGGAGCCATTCTGGTAGCGCGCCATTTGCCGGAAATCGGCGGCGATACATTATGGGCCAGTGCCACAGCGGCTTACGACGCCCTTTCATCCCAGATGAAAGCCCATCTGGAAGGATTGACCGCACTCCATGATTTTACGCGATCATTTCCCCTTTCCCGCTTCGGACGAACGGCTGACGAACGCAATCATTGGGCGGATGTTCGCAACCGCAACCTGCCCGTGGAGCATCCTGTAATCCGGATTCATCCGGAAACAGGACGTCGTGCCATCTTCGTCAATGAGGGCTTCACCACGGAAATCTGCGGCATCGAGCAGGACGAGAGCGCTGCCCTTCTGTCATTTCTGTTCCGTCATCTGGCACGGCCTGAGTTTCAGATCCGCTGGACATGGCGGGAAGGCGATGTCGCGTTCTGGGATAACCGGATTACCCAGCATTACGCCGTCGATGATTACCGTCCGCATCGGCGCATCATGCATCGTGTGACAATCATGGGCGACAAACCCGTCGGTCCGACACATATAATACGTTCATGATGCCATCCCCGTCAGTCACCCCCTCCGTCGTCACGCCGCCTGTGTCAGTACGCAAGCTGGCACGATGGCACGTTTCGATGATCTCCGTGGGCGGCGTGATCGGGGCAGGTCTTTTTGTCGGTACCTCCGCGACCATCGCCGCTGCCGGTCCGGCAGTATTGCTTGCCTACCTAGGCGCGGGCACCATCGTCTGGATGGTCATGCTGCTTCTCGGCGAACTGGCGATCCAGCATAAAGGACGAGGCTCCTTTGTGACGCATGTCGCCTCGGTCCTTGGGTGGCGGAGCGGGTTTGTTACCGGCTGGAGCTATGCTTTTCTCTGGATCGTTACCGGCGCAGCGCAGGCGGTCGCAGGCGGCATGATTCTGGATGAGCTGTTTTCCATCCCGCCTTTGACAGGTTCTATCGGACTGGTGGCTTTCGCCCTGTTGATGAACGCCCTGCCTGTCCGTGTTTATGGAGAAAGCGAGGCAGCTCTTTCCCTTCTCAAGCTGGCCACGCTGACGCTGTTCATCGGGCTTGGTGCTCTGTGGATGTTTGAATCTCCTGCTGCGCTCGAACGCGTGCACAGCAACCTCTTTGGTCATGGCGGGATGTTTCCACGTGGTATGTGGGCCGTTCCCGCTGTCATTCCGATGATCGTCCAAACCTTCACGGGTTGTGAAATCGCCTTCGTGGCGTCAGTGGAGAGTGAAAATCCTGAGCGAAACATTCGGGAAATCGTCACGCGCCTTCCTTTTCTCGTGCTGTTATTTTATCTGGGTTCAGTGCTGGTTGTGCTCTGCCTGCGTCCGTGGACAGAAGTTGTGCCCGGACATTCACCTTTTCTTCTGGTGATGCGGTATCTGAACATTCCTTTCGCCGAAATGGCGACAATCATGATGACGCTTCTGGCGGTGCTGTCCTGCCTCAACTCATCGAAATATGTCGTCTCCCGCGTCCTGCGCGAACTGTCCGACCTCGGCTGCGCCCCGCCCACTCTGGCGCGCTCCAGCCGTTTCGGTGTTCCGGTAGCCGCCGTGGCTCTGACGGCCGGTCTTGAGATTCTCATCATCCTGACGGCGGCGTGGTCACCATCTTCTGTCTATACAATCCTTTTGGGTGCTTCCGGTACGCTCATCCTGTTCGCTTACCTGATGGCGTCCATTTCCTGCCTGCGGCTGGAAACTCCTTCAAAGAAACGTCGGATATCCCTGCTGGCCATGTTGTCTTCCGTCGTGATGCTCGCTCTTTTCCTTGTCATTCCGTGCTTTCCGGACACGCGGGTCGACGGTGCCTTCGCCTTTGGTTTCATTGCTCTCGCTCTTTGCGTCAGCACACTGATCAGGACACGGCTTCCAGGTAGTATCATCCGCTCTGATCTCTGCTAAAAGAAGCCATTACGATACTGAGGGCGTGCATGAGAAATACAGTCTCAAATTTCTCGCAATATTAGCCTATCCCATTCACATGAAGTCGTCATTCTTTTCCGCATCAACCAGTTCAGTCATTCTCACCGCTCTCCTGATCCGAAGTGTCCCACGTCCGCAGTGTGGACGCTCTGTGTGTAGCCGCTGGACCAGTCGAACGACGATGTGACGGCATCCAACCTCCCGCGTAACGTCCCCTCATGTCGTTCCGGTCCCAGTGAGCGTGAGAAACTGCCTCGGCACAAGGTGGTGGATACGTCCCGGAATAGTACGGCTTATCGTGCGCTCAGCGACATCCGCGGCCTTCAGATCGAAGCCGGAGAAGGTAAAGTCCGGCCTGCCCCAACTTGGCATATTGGTGTCGTGAAAGCATGAGAGCGGGAATCCCGTCCAGATTATACGCGACTCATCGGGCAAAACCGTCAAACCCCTGATCAGCAGCCAACCGTTATCATGCCCACTCTGCGCCTCTGTAGGTTCTTAGAAAAAGGACCGTTCCAGCAACAAGCAGGACAGGCACCGACCACGCGGCCAGAAAGGCGGATAGCGCTCCATTCTCCCCGAAAAGAACGAAGGCACGTTCAGTCGAATGCGCCGCATAACCTATGAGAAGAATTTTCGTCACATTGGTCAGCGTGTTGATGCCGGTCAACAGAACGGTCGATAGGACGCTTGCTGTCACCGCCATCGCTATCACGAGAAGAGTATCCGCGAAAACAGCCTGTTCGCGAGTCCGGTAGACGGCAGGATCGTAACCATGCGCAGACCCAGACGCTAATGCCCGAACAATCGCAAACGGCACATATTGCGGTTCCATCCCGATGACACTGAGCCAGAGAGTGTCTACTGGCAGATGAAGATCAATTTCTGAAAACGCCTTTGAAAAACCCCCTTCAGTTAAAATATTGCCGGTTATGAGCGCGTTACTTCGATCGTCTTCCGCCGTGCCCCAGAACAGGCCATCGGTCGCATGCCAGAGAAAACTGCCTGTCTCCTGTCGGGCTTCTTTCGCGTGCAGCAGTTCAACGAGCTTTTCCGGTCCCTCAAAATGGAAAAATGATAGTTCTCTCAACAGGACAACGCCATCAACCTGAACAACTTTTGTGCGCAACAGACCATCGGTTACTGAAATCCATTGAAAATCACTGGCCTGTGAACGGTCCAGCCGTTGGCCGTCACGACCCAGCTTGTCCCGTGTCTGTATCGCCATCGAAGCCGGTCCTGCCCAGGCATCCAGCATCGTGTCCGTCGCTCCGAGCATAAGCCCCAGCAGAAGAACCGGCACAAGACACTCCAGCGGGGAACGGCCACTATTCCAAATGAGTATGCGGGTTCCGGAACGTGTCTGAAGATATTCCGTTGCCAGAACGCCAAGGAAGGTCGCGAAAGGAATCAGCGGGACAATGAGCCATGGGCTCCTCAAAACACAGAACCAAAGAACGACACGCACAGGGTGATCTGACGCGTTGTCCAGCAGGGGTCCTATCTGAGGGAGAATGTCTATCGTCAGGGCCACAAGCCAGAGAACAGCAAGGATCGATCCGACCTGCTGGAGATAGGCCCGCAGCAGATAGCGCGTATAGGAACCGAAAGGCGCCAGTCGCATCTCCTCAGGCCCTGCCGAATTGCGGACGGAACAGGGCGTTCTGCAAGCGCCACGTCAGGAAAATGAGAAAGCCGCATCCTAGCCCCGTCACCAGAAGAAGCGCTCCCATCACCTCGCCTTCATGAAGGGAGACGCCGGCGTGTATGAGCCATTCGGAGCTGAGGTCAAGCAGCATGAGTCCGCCACAGGCGAGCGGCAGTGCCACATACTGCATATGTCGGGATGAAAGGCAGACGGCGGCGCAGGCAAGGGCGGGAGCGATCATACACAGCAGCATCCGCCCCAATCGTCCCGCCAGTATCCGGTTTTGCCCGGTGAGATCAGGCGGCTCTGATCCGGCCGACGCGTAAAGCAGCTCCGGCGATGTCAGTTCGCTGCCATCGAAACCCCGCGGCTCAAAAGAGAGAAGGTCTGCCAGCCGTATCCGCCTGTCCGCCGTGATGAATGACTCGGCCTCGGCAGGACAGAAGGCGGAAGTGACAGCATTCCGTTCGATATCGAAAATACGCCATGATACATTGTCGAAAAACAGTGGAAGAATACCCCCTGTCTCACGACCGGTCGATCTGGCGCTCCCAGCGAGGACAATCTTGACGCAACTGTCCCCTCTCGGCTCATAAATGAAAAGATGCCTCTTCTGTCCTGGAAAAACCGTCTTTTCATGAGCAGCGGGGGCAAAAACCACACCCTTTTTCAGAATATAGAACTGTCCCGTCGCGGCGCCTCCAGTCAGCGCCAGGCTCTCCGCGTTGAACAAAACGACGCGCTGCGCGTAAAGCGCCAAAGGATTGACGATGCCAGCTACAAGGAAAGACATGATGGCAGCAGCAAAGGCGAGGCTGGCGCAGGGTGCCAGAAGACCTGACGGCCCCATGCCCGCTGCTCCCATGACAAGAAACTCTCTCCCTTCACGCATCTGGAGAACGGCCCTGTAAACGGCGACGAGACAGGCGATAGGGAGGGCAAGATCAAAAATTTGTGGTGCCGTCAGAAAAAAAATGAGGCATGCTTCGCGCAGACCGGCGTGATTTCGCAGGACATCGCGGAACACCATTGGAAAACGTTCCGACAGGAACAGCGCTTCGATCAGAAGCATGATCAGTCCTGTGAAGCGTGTCACGTCCAGCATGAAGAGCCGTATCCGCACCGGAAACAGCTTCCGCATCCAGTTGGCACCGTCCGTCACAGACGAAACGTCTCACCCAGATAGGTGCTGCGAACGACGGCATTCTCGACAAGCTCGGCTACGGTGCCCTGAGCCAGCACACACCCGCCATGAATAACATAAGCACGGTCGACCAGCCTCAGAAGCTCGACTGCACTATGGTCCGTGATCAGAACCCCTGTTCCGGTTTCCGCCATATCCCGGATCATCTCAGCCATTTCAAGAAGATTCACTGGATCGACGCCAGCGAAAGGTTCATCGAGCAACGTAAATGACGGGCTGCAAGCCATTGTGACTGCAATTTCACATCGTCGCTTCTGCCCCCCCGACAGAGTGGCGACCCGCTCATCAGTCAGCGTGGACAGTCCGAACTGCCACAGGACGCGGGAAATTTCATCATGGCATCCGGTTCTGCTCCCAATGCGGGTTTCCATCACGATCATCATGGCCTGTCTGACAGACAGATTCGCAGGCAGGAAGCTGGCCTGCGGCAGAAGCAGCAGACCGCGCCGCACCCGCTCATAAACAGGGAGTCCGGTTATATCGGAACCATCGAGCGTTATGGACCCCAGATCAGGCCGCAACAGACCCGACAGCATCCGGAAGGTTGTGGATTTCCCGGCTCCATTGGGCCCAAGCAGACCAACGATTTCCCCTCTTTCCAATCCCAGATCCACCTGCCGTATGATGGTCCGGTTATCGATATCTTTTGAGAGGCCGAGAGCCGACAGCATGAGTCCAGACAATCCGTGCACTATTGAGACCCACGATTCGACGCAGGCAATGGTACGTCGAAAGTAGTCTCCAACGCGTGATGTGTTTGTTAAATAACCACAATCTCGGTGTGTTTTCCTTGAGGCTCTCCAGCCGCCTACCTATAACCCTCCTCATCGTTCTCTATTGGGGTTCCCATGACAGAATCCTCTTTGCGGAAAACCCAGATTCTGGTCGTTGAAGACGATCCTCAGACGGCAAGCCAGATATGCCGCAGCCTTGAAAACGGCGGTGCTTCCCTGACCTCCGTGTCCGACGGTGTGAAGGCTTTGGAGATGCTGAAGGCGCATCCGTGGGATCTTATTGTTCTCGACCGCATGTTACCGGGTTTCGATGGTCTCTCCCTCCTATGCGAGCTTCGCAGGATCGGACGGTCGGATCCTGTGCTTCTGCTGACGGCAATCGATAGCACTCTTGAAAAAGTTCGCGGTTTCAATCTGGGGGCCGACGGGTATCTCGCCAAACCTTTCGATCTGCGGGAGTTGGTCGCACGTGCGGGAATCCTGCTCCGGCCAGGTGGAAACAGGTTGTGCAGTGCTACGAAACTGACATTCGAGGATCTGGAGCTTGATGTCGTGGGCAGAAAGCTCAGTAAAGACGGTCGTCGCGTACATCTGCAGCCCCAGGAATTCAAACTCCTCGAATTTTTCATGAAACATCCTGAAAGAATTCTTACGCGCGAGATGATCTTCGCCTCTGTCTGGGGTATAGAATTTCCCGTGCGCAGCAATTTTCTTGAAAGCCATATTTCCAGACTGAGACAGAAGACAGGAAATCCGTCTGGACCGCTGATCCATACGCTCAAAGGCGAAGGATATGTGCTTGGCACCTACCGGACAGACGAAATACCTGGTGCCTGAGAAATCATGGTGAAGTCGATGAAAGTTACCGGCCTGTCAGCCGTACGGCTTGCCTGTATCTTCACCCTGCTTTTTCTGCTCCTTGGCACCAGCGTTACGTTCTGGCTCGGAAGCGCGATGCGCTCCCTTTTTATGCACAATATCGATCAGGACCTGACGAGTGAGGTATCTGAAGCCTTTGGCGCCAGACAGGAGCCTCATGACGTTCTTCATCTCGAACCCAATGTCAGAACCTTTATCGTGACCGATCAGGATTATCGCTATCTGCTTCAGGATAGGAGGGGACACGTGGTGGCAGGCAATCTTCCTACCCTTCCTCCCGTTTCAGGCTTCCGATGGATCGACGACACTACGCCCGGGCTCGAAAAAGGACAGCGCTATTATGGGCTCGGTGAAAAACTTGATGATGGTGGCTATTATTTTGTCGCGCACGATACGTCTCCAATCGATACGCTGAATGAAAGTGTTCTGGAAACAATCCTTCTGGGCTTCGCCGCGTTTGTTTTCTGCGGTGTTGGTGGAGGGCTACTTATGGGCATACTGGTCCGCCGCCGTCTGCTGCTGATCGGGCAGGCGGTCCAGACCATACAGAAAGGCGACCTCACCGCACGCCTGCCCGTCGCGGCGGGGCAGGATGAACTTGACGATCTTTGCAGTATGTTCAACGCAGTTCTTGACCAGAATGAACGGCTTGTGGAGAGCCTCCGTCAAGTCAGCAACGATATCGCGCATGACATGCGCACCCCCCTGACACGCCTCAGACACCGGCTGCAACAGCTCGTTTCGGGCCCGCAGATGGAAGTAAAATCCGAAGCGAATCTTGCCATCGAAGATCTCGACGCCTCACTGGAAATGTTCTCATCATTACTGCAACTTGCAGAAATAGAGGCCGCCGGCAACGTCACCCGGCAGGAAGCGGTCGATCTTTCGGAGGAAGTGAATAAATGTCTCGAAATCTTCGGCTCTGCTCCGGAAGACAGCGAACACCATATCGACGCAGAGCTTGTCCGGCACATTATGATCCACGTGGATGTCGTGCTGCTGAGGCAGCTCGTGAGTAATATTCTCGATAATGCCCTGCTTCACACCCCTGCGGGGACGTCCATTACTGTCTCGGTGAGGAAGACTGCTGGGCGGGCCTTACTCTGTGTCGCCGATAACGGGCCGGGGGTTCCCGCCGCCCTGTTGCACAAACTGCCGGAACGGTTCTTCCGGCTTGATCGCAGCCGCACAACACCCGGAACCGGACTTGGCATCAGTCTGGCCCGAGCCATCGCTGAACGCTTTGGAGGCTCTCTCCTTCTGGAAGACAACGCGCCCGGCCTGCGCGTTCTGGTCTCATTCCCGCTGTCCGACGGACGCATCACAGGCCGAAGCTGACAGAGACGATGACCAGGAATTCCCCTTTCCCGGAAAAATCCTCCCGGGCGCATGTGCTGTTCATCAACGATACGTCACGCAATGGAGGGCCTGGGCAGACGCTTCTGAATATTCTGAAATATCTTGATCCGGACAGAATAAGACGCAGCGTCATGCTGCCCCGCGAAGACCTTGTCAGTCATCGGATCAGGGAATGGAACGCAGCGGAAACCCAGATCATCGAGCCAGCCATACTCGAGAACCTTGTCCAGCCCCTCTCACGCGCCATGACACGTCAGGATTTCGAGGCTCCACTGCCTCTGCTTTGTGTGCGTGCGGCAAGCAATATCGGACGCGCTTTTCTGGGCATGGTCCGGCTTGTCGCCCATGTCAGGAAACAGCGCTATGATGTGATTTTCTGTAATGGTACGACAGCCGGTTTTATCGGAGGTCTCCTCGCTGCCCTGCCGGGAATGCCCCCAGTTGTCTGGCATGTCTTTTATCCTGCCGTGCCCCGCCCTCTTCGCCCGATCCATCGCTGGCTCGCCGCCCGCGTAAAGACGATACTTTGCGTCTCTCAGGCCGTCTCACCGCAATTCAGTTCCTGTGCTGGAAAGGTCGAGATCCTGCATGACGCGATAGATCTTGAAGTTTTCGACAGGGCGATTGCTGCGAACAATGTCGGTACCGGCTCCCTGCGCGAGGAACTGGGCATTTCCGACAATATCATCCTGTTCGGCGCGCATGGCCGCATCGTTCCGCATAAAGGTTTTTACGAACTAATCGAGGTGGCGCGATCCCTGTTCGTGACTCTTGGAGCGGACGCCGCATCGCAATGCAGGTTTGTCGTGATCGGCGATACGCCGCAGGACTCTCCCGTTGATCATCTTGCCCTATGCCGTGAAAAAGTCCGGTCTCTCGGATTGGAGGGTTTCATGCATTTCGTGGGCTTTCGGTCTGATGTGCGCCCCTGCCTAGCCGATATCGATGTCGCGGTGGTGCCGAGCATTTATCCGGACCCTCTTCCCCTGTCGGTTCTGGAATCAATGGCCATGAAAAAGCCGGTCATCGCCTTTGATATGGGAGGTATTGGAGAGATGGTGAGAAACGTTCGGGAGGGAGTGCTTCTTCGTGGCACTCCTCCGGACACTGACGGCATGGCACGCGCCTGTCATGATGCTCTGACCAACCGTGAAAAATGGCGTGGCCGTGGTCTGGCTGCGCGGCTGCGGGTCGAACGTCATTTCGACGCGCGTCCCCATGCTGCCGCCATACAGTCCATTCTGCTCCATCTGGCAGGAAAGGAAATATTGTGACCTCTTCCCGCAAAATCGTCCATGTCGTTGTCGCCGGCGCGATTGGAGGAGCAGAGCGCCTGCTGGTGGATCTGGCGACCCGTCCTGCCGAGAGCGAAGCAACGCATGCTGTAGCCCTGATGACGCCCAATCCGGCATTGCGGGCTATGCTCGCAGGGCATGGGATAAGGATCAGGGATAAAGGCGTCATCCGTGCCGATCCGTTATCCTATCTGTGGCGCGCGTTTGGTCCACGCGACGTCAAGTGGCTGGAAAATGTTCTGCATGAAGAAAAGGCCGACATCGTACATGTGCATACCTACGCCTCCCATATCATCGGCGTCAGAGCGGCGCGACGGTTGGGGCTTCCGGTGCTGAGAACGGAGCATGGCGTCCAGCACTATACTGATGCCAGTTGCGCGCTCTACAGAAACTGGGCCTTGCGTCATACGGACAGTGTTGTCGCCGTCAGCGATTATGTAAGGCGCTTTGTAGCTACACGCTTACCGGTTATGCGCAAACATCTGCATGTCATCCGCAACGGCGTCGATACCCGGTATTTCACGCCGGTACCTCCGCTTTCCGCCAAGGCTCCTCTGACACTTGCCCTTGTCTGCCGTCTGGAACCCTGGAAGGGCGCTCACCTGCTGATTCAGGCCGTGGCACGCGTGCCAGGCGTCTATCTTAAAATCGCGGGAGACGGCAGCGCGCGGCCAGCGCTCGAAAAACTTGCAACCTCCCTCAACGTGCGGGACCGGGTCATTTTTCTGGGCTATCAGCCTGATCCACGGCCTGTCCTCGCGTCATGTCATCTGGCCGTCAACACATCGCTCGATGAACCGCTTGGACTATCTGTCATGGAGGCTCTTTCGATGGGACGACCCGTTCTCGCCTTCAGGGGCGGCGGCATCCCCGAAATCGTGCAGCACGGCAGGACGGGCTGGCTTCTGGAACATCGCACCGTTCAGGAAATCGCGATCCAGATATCCCTGCTTGTCAGCAGCAGAAATACGATTGCATGCATGGGACGCAACGCCAGGGCCTTTATCGAAGATCAGGGTCGGGTTGAAACAATGTGTCAGGGCTATGCCCGCGCCTACGCCGCCCTGAATTCATCAATGCGCTCCTGAGCCGTGTCATCATGACCAGTAGAAAGTCTACGGTCTGCGGGAAGATGGTCATGATGATCAGGACTGCCGCCACACGGGGGCGCGACAGATCCATCACTCCCGACATCTCCAGACCTGCGCCCAAGAAAATCAGATCCTTTCCTGGAACGACTGGCAGGCGGGACAGAACGAAACGCATGGCGACGAAATCGAAGCATTGTGTCAGTTCCTGCAGGGCACCAGACAGCCACCAGCCTAATACTTCCAGCAGAAAATTGATGATACTCCGCGCAAGATGCATGAAGAACGTCCATGCCATTTCACGATGCGTCATCTGAGTGACCAGCTTTCCGCCAAAGACAATAACGAGACACGGAATGACCGGTAGAAGCGCCGCTGTCAGCATCGGACGCTGCCATTTCGTCAGGAATTCCGGAAGATTACCACTGCCCGGAAGAACGAAAACCAGCAGAGTAATCCATAACATGACGAGACCGGCAGCACCGGATAGCAGGGTCGAATCCCTGATCACGTGCATCAGCCGTTTATGATCCATTTCCAGCGTTTTTCGCGCCCAGAAAAGAAAATACGCTTCTCCAGAATATTCGATCAGCATTGTGTTGAGATAGCGTTTTTGAAAAAATACAGCAGGAGTCAGTCGTCGGTCTGTCGTGAGAAGCCTGCGATAGATGATCCATTCCGAAACGGGCAACAGCACATAGATGACGATCTGGAGCAGGTAGAAAAGCGGATTTTCAGGACGCGCCTCCCAGACCTCAAGCCAGCCGATCTTCGACATGCTTCTGACAAGCATCAGAAAAAGGATGGCCGGAAAAAGCCAGCGCAGTATCGCCAGCCAACGTTTATGCATTGTGGAGCGACATAGAAAAAAAACCGAAAATACCGATTGGAAAAGGAGTCATGACGGTGAATCCACATAACGCGTCAGTTGAACATTCCATTATTGCAGCATGTCTTCTGTGGTCAACCATTTAATCATTTCCTGGAAATACTGGAGCATGTTGTGGCAATTTAACTTTCAAATACTTGCTCTCTATTGCAATAATGAGGCCAGAAGATTTCACAAGTGATACCTCCCCTACCCCAGTAAAAGTGCAGATTCCGGAATAAATGTCGGTTCTGGAAACGGGATACTGTCGTTTCTTTCAAATACTCTCTCCCTTCCTGCATTTTTACTCTCATCTGGTGACCAGACTCTATGAACCTTGTGACGACACGCAGTCCACGTGCCGAACCTACACTCGCGGAAAAGACAGAGTCACTCGTGGCTTTTCCCTATTCCGAAAAAAAATCCCAATGCCTGCGTGTGGCGATCATCGCCAGTTCCTATAACTACATACGCGACGGTGTCGCCCTGACGATGAACAGACTGGTCGATTATCTGGAAAGGCAGGGCGTGGAAGTCCGTGTCTACACGCCTGTTTCGAAGCTACCCGCGTTTGACTACAAAGGAACGGTTGTTCCCGTGCCGTCGATCGCCCTTCCCGGTCGGGGTGAATACAGGCTGGCCTTCTCCCTGCCTCAGGAGGAAATCGAAGCTTTCAAGCCGGATTTGATCCATATTGCTCTCGCGCCAGATCCTCTGGGCTATTCAACGTTGAAAATCGCGCGAAAACTGAACATTCCTCTCGTTGCGTCCTATCACACGCGCTACGAAACCTACCTGAAATATTATCCGGGCGTCTCGATTTTCATCTCGCCCCTCAAACGGTATCTTTCCAGATATTACGCCAGATGTCGTGAAGTCTATGTGCCAACCCAGTCCATGATTGATGAACTGGTGGCGGAAAAACAGCAAGGCAAGCTGATTTTATGGTCCCGGGGCGTTGACGCGGAAAGCTTCAATCCCGCCAACCGCTCAGCAGAGTGGCGATACCGGCATGGACTCGCACCAGATGATATCGTCGTTCTTCTTGTTTCCCGCCTTGTGCGTGAAAAGCAGCTCAGTATTTTTGTATCTGTAGTAAAGGCGCTTAATGCCCGTAATATTCCCGTCCGTGCGGTCGTGGCCGGAGACGGACCTGCCCGCGCCGAACTGGAGCAGATGTTGCCGGACGCCATCTTTCTTGGCTTCCAGCAGGGTGCCGACCTCACCACAACCTATGCGTCAGCAGATATCTTTCTGTTTCCTAGCGAAACGGAAACTTTCGGCAATGTCACGCTTGAGGCTATGGCATCCGGACTGCCCTGTGTCTGCGCCGACGCGACGGGAAGCAAGTCCCTCATTAAGGATGGCGTTACCGGGTTTCTCGCCAGACCGCGTGATGTGGAAGAGTTTACGAGACATGTCGCAACTCTTGCTCTTGATCCGGTCGGTCGCGCCCGGATGGGTGAAGCTGCCCGTATCAGGGCCCTGACCTTTTCATGGGACGAAACCATGAAGGATCTTCTGGCCCGATATGAGGCCATTGTCCGGAAATAACAGTGAAAATAGTAGATATTTCAGAATTCTATTCGCCGACGGGCGGTGGCGTGAGAACCTATGTGGAGGAAAAGTTCAGGGCTGCAGAAAAATGCGGCCATGACCTGACCGTCATCGCTCCCGGCCCTGAAGACGGTGTGGAACGACGCGGGCATGGACGCATAATCTGGCTGAAAAGTCCCGTTCTTCCTTTCGATTCCAATTATCACATGTTCGTTCGGAAAGAACCGGTCTGGCGTGTCCTCGATGCCATGAAACCCGACCTCATTGAGGCATCCTCCCCCTGGCGAGGAGGGTGGATTGCCGGAACATGGCCCGGAGCCGCCCGGCGAGTGCTTTTCATGCATGCTGATCCGGTCGCAGTCTATCCGCAGACAATGCTTGGCAACCATCTGTCTTCACACAGGATAGACAGGTTATTCGGCTGGTTCTGGCGTTATCTCTGCCGCCTGAACGATCATTTTGACGGCTGCATCGTCGCTGGACACTGGCTCGCGGCCCGATTTTCCAACCACGGACTGAAAAACCTGCATACCGTGCCATTTGGTGTGGAAAGCCAGAGATTTTCTCCCACCCATCGCATGGACTATCTCCGCAAGGAAATGCTGGCGCTTTGCGGTCTCGGTCCAGAGGGACTTCTCGTGGTCATCGCCGGCCGGCACCATCCGGAAAAGCGGGTGGAAATGCTTATTGAGGCTGTGACACGCGCCCAATCCAGCCGTTCAATCGGACTTTTCATCATTGGCGACGGGCTTGCACATGAGCGTATCCGTCGTAAGGCGGCTCTGGCGGAACATGTTCACATCGCTGGTCGCATCGATGATCGGGCGCTGTTTGCCGACATGATAGCGAGTGCTGATGCACTGCTTCACGGCTCAACGTCGGAAACCTTCGGCTTCGTCGTCGCCGAGGCGCTGGCGTCTGGCACCCCTGTGATCGTGCCGCGTGCGGGTGGGGCAGGAGAACTTGCTTCCCCACAATGGGCAGAAATCTACAAACCCGGTTCCGCGACTGATGCGGCCGATGCTGTGCTCAGGATGGCGGCGAGGGACCGTTCTGCTCTCTCAAAGGAGGCCCGTATTGCGGGCCTGCGCCTCGGCAGTATGGAACAGCATTTTGAACGCCTGTTCGGTCTTTACGAAAACCTTTCCCGGCCCATGGAAATCTGATGGCCCGGGCAGGAATGTGCGAACCACCCGATCTGAAGGATTAAAAAACCGTTTGTTTTTAATGGAACTCTCCGACCAGTGATCTGTCTGATCGTTGCAGACCTTGAGAACAGTGCACGAAGGTTGGGGGATTGTAAGCTGACCATAACCATGACGTTCTGCCAGAATAAGGCCCTGCGTCGCCAATCGCATTTGCGGCGCGATAGCCCGCCTTGGTCCCCTCGGGACAGGAACTGAAATCGGAATTTACACGACCAATGCTGCTCTGGTGCCTGATCCTCGTCGTATCCACGATGGCATTCTGCCTTAGTGCCGTATCCGGTGGTGGAGCGGGACTGATCCTCATACCACTCATGGGACTGGTGATGCCGGCCAGCCAGATCCCCGCCGCCCTGTCGATTGGCACTGCCGTAAGTTCAGCGGCCCGCATCGTCTTGTTCCGGAAAGCGATCCGATGGGATGTCGTTCGACATTTCGCCCCGACCGCGTTACCGTTCGCCGCCCTCGGTGCTTGGGCGCTCAGCTGCATGAATCCGATCTATCTATCGTTGTTTCTCGGTCTGTTCCTGATCGGCAATCTGCCCTTGATCGTCCAAAAACACCCTGTTGATCCAGTTACGAAACCAATTCGACCGGTATCGCTACATATCCTGGGCGGAGCTGTCGGTTTCATTTCCGGCTTTACCGGCACTGTCGGTCTGATTTTCAACGGCTTCTATTACCGAATGGGTCTAAGGAAAGAGGAAATCGTAGCGACGCGCGCCGCCAACGAAATCATGCTGCATCTACTCAAGATCATTCTCTATGCGATACTGAACTTATTAAACTTCAAAGCTATAACCGTCGGTGCTGCCATTGCGACAGCAGGGATCCTCTCTTCGGTCATTATGGCTCACCTGCTGCGCTACCTGCATGATCACCTTTTCCGCCATATTGGATACATCTCAATGGTGGCGGCCGGGATCGTAATGATGATCACATCCGGTCGCCAGATTATGCATAAAGACAATGTCAGCATTCATTATACCCATGCATCTGAAGAAATTTCCGCATCGCTCTCATGGCGACAGCATGTCTTTACGGTGGAATGGGAAAGAGGTGACGAACTGGAACTGAGTCACCGGCAGCATGCATCGGAAGAGCACGGTAAACCCAATGGCTTCATAATGCATCTGTCTCTCCACGCCGGATTACAGACTGTCCGGACATTCGACTCCTGAGATGCAGCACGCCATCAGCCAGATCAGACCTTCTCTCCCACGCTTTCACCTTGTGCGCAGATCATGTCGGAAAGAGGTCTGTCAACCAGACACTGCGCCACACGTATGGAACCGCGAATCCCGCTAGAGGTTTGATAAAAATGTGGCGCTGACATCTTTTATCAGTGCAACAGGGGCACGCGACCTCCATGCACTGATATGTCGCATGCCTGCCAACATAATGGTTCTGAAGTCGATACGATATCATTCCATGATCGGAACAGGCTGTTCCATGATAACGGGATTTCGTCCTGCCCCCATATACTGCCGACCACAATAACCGTCAGATCAGCACGACAAAAAGCCGGAGCCTCATCCGCCTCCCAAGGGAAACGGACAAGACTCCGGCTCAAAGTAAAAGAAGATCAGACCTGACTGAGCGTCCGGCGCACGGCGACGTGCCAGCCGTCGATCATGCCCTTGCGGATCGAAGCTTCCATCTGCGGTTCGAACAGCGCACCGCGCTGCCATTCAGATGCGACTTCTTCCAGATCGTTCCAGAGCCCAACACCAACACCGGCAAGGAACGCCGCGCCAAGAGCCGTCGTCTCGATCTGCTTGGGACGCTCGACCTTTGCCTGCAACATGTCAGACAGGAACTGGCAGAACCAGTCATTGGCCGCCATGCCACCGTCGATACGCAGCGTGTCAGCCGTGCCGCCGCCGTCCTGCGTCATCGCAGCCACGAGGTCCAGCGTCTGGTAGGCCACGGATTCCAGAGCCGCACGGGCAATGTGCGCCTCGGTAGCGTCCAGCGTCAGACCGCAGATCAGACCACGCGCATTCGGGTCCCAATGCGGTGCGCCGAGACCGACGAAGCCCGGCACCATGTAAACGCCGTGACTGTGCGGAATGCGCGTCGCCATATCGTCGGTCTGGGAAGCATGCGTGATCAGGTGAAGACCGTCACGCAGCCACTTGATCGCGGCACCGGCGACGAAGATGGAGCCTTCCAGCGCGTAGGCGGTCTTGCCCTTCACACGGTAGGCGATAGTCGTGAGCATCCGGTTCTGAGAAATCACCGGCTTTTCGCCGGTGTTCAGCAGAACGAAGCAGCCCGTGCCGTAGGTCGCCTTGGCCATACCCGGCTTGAAGCACGTCTGACCAACGACGGCAGCCTGCTGGTCGCCTGCGATACCGGCGATCGGCACGGCGCGACCGAACAGGTCGGGCGTGCTTTCACCAAAAACGCCGCTGCTGTCTTTGACTTCCGGAAGCAGAGCCGCAGGGATGTTGAAGAGCGCAAGGAGTTCGTCATCCCACTGCTGCCGATGAATATCGAACAGCAGGGTGCGGGATGCATTGGTCACGTCCGTCGCATGGACCTTCCCGTCCGTCAGACGCCACAGCAGGAAACAGTCGATCGTGCCGCAGGCCAGTTCGCCCTTTTCAGCCCGCGCCCGTGCGCCCTCTACATTGTCGAGTATCCAGGCGAGCTTCGTGGCTGTGAAATACGGATCGAGCAGCAGACCGGTGCGGCTGGCGACCAGCTCTTCCTTGCCCTGCTTCTTGAGTTCGGCGCACAGGGCCGCCGTCCGGCGATCCTGCCAGACGATGGCGTTATGAATCGCCTTGCCAGTCTTGCGGTCCCATACGACGATGGTTTCACGCTGGTTGGTGATGCCTATGGCTGCAATCCGGTCAACGCCACCAGAGCGTTCCACGGCTTCCTGTGCCGTAGTTTTCGCATCGCGCCAGATGTCTTCAGGATCGTGCTCAACCCACCCCAACTGCGGGTAATACTGGGGAAACTCCTGTCGTGCGACGGAAATTTCCTGTCCGTTCATGTCAAAGACAATGCTACGGGTTGAAGTGGTTCCCTGGTCAATCGCCAGAATACGATCCTGTTTGATCATGATGGCAGCTCCTTAACGGTCAGACAGAAGTTTCGATCGAGGACGCCGCCACAGCAGGCCTCGGCATGAAAGGCTGGATAAGCGTCCGGTAAAATCCGGCTCCGATTACGCCACCAGAAATCGGGCCTAAAATGGGCACCCACCAGTAATTTCCCGGAGATGGCAACGCCTGCGGTCCCCAGCCTGCGAAATAACAGAACAGGCGTGGGCCAAAATCACGCGCCGGATTGATGGCCCACGCATCAAGATATCCGGCGGAAGCGCCGATGGCGGCCACGAGAAGACCGATAATCAGCGCACCGGAATTCGCCTCCGGCGCCATGGTGTTGTGTTCGTAGGTAATTGCGAAAATTCCGAAAACCAGCATGGCTGTCAGAATGGTTTCAACCACGAAGGAGTGAAGTGGTGTGACGAATTCACCCGGATGCGTGAAAAACACGCCCGCCGCCGCACCGTCATGAAGACGATCGAGACCATGCGAAATGGCAAAATGCTCGATGACAGGTGAGAACATCGTGTAGACCACACCTGCGCCCAGAAAGCCGCCCAGAATCTGAGCGGCGCAATACGGCGCGACCTTTGCCCATGAAAACCCGCGATATATGGCAAGCGCCACCGTCACCGCCGGATTGGCGTGTGTGCCGGAAACAGCGCCCGTCGCATAAATAGCGATCGTGACGCCGAGGCCCCACACAATACAGACGCCCCAGTATGCCGTCTTGTACGGGCTGGGGTCGTACAGGGTGTACATCGCGGCCACAGAATCACCGAACAGGATGATTATGAAAACCGCAACACATTCGGCGATCAGTTCGCCGATCAGTTTTTTCCGGGCTGTCATGGTGCTCCGATAGTCGTTAACCGACTTTTTCTTTTATATACGCGCCCACACGCTGACGCTGCTCTTCGGTCATATGGAGACCGATTTTGGTACGCCGCCATAGCACATCCTCTGGCGCGCGTGCCCATTCGTTTGCGATCAGGTAGTCGACTTCGTTGGCCGTCATACCCTGACCGAAATCCTCGCCCATATCGGAAAGCGACTTGGCTGTTCCGACAACATCATAAGCCCGCATACCGTAGGTCCGCATCAGACGCCATGCCAGCGGCAGGGACAGGAACGGAGCTGCGTCACGGAAACGGTTCAGAGCGGCCTCAAAGCCTCCCGTCCCCAGATCACCGCCGGGCAGAGCCGCATCCGCCGTCCAAGAATAGCCTCCCACGGCAGGCAGAACCGGCGCAAGCTTTTCAAGCGCGTGTTCGGCCAGCTTACGGAAAGTTGTGATCTTGCCGCCGAAGATGGAAAGCAGCGGTGCACCATCCGTGTTATCAAGATCCAGCACATAGTCACGCGTCACGGCCGATGCATTGGCCGCAGCATCGTCATAGAGCGGACGCAGGCCGGCATAGCTCCAGACCACATCGCTCGGCTTGACATCTTCCTTAAAGTAGCGGTTCACGCTCTCACAAAGATACTTGACCTCTTCAGGCGAAATCTGAACCAGGCCCGGCTCTTCATTCCATGTCACATCGGTCGTGCCGATCAGCGTGAAGCGCTGCTCATACGGAATGGCGAACACGATACGCTTGTCCGGGTTCTGGAAGATGTAGCACTGCGGACCGTCAAAAATCTGCGGCACGACAATGTGACTACCCTTGACCAGACGCACGGATTTCGAATTCGGCAGGTCAAGCTGGTTGGCCAGCAGACGTGCGACCCACGGACCGGCAGCGTTCACAACACCCTTGGCGCGGACGGTCTTTGTGCCGCCCTTACGCATGTCCTCGATCTCGGCTTCCCAGATGCCGTTGACGCGACGTGCGGAAACCAGACGCGTGCGGGTGCGGATGTCCGCGCCACGATTGGCGGCGTCCATCGCGTTCAGCACAACAAGGCGACTGTCCTGCACCCAGCCGTCGGAATAGACGAAGCCTTTCTTGTACTGATCCTGAAGCGGCTGACCGGCGGAATGCGTATTCAGATTGAGCGCCCGTGACTTGGGCAGCTTCATCTTCGGGGCAAGGTGATCGTACAGGAACAGACCCAGACGGATCATCCAGACCGGGCGCTGCTCCGGGGAGTGCGGGAGCACGAAACGCAGCGGCCACATGATGTGCGGCGCAATGGAGAGCAGTCGGTCACGCTCGATCAGCGCTTCACGCACAAGGCGGAACTCGTAATATTCCAGATAGCGCAGGCCGCCGTGGATCAGCTTGGTGCTGGCGGAAGAGGTATAGCTGGCAAGGTCATCCTGCTCGACCAGCAGCACGGACGCACCACGCCCCGATGCATCGCGCGCGATACCTGTTCCGTTAACACCGCCGCCTACAATAAGCAGATCATATACGGTGGAGGAGTCGTCGGCTGCAGCCATCTTCATCGGTCCCGTCTGTTGTTCGAAAAATGTATCGGTATTTTCGTATCCGAACACGAACCTCTTTGGCAACGGAAAAATCGCGACAGGACTCTGCAAAAAATCGCCACAATTCCATCACTCAATGGCACACCACCTAAAGTGTTCGCTTCCGAACATCATCACCCACAAGAACAAGCGCGACATCATGAGCGGCGAGCATTTCGCAAATTGGAGCCGGCGGCGTCCGATCCGTGAAAAAGGCCGTCACACCGTCAATACTGCCCGCATTCATTAATGGCCGGCGTCCAAATTTGGTGTGATCCGCCAGCAGAAAAATCTTGCGGGAATTGGCGCGGATAAGTTCGGATGCGCGAATTTCCTCGGCATCATAGTCCAGCAGCGTTCCGTCCTCGTCGATTCCGCTGATGCCGATCACGCCATAATCAGCGCGATACCGGCTGAGCATGGTCAGGGAATCCGGCCCCAGAATCCCGCCATCCCGCACACGCACCGTGCCACCAGTGACCACGACCCGACAATCTTCGCTGCCTGCCAGCAGGGTGGCGACGTGCAGATTGTTGGTGATGACCTGCAAACCCTTGTGACTCGCCAGCGCACGGGCGAACGCTTCTGTCGTTGTGCCGATATTCACAAAGAGTGATGCCCCATCAGGAATGGCGGCTGCGGCCAGTTCTCCGATGGCATCCTTTTCGCTGCGATTACGAATCTGTCTTTGTGGATACGCTATGTTTTCCACCGAAGATGGCGCACTGGCGCCCCCGTGGTGACGCAGCACCTCCCCGGCGGCATCAAGCGTGCGGATATCCCGCCGGATGGTCTGCACGGCCACGTCGAACAGACGAGCAAGCTCCTCGTTCGAGGCATACCCCTGCCGTTTCACCGTCGCGATAATCGCCTGATGACGCGCCTGCGTACGGGAACCGTCTCCACCGACATCTCCACGGGCCTCAGACACAATATTCACCTTCCGGAATCAAGGTCTTCAAGTACTTCCAGAACCGCCTCACCATAGCGGGTGAGCTTGGAGCTTCCGACGCCTTTGACATCACTGAGCTCGTCCAGTGTGCCAGGACATTCAAGCGAAATCTCGCAAAGGGTCGCATCCGAGAAAATGTAATAGGGCGGAATTTCCTGTTCCCGCGCCTCAGCAAGCCTCCAACGCTTGAGAGCGTTGAAACGTTCCCGCGCATCCTCTGTCAGTTGATCGGCGATCGAATCACCCTGCCCTGTGGATCGGCTGTTTCGGGCAGAGGCCTCGACAGCATCCTCTCTCAACCGCACCTCTTCCTCACCACGCAGGATCGGACGAGCGACCTCTTCGTTCAGACGCAGGCCGCCATGCTCATCACCTGTCACCAGAGCGCCGCGAGCAATCAGCTGCCGCACCACACTGCGCCAGAATGTCTCGCTTTTGTCCTTGCCGATCCTCCAGACCGACAGACGATCATGACCCGCCCGCGAGATATTGTCAGACGACTTGCCACGCAGAACAGCGATCACGTGTAGCGCGCCATAACGCTGGCCGGTGCGATAAATGGCGGACAGCAACATCCGCGCTGCCTGCGTGCCGTCGAAAGTCGGCACCGGTGTACGACAATTGTCACAGTGTCCGCACGGCTCGGTCATGCTCTCGCCAAAGCAGGCCAGCAGCGCACGGGTTCGACAGGATGTGCTTTCCGTGAAGGCGATCATCGCCTCCAGCCGTCCCCGCATGATGCGTTTTTCACTGTCGGGCGCGTTGGACTGATCCAGCCAGTAACGGGCGCGACTCATGTCCTCACCGCCGTAGAGCAGCAGCACGTCGGACGGCAATCCGTCACGTCCGGCACGACCGATCTGCTGATAATAGGCTTCCGGCGAGGCGGGCATGTCGAGATGGATCACCGTCCTTACATCGGGACGATCAATCCCCATGCCGAAGGCAATGGTGGCGACGATGACAATCGGTTCGCCTGACCGGAACCGGTGCAGGGCGGCACGCTTTTCCTGCGGCGAGAGACCGGCATGGAAAGCGCAGGCGGGATAGGATTTTTCGCGTAAGGAGGCCGCGATCCGCTCCGTGCGGGCACGCGATCCGCAATAGACAATGCAGGCGTCGCTGCGGTGCTTCTGAAGTGCATCGACAAGCTGTCGCATCTCGCCGCCCTTGGGGCGCGCGGCAATCATCAGGTTCGGGCGGTGGAAGCTGGCAGACAGAACCTCCGCTTCCGGCATAGCCAGAGCCGTGAGGATATCATTACGAGTTCGTGGATCTGCCGTCGCCGTAAGGGCGATACGCGGCACGCCCGGAAAATGCTCCGGCAAGGACTGGAGCGCCCGATATTCCGGACGGAACTCATGTCCCCATGCGGAAATACAGTGGGCCTCGTCAATCGCGATGACAGAGATCTGCTGACGGGACAGACGATCCAGCGTGCCGGGAGACAGCAACCGCTCCGGCGACACGTAGAGAATATCGACCTGTCCGTTGAAGAGGTCGCCCCGGATACGGGAAGCCTCGTCTCCATCCAGTTCAGAATGCAAAGCCGCCGCGTTGACGCCAAGCTGTCGCAGCGCCGCCACCTGATCGTCCATCAGAGCGATCAGCGGTGAAACCACCAGTCCCATACCGGGGCGACAAAGCGCGGGGACCTGATAGCAGACGCTCTTTCCGCCACCTGTCGGCATGAGGACGAGCGTGTCCTCCCCCGCCATCACCCGGTCGACGGCCTGCTCCTGCAACCCGCGAAAGGCCGGAAAGCCGAAAACACGATGAAGAACTTCACGCGGCGACAGCCCGACGAAACGGTCACGCCCTCCTGCGGGTCCTGACGGTTTCGAAGGGAAACCGCTGTCTCTGTATTCGTCTTCCGACAAGGAGGGCCTTTCCAGCATAGGCGGATTTACTGAGCGAGCAGTTCTATCTCGACACGACGGGAGCCTACGACACCTTGCGCGTTGGAAGGAGGCCGGGTTGTTTCACGAATGCGCTTTGGAGAAACGCCGTCTGCCATAAGCTGTTGCGACACGGCCTTGGCCCGCTGGACAGCAAGAAGCGATTCCGTGGAGAGATCGCCATTCTGGCGGGCATAGCCTTCCACAACCACGACCCTGTCGGAATAATGTCTCGCTTTTTCAGCAACCTTTTCCACGACCGAAAGCGAAGTGTCGTCGAGCGCCGATGAACCCTGGCTGAAAAAGACGACATACTGCCGTCCCGGTCCCTGATCGGCACAGGCGGCTAGCGCACAAAGACTGACAACAGAAAAAAGACGACGCATGATCCACTCCTCGCGATTTGATGGGCCGGAGCCGTCCTGACGTCAGACTGGCCGAGTTCGTTTCTCGTGCCTGCGCGAGAGCAGAAGGTCAACAAAAGAGCGTAAGCGGGCTCTCCGCCGGGGAGATATCGTCCCCGGCTTATACCGGGACCGCTTCCCCGCCAGCGATACGCCAGACATGATCGAGTTGCTCAACCCCGGTCAGGCGATGGGCGATCAGGATCACAGTCCGCCCCTGCGCAACGCGGTTCAGGGTAAGGAAGAAGTCCTGCTCGGTCTGGGCGTCGAGACCCGTTGCAGGCTCGTCCAGAACAAGGATCGGCGCTTCAGACAACAAGGTCCGCGCCAGTGCAATGCGACGCCCCTGCCCGCCCGACACCTTGACGCCGCCTTCGCCGAGCCATGTATCGAGCGCGTCAGGAAGCGTACGTACGAAGTCACCGACAGCCGCTTCGTCAAGCGCTTTCCACAGAGCGTCCTCATCCGCATCTGGCCTGCCAAGCAGCAGGTTATTGCGGATCGTGTCATCAAACAGATGCGTCGCCTGTGACAGCCATGCGATGTGCTGACGGAGCCAGACATCTGGCAGAGCAGCGATGTCGACGCCGCCAATCAGGATCTTTCCCTCCTGAGGGAAAGCCGCCTTGAGGAGCAGTGCCGCCAACGTGGATTTCCCTGCGCCCGAAGGCCCCAGCAGCGCGACCCGGCTACCCGCCGGGATGTTCAGGGAGAAATCACTGAATACGGCGGGGCGATCAGCCCGCCAGTGAAACGCAACATGCTCGAAGGCGATGTCGAAATGGGTAGGCATCACGGTCGCCGGCTGCACAGTCTGCACAGGACGCGGATGCTCATCGGCAATCGCCACCACCCGGTGCGCCGCAGCCCCCATATTTCCGGCCAGCATGCCCGCACGGGTAAGACCCGACACACCTTCAAAACAGGCGAAGGTCAGGAACATCAGCCCGACACCCTGCACGGCGGGGATACGATCGAACCCGACACCCGCAATGGCGGCCAGCAGGAGAAGCAGGGCTGTCTGCGTGCAGACACTGGACAGCGCGCCGACAAACGCCATGCGCCGCGAGAGCTGGGCCTGACGCGTGAGTAGACGGCTGGTCGCGCTGTTGACCTGATCAATAATTCGCGGTCCAGCGCCGAAAGCCCGGATTTCGCGCATGCCGCTGACAAGGTCCAGCACACCAACGCGAAGCGCCGCCTGTGCGTGGCTGAGACCGGTCCCTTCCTTGCGACTCAGTCGAGCCGCAGCGAGCGGCATGATGAAAGCCGACAGGGCAAAGAGAATACCGATCAGGATACCCAACAATGAGTTGGTATTGCAGATCACCAGCACCAGAACGGGGAATGTCAGGCAGGCTCCAGCCAGCGGCAGCAGAAGGCGGAGATAAAGACCGTCCAGTGTCTCGATATCCGACACAAGCCGGGACAGCAGATCGCCCGCGCGCCGAAAGCCCAGACCAGCTGCCGCACCCTGCGCCAAGGACCGAAAGAACCACACCCGCAAGGTGGCAAGCGCCCTGAACATGGCGTCATGGGCATACAGACGCTCGGAATAGCGCAGAACGATGCGCCCCAGACCCAGCACACGGAGCGATGTGGCGGTGACAAGCACCATCCCCAGCGCAGCCCCGGCGAAACGCAGGCCAGCGCTACTCATCAGAGCCAGCCCGGCAAGAACGGCCAGCAGCGAAAGCACCAGCCCCATGGTCAGACGCGCCGCATGCGGACGCCAGACTTCGACAATACGGATCAGGGCGTCACGGTCGGCCCGCTCGCGCGCAGTCACATCCCGGGAAGATGGTCGGCTCATGAACAGTCCCCTCTCATGCCGATTTCATGTGCTGGAGAACAGTTCATCCTGCCTCTCCTCCGGCACCGGCAATCCGGCCCTCTGACAGTTCGATCCTCTGTCCCTGAAACACCTGAAGCGCCGTCGAATGACTGGCGAGAATTACGGTGCGATGCTGAGCCAATGTTTCAAGGCTCTCGAAAACATCTCCTTCCGTCACTGGATCGAGATAGGCCGTTGGCTCATCCAGCAGCAGAACCGGCGCGTTCTTCAGATAGGCACGGGCAATCGCGATGCGTTGCGCCTGCCCACCGGACAGACCAAACCCGCCCTCGCCGATCATGGTTTCAATTCCGTCCGGCAGACTGTCGAGGAAGCGGTCCACAGAAGCTGCGTGAACAGCCTGTTCCAGTTCTTCCTCGGTGGCGTCCGGTCGGGCGAAAAGGATATTTTCCCGCAATGAGCCTGCGAACAGGATCGGTCGCTGTCCGATCCAGGAGATCAGGCGCATCAGACTTGTCGGGGCGATCGTCTGCATATCGACGCCGTTGAACGTAATGCGTCCGGAAGTCGGTTTGATGAAGCCCAACAGCAGTTCCATCACCGTGGACTTGCCTGCTCCCGATGGACCGGAAAGAATCACGGTTTCTCCGGCTGCGACCGAGAACGAGACATCGTCCAGCGCCCGCCCGCGTGCCTCATCCCAGACAAACGAAACATTTTCAAACGCGATCGCCACGCCGTCATTGGCCGCCACGCGAAGCTGATGTGTCTCGCCCGTGGCGGCAACCTCTGCCGGGAGCGCCAGAATATCTTCGGCGGCTCCCTGCACGAGCGCACGATCCTGATAGGCGAGCGCCAACCCACGCAGAGGCGCGAAAAATTCCGGAACAATCAGCAGCGCAAAGAGGCTGGCCGTTACCATTGAGCGGAATGTCGCGGCATCGGTCGTATGAATGGCGGCCTGAACATGCCGTCCGTCGATCAGTGCAATCAGGATGAGCGCAACGATCATGGCGCAGTCGATGGAAGCGGAAGACAGAAACGCCACCCGCAGGATTTTCATTGTCCGTTTACGCAGATCATCGGCAGCCTGCCCGAGACGTTGGGCCTCATCGTCCGCACGGCCCGCCAGAACGATGGTGGCGATGCCGCGCATGCGATCCAGAAAGCGGGCCTGAAGCCGGGTCATGGCGAGGAACTGCTTGCGGGACGCGACAGCGGCGCCAATGCCGAACAGCGCCTGCGCGAACGGCACGAAGAGACCGCAGAGCGCCAGAATCAAGGCTGCACGAGGCTGCACGAACGCGGTCAGCACGGCCAGCACGAACGGCGAGGCCACCCACAGCACGGAAGCCGGAGCCCACCGGGTGAAGTAGCCATCCAGCGCTTCGATCCGGTCGACCGCCAGCGCCGCCAGAGCACCACTATGCGCATGACGCAGCACGGCAGGGCCAGCCCCGACGATTGAGCCGAGCACTTCGTTCCGCAAGCGACTACGGGCGCGTCGTCCTGCCATCGCGGAGGCATTTTCACTGAGAAAATTGATTGCGATACGAAGAAGCGCGAGGAAGACAAAAGCAGGCAGAGGCCAGACCGGAACCGGTGTTCCTGCGCCATGGCCTGAAGGAGTCACGAAATCTGTCAGCGCCGGGCCGAGGATATTGGCCACGCACCAGAACTGGGCGGCTCCCGTCAGACTGGAAACAATGCCCAGAACAATGGACGGACGCACCGCACGCAGTCCCAGACGCGCCTGCGTCTTGGTCCAGGCCTTTATGGCTGCCTTACTCTCACTCATGCGGCCCCTATACCGAAGACTCGGCTCCGGAAACAGAGGGCATGTGACGTGTCAGCGTCGCATTCCGGGAATTGGAGGCTCCTTCCCGCCGTCCTCCCGTCGCGCCTGTTTTACGGGACAGGTCACGATAACACGCAACCCGTCCTGTTCCTCGATACGGAGGGTTCCGCCGATCTGTCTTGCAAATCCCCGAACCAGTTGCAAACCAAGCCCGCCTTCATCAAGACCCGCCTGCAAAGCGGCGGTGCTCTCACTGTCATCCTCCACCATCAGCGTCAGAATATTCTCTTTCCGGGCAAGAGAGACGCGCACAGTTCCAGTCCGGCTTGTCGGGAATCCATAATGCAGAGCATTCTGCAACGCTTCGGAGATAATCAGCACAACAGGAGTCGCCAGATCAGGCGGAAGCACAACATTTCCCGCCTCCTCTTCAATCGTCACCCGACTACGCACATCATCCGGTGTGGTCTGCTGTATCTGTTGTATCAGAATGGGTAGAAACTCGGCCATTCTCAAATCAGCCAGTTCGTCGCCAACATAGAGATGACGCTGTAGCATCGAGAGAATTCTCACACGGTTCCGGGCGACCAGTAGCGCCGCACGGGTATCGCTGTCTGACACCCGGTTAGCCTGCAGACTCAGAAGAGAGCCGACAATCTGGAGGTTGTTTTTCACCCTGTGATGGATTTCCGCCACCAGCCGCTTCTGGTGTTCCAATGCGGCTTCCAGTTCGGCTTCACGATGGGCCAGCCGCCACGTCGCAGTCCCGAACGCACCGGAAAGTTTGCGAAACTCCCGCGGCATACAGGAGGAATCCGCCACACTCTCGAACTTTCCTTTCTTCAGCCAGCTTTCGACATCCCGTGTCAACTGGTTCAGGGGTTCGATAACCAGCTTCTGGCCCGCCACCATAATCCCGACCAAACCCGTAAGCAGCAGGACAGCAACCATCGCAATCCAGCCAAACAGCAGGAAAAGTGCACGTTTTTCTTCCGGGAGCCGCCGAACTTCAATGAGAGCAAAATCAGCCTGACCAACAGGACCATAAACATAGGACCGGCTGGCCCTACGTTCCACAATACGCCTTTGTTCAGCACGATGGCGGGCTTCGATCGCCGCTTGACTGACCGTCATGTCAATGGGAGCCATCCAGGCACATTGCGGGCAAACCGACACCAGCGATTTGTCGTCCATGACAAACCAGGCTGACAGGGATTTTGAAGAGGCCTTTTCCATCCCATCATGGGATGAGGACGCCTCATCCGATAAACCCGGTTCCCAGCCGATCGGCTGGATCGCCACCAGAAAACGTTTTTCGTCGTCACTATCGGCTGCCGGAAGTTCTTGAACAATCTTCAGATAGGGGTGCCCCCCGTACACCCACAGCCGGGCAGATTGTTTGGCAGGCGTCATACTGCGGGCAATGTCGAGACAGTTGCCGTCAGCAGAATCCGAGCCGGTCAGAACATCCTGCAAGCCTCCTTTCCCATCGATAACAGCAAGGAGACAGTAACGCCCCTTGCTTGCCGCCTGAGCAAGCAGCAGCAGATTGCGGAGGGAACTATCATCAGCAGCCTGTCCAATCTGCTGCAACATCGCAACAGTACGAAATGTTTCGCCGTCGAGATACTTTTCGAGTTCTGAAAACGCCAGTTTGCCGCGTTGGATACCTGCTTCATTAAGGCGGATATAATCCTGCCAGATGACCACACTTCCAAGCGCGGCGACAGGCAGCACAGAGCCCATGATGACAATAACCATCCGGCTTCTGACCGAGTCGAACAGACCTGCGATACCGATCAGAAAGGAAACCAGAAAACGATAGGATCGCCAGCCGGGCTGAGGACCATCTCCCGTCATTTTACGTTTTGTGTCGTGTTATCAGAAGGCAACCGTCAGCCAACACACAGACCTTCTCGGAGAGGACACGGGACATGACGATAAAAGCACACATACCCATTCACATCCCTCCAGCATCACATGGGGACACGAACAGACCGCACTCTCTCACTGATCATCCTCATCTTCCTCAAGGAGACGAAGAAGCTCTTCCGGAATAGGCTCATTCGCGACATCGTCGAAAAGCTGATGAAGGCCACGCTTCAGCCAGATATCGAACGCGTCGTCCTCTTTCTTTCCGCTTTTTGCGGAAGAACTGGATTTTCGGTTTCTGGCTGACATCGACAACCACCCCGGCAGGTATTCAGACGATTCCAGGCATGATGTCGGGAAGCTATCGCCATTCATACAGCAGAACCTTCCCCGTTTAACACTTCATTTCTCGGAGCGCCGCCAGTTTCTTACACGACTGCGGCATTTGTTACCACAGGACGATTATCGAAATGTTTACGGCGCTCTTCAACCTCATGGCGCAAAGCCATCGCTTGCTGACGCAGACGATCACTCTCAGGCAACTCTCCCATCATCCAGGCTTCAAGCTGGCGGCGCGCACGGAAAACACGGCTTTTGGCCGTTCCTACCGCACAACCAGTCGCTTCAGCAAGCTCCTGGTAGCTCATACCCTGTAACACCACCAAGACCAGCGCCTCACGCTGGTCAGCAGGCAGGCGCGCGAGAGCAAAACTCAGATCCTTTACAGCCAGACGATCTTCATGGTCGGCCTTGCTGGAAAGCATGTCCCCAGGAAGGTCATCAATGTCCGTCGTCGCTCTGCGCTTGCGCAGATCCGAGATGAAGCGATTCCGCAGGATCCGATGCATCCATGCCGCGAAATTTGTTCCGGGAATAAAGCTGTCACGAGCTCCAAGAGCGTTGCATACAGCATCCTGCACCAGATCTTCTGCCTGGGCACGATTTCTGGTGAGAGCAAGAGCCTGCACGCGAAGCTTCGGCAGGATAGCAACGATCTGGGTCTGGAAGGTATCAGCCATCTTTTTTCCCCTATTATTCTTACGGGATCAATGAATGGCGACAGTCATTCGTTCCATAAGACAGAGATTTTTTTGATCACGAGAAAAAGAGGTCTGCCTTATCTGGATGCAGACCTCGTTATCCCTGCTTCAATAACGCAACACATTATGAGAGGTTTTCGGAACCTGCCATCACTCGCAAAAAAAATCAGAGCGTAAAGCTGAACGCCGAGCTGAAGACAGCGGCATTCTTGAAGACCGTGCTTCCGCCGGGCCGCTGGATATACTGGAAATCAGGCTGCACACTGATGCCGGGCATGACCTGGATCGTGTAGAAAAACTCATAGATGTTTTCATGAGACTGGATGCCATACGGCACACCGAAATTCGTCCCCTGGAACGGCAGCCCCGCAGCCTGAGACGCTTCCTGCTGCCTGATGGCCGAACGGCTGAACTCTGCCCACTGGAATGCAAACCCGACCATATCCTTCGGCCTGTTCCACCAGTGGCCAGTATCCATGATCACCCCGACAAGGTGATTCTTCATCGCCGAGGTCTGACCCGAGGCGTAACTGTACTGACCGCCGATGATGAAACCATTCATTGGTCCATCACCATGACGCACCAGCATCTGGTCGATCATGACCCACATGGAGGTCTGCCCGCTCTGACGCCGCGCAGGCTGTCCCGACGTCACCCAGGCATGACCGTAGATATCCCTGTACAGATCGTCATATTTTGAATTGTCATACATCGCGCCGACCTTGTAGTGGCCGATCAGATGGTCTCTTCCGAATTCCGGAATCCACCCCAGTTCCACTTCCGTCGAAAGCTTTCCAAGTCCCGGCTGCGCCCATGCCCAGCCAGAGATACCGCCGTTATAGGCGTGGGGAGACACTGCAAACAGACCGCCCATAATGTAGAAATGCCTTGTCGGCATCAGACGCAGCACCGTCCCAATGTTACCCGACGGCCAGTCGCGACCACCATTCAGATATTTTGTCGGCGTGACGTTACCGCACATCCACACGTTCATGAATGAGCAGCCCCAAGGAGAGTTATTGAAGAACGTCCCAGTCGGAATCCAGCCCATCGCCAGATCAACCTTGTTGTGGTACATCGATTTTTCAAAATAAGCCCACACAAGATGGGCCACGACGTTACCACGCGCACCGTAAATCTGCTGCACCTGGTTGGCATTATCGCCAAACTCGGCACTCAGGTTTCTGCCGTGTCCGTTGACCGCCAGCATGTGCAACCAGAAATTGTCTGACCAGTGGCCAGCATTCAGAATTTTCTGCCAGTCAATATCCAGAGTGACACCAACCTGTCCGGCATCCGTCACGGTCTGCTTCTTGCCGCCGATGGGATTGCCCGAAAGACTCTCATAGACATTGACCGCTACGTAAACACCACGCTTCTGCAGCCACGGCTGAATGCCACCCCAGTCACCGAAAAGATGCGAAGTGCCGTAAGGCGGCCCGAATGATGGTGGTCCGTAGGGAGCCTGAAGAAATCCCGGGATCGACTGATAGAGGGGAACGATCTCCTGCCCCTCTCCATACATGGGAGGATTCGAGACATCGGGGGAAGGATCGTAGAATACGTTGCCTTTCTGGGGCTGATTCGTCTGGTGTGTATAGGGCGATCGCGCCGCAGCCTCATCAACAGAACCGACAGTCAGAAAGCACGCAAGCACACCTACGACAGCCTTGCGGATATCGAAACGGAGCATTTGGGTTGTTTTCAACATGACGGTCTGCCGTGACATAATTTTTCCTTATTGGGGCGTAGCTGCTCCGTCACAAAACATGACAAAACATTTCCATACAAAAATATTTCCGTAGGGAGGCTCAGCAAGAGTCCATAAAGCGCCTGTTTTTATCTGTGTAGTGCTCAGTGAAGAAGTGTTGGCACTGTGTCTTAAGTGTCACGCAGGTTCAGGCTTCCGTCAGCAGTCATGCAGGCTGCAAATTTCACGGAGCATGACCGAAATATATAAAACAACCCGCCTGACGGTAAAAAACGTTCCCAATCGGATGACTATACAACCCGAAAATTGTGACCTTTTTATGGTTCTTCCGCACTTTTCGTGATGATGTTTTTTGATTATGCGGGCTGAAGGACACGCGCCCTGAGGAGTTCGAAGCCTGCTCTTCCGAACATGGTTCGCTTGATCATTTTCAGTCGGCTGATCTGTCCTTCAACCGGGCTGGTTGTCCAAGGTGTGACAAGAGACGCTTCAATGGCAGCCGCATCCCGTTCAAGCGCGGGAATCAGACGTGACAGCAGCGTCGTCTTTCCTTCTTCCAGCAGAGCCTTCAGATCGCCTCCCGTGCAGGTGTCACCCCTTTTACAGAGCAGGGTCTGCATTTTCCTGAGCCAGCAGAGTGTGACGGCAAGGTGCGGTTCAGCTTCCAGAAGGGCAGGAACCAGCAGTCCCTCCTGTCCGGCAGATAACGGATCCTCTGCGAGGAGAAGCCGCGCAAGTCTGCGTCCCCGAGGTGCAACGACATGCGCGGAAGGAACGAGTTTCGCGGAACATCCCTGTCGCGTCGCCACCCATTTCCAGACGGTGCCATATTGTCCTGCAAAGCCCTGCTCCAGGAGTTCCCGCCATAGCTGACGACTATTGCGACATCCTTCGGACCATCTCTTTTCCAGGTGGGCTGTGTAAGGCACGAGTATGCTGCGTGACGGAACCGTTCTTTTCCATGGTGGTGCATGGCCCCGCTGAAACCAGCGCCGCACGGTTTTTCTCTCTACCCCGATCGTTGTGGCGATAGCCTGAATGCTGTGTCCCGCTGTTTTCAGGGCAAGAGCTTCCTTGAAAAGAATGTCACGCCGTTCCCCAGAGGCTGACCTGACGACCGCCTGCGCCTCTTCTGGATGCGCTCTGATTGTTTCAGATATTTTGCTTACGACCGTTGATACGTTCATCTGTCGTGTCAGGGTCCTGACAGTCGTCGTAAAACGGTCCAGAATGCTGACAAAAGCGTCTGACAGGTTCTTCAGCAGATGCCAGCGGTCTGTCACCTGAAGAGCGGATGGTGCGCCTCTGCGGCATCCGTCTGCATAAGTACCGGCACGGTCTCTGGCAATGATTTCAATACCGGGGTGGACCTGCAGCCATCGGGCAAGGGTATCAGCGTCCCGATCTGGCAGGAGGTCAATGACATCATTTTTCTCAAGATCGACCACAATCGTTCCATAGTGATGTCCCCGCCGCCATGCCCAGTCATCCACCCCCACCACACGTGTAAGGGCCGTGCCTTTTGTGGTGTTCTGCACACGTGAGAGAAGACGGCGGACAAGAGTATCCGCGCTGATGGGGCAACACAGGCGCACGGTCATTCGTGCTCCAGCGGAACCGCCCAGGGTGTGGGCGATATAATAATGAAGATCGGCAAGACGTGTGGTCTGTCTGCCATGACGCACGGTTATCCCCTCAAGGGGCATGACAAACGTCCGACGTGGACAAAGCATCGTCTGGCAGAAAAAGCGCGGCACAGAAACGATCAGCGTGGCTGGACGGCCCTGCCATGGAAGATCCGCGAGTTTTCTCTGATAGAAACTGTGAATGCGTTGTGTCGGGCACTGACAGTCCGGACACACTGCACTCCGTTTTCGCAGACCGACTTCGATCTCCACTCTGTTATCCAGTGCAACAACACGACGAACGACGAGGGAACGGGGAAGATCAAGAGACCGAAGGCGTGACACTGGGGAATATCCATGAAAGTGAACGACTTTCTGGATTTCCCAGTTCCGGAACCTCAGTACAAGATACCCATCACGAAAAGTGCGGAAGAACCCTTTTTATATACTAATACGCTACGAATGAACCGATATCAGGGGAATTACCATTCTCTTTCCCTATCCAAAGGCCGGCTTCTCCCTTCAACGATACGATCACGCAAAAGTTCAATCCTTCGCCGCACCAGAAGTATCTTTGATAACACAAGGAACGCCCGCCACGCTCAGGACAACTTTCCGAGCCTGTGCGGCGATAGCCTGATGCAGCCAGCCAGCCTCATCCCTGAAACGGCGCGCCAGCGCATTCTCTGGCACAATACCCAGACCGACCTCGTTACCAACCAGCACCGTCAATGCCTTCCGGTCGGAAAGCGCATCGAGCAGCCGCTTTTTCGCAACAGAAATATCACGCTCCGCCATCAGAAGATTTGTCAGCCACAGCGTCAGGCAATCGACCAGAACCGGCGCATCTCCCGCCGCGACCAGCGCATCCGCCAGTTCCAGCGGTTCTTCAACCGTGCGCCAGCCCTCGCCCCGATCAGCCTGATGACGAACGATGCGCTCCTGCATCTCCGCATCCCACGCCTGCCCCGTGGCCAGATAAATCCACGGTGCGGGAAGCTGTTTCACCACGCTTTCGGCGTAGCGACTTTTGCCGGAACGAACGCCGCCCAGAACCAGTTCAATCATTGCCCTTGCCCTCCGAAAACGGCATGTCTCTATCCATGAGCACGCCCCCTTTTGCAGACATAGACAGTCTGCGCGCCCTGTGTCGCGAACCCGCATTGAGCGATCCCATCGCCATAAACCAGATTGCCGAACGTGAGGCCACACTCACCAAACCGGCCGGCAGTCTCGGGCGACTGGAAGAACTGACCTCATGGCTTGGCGCGTGGCAACGGCGCAGCACTCCGCGACTTGAACGCGTCCAGACGATCATCTTCGCAGGCAATCACGGCGTCGCAGCGCAGGGCGTCTCGGCATGGCCATCGGATGTGACCGCCCTGATGGTTCAGAATTTCCGTAATGGTGGTGCGGCCATCAATCAGCTTTCCCGGTATGCCGGGACAACCCTGACTGTGGAAACGCTGGAAGATCTTCGCCCAACAGCGGATTTCACGCAGACCGCCGCCATGGACGACGAGACGTTTCTGCGGACGCTCACGCGCGGATTCAATGCCGTTTCACCCGAAACAGATCTGCTGTGCCTAGGCGAAATGGGCATCGGCAACACAACACCTGCCGCGGCTCTTTCGGCTGCACTCTTCGGTGGCGACGGAAAAGAGTGGGCCGGGCGCGGTGCAGGCAATGACGATGACGCCATGCTCCGCAAGATTTCCGCCATCGACCGTGCGCTGGAACTCCATCGTAGCTCTTTCGCCGACCCACTACAGATCGCACGGCGACTGGGCGGTCATGAACTCGCGGCCATCATGGGAGCCGTCATTGCCGCAAGAATGCATGGTATTCCCATGCTTCTGGACGGTTTCGTCTGCACGGCCGCCGTCGCTCCCCTTTATGTCCTGCATCCTGAAGGGCTGACGCACTGCCGGATCTCGCATTGCTCTGCCGAGCCCGGCCACATACGCCTGGCGACTCTTCTGGGGCAAAAACCGCTTCTGGATTTTGGTCTTCGTCTGGGGGAAGCATCCGGCGCCACGCTTGCCGTGCCGTTGATTCGGGCGGCGCTTGCCTGTCATACCGGCATGCATACCTTTGCCGAGGCCGGGATTGCCGGATAATCGCAACAACAGATCGATTTCGGGACGTGTCGCCGCCGACCTTCTCGCGGCTCTTGGCCTGTTCACACGCCTGCCCCTGCACTGGCTCGAAAAACACGCGGCAGACGTCGATCTTCGCCGTTCGATCTGGGTCTGGCCGCTTACAGGCGGCCTGATTGGCGGGCTGACGGCATGCGCCATGTGGCTTGGCTCTGCCGCACACCTTCCTCCGGCTGTCTCGGCTATCTGCGCTGTCATGGTGCAACTGCTGATCACAGGCGGATTGCATGAGGACGGGCTTGCGGATTGTGCCGACGGACTGGTCGGCGGCAGAACGCCGGAGCGCCGTCTGGATATCATGCGGGACAGCCGTATCGGTTCCTATGGAGCTCTGGCGTTGGGCACTGCGGTTGCGCTCCGCTGCGCCTGTATAGCTTCCCTGCCCGCAACTCTCCTGTTTCCATCACTGATTCTGGCAGGCAGTCTCGCGCGTGCGACCATGCTACTGGAACTGAAGTGGGGAAAGTCCGCGCGACAGGATGGGCTTGCCAGCGCCCTGTTTCCTCTGCCTCCCCGACCTTTGGCAGCGGCGCTCCTTACGCCGTTGCTGCTTGCGATGATGCTGATCCCTGCTGATAAAATCGTTGCTCCATTTGCTGCGAGCCTATTTGCGACCTTTCTGATGCATCGATTCAGTATGCAAAAGATTGGCGGGTTTACCGGCGATATCCTTGGAGCAGAAGCCGTGCTTGCGGAGCTTGCTGTGCTTGTCACCCTGACCGCGCAGGCCGGATAAAACGCCATGAATATTTATAATATTTTCAAAAAAACCGAAAAATACAGCTCTTATTAAAATTCTACTCTGCGGGCCTTACCCTGAACTGAACAAAGCGATCTATGGGATTAACTTCACCATACCCAAGGGCATCGCAGGCACACTCAGATCGACATTCTTTCCGGCAACAAGAGCCTCCAGAACGCGCAAAGGTCCGCCATGCGAGAGGATTGCGCACGATGGACCAGCCTCACACTCGTTCCAAAAATTCGTGACCCGAGCGATCAGTTCCTGACCGCTTTCACCTGCGGGTGGAGCGAACTCCAGTAAATCCGCAGCCCATTCATCAAGGGCGTTGCGCGGAATAGCGTCCCAGGGATACATTTCCCACTCCCCAAAACTGATTTCTCTCAGGCGCTCATCCAAACGCAATTCACACTGCGTACGCGCAGCCACCCATTGAGCGGGAATACGACAACGCGCCAAGGGAGAAGCAAACAGCTTTCGGATGCCTGTTTTTCGCAGGGAAGCAGCCAATTGAGAGGCAAAATCCTCCCAACCGACAGCAAGCGCGACATCTGCCTGACCATAACAGATGCCCTGCGGCGCCTCTACAGGCGGATGCCGGGCAAGGCATCGAATAACCATAAGACCTGCCTGGGAGGTCTTATTACATCCGGGACAAAGGCATTTCGAAGTGATGGTCTGGTTTGTCACCCACCATCGACAGAATACCAAAATTATCTGACACGAGCTTGAAGGAGAGCGTTACGTTGTTCTGAATGCCGCTCCACTCATCAGCGCTTTTCTGCGACAGGGAGAAAGTATCCTGACCGGACTTCTGCAGGTTCTGCGGCAGATGCACAATGAGACGGCTTGCCGGACCGGCGGCCCGATTGGCAACGATTGTCACGACCGTGCCCATGGAAGACCAGTCACCTGAGAAAAATGCTGCTGAGTGAACAGCTTTTTCGGTAGCTTCTGCTTTCGGGGCGGCCTGGGCCGGTGCATTTAACCCGAAAGACAAACCACAGACAATGACCGAGCCGGCAGCGGCAAAGCGTAAGCGCATGATGTTACATCCTTGTTTGTCCGGACATCAAAAAACAAACAAGTTTCTCCAGACATCCCGACCTGAAACAGTTCTCAGCAAGAGATGTGCCTTACCTCCCCCGCCACGTCCACCCTATCCAGTTCAGACAATCCCCCAGACAGACGCACAGCAGCGGATTACGAGGTCCACATCACAAAAAGTCACCCGCAGACGCGGGATCCTTCCAGACGGCCCTGTTTTTCATGTTCTCTAAAAAAAAAATTCGTGATCTGTCATCACAGAGGGGCATCGGGCCTATCGAACTGGGCAATCTCCCGGATTCAGAGCGCCGGAAATTATGGGAGACGGTGAAATTCTCCCGGTGTGCCCTGGTCGGTTTCCACACGGGCCGCCACCCTGTCCACACGCAGGCTGAACAGTTTTGGCAGGGATGTATCGGGGTTTGGACAGTTTCCGGAATGCTTTTCCATCACGTCGATCATCGTGGCGGTTGGAGGACTGTTGCCGTTCACAATGAACAACAGACAGTCCGGACGATCCCCCGTCATGCCATTGTGCGTAATGGTCTGCCGCAGATGCCTGACCAAAGCCGTATCATCAAACCAGCTCGCCGGTTTGAAAGTATACTGATCGACAAGGCGGTCCATAAAGCCTGATTTGGCCAGAACAATCATCAGGAGACTGAGGGGCAGAACCAGAATCAGGCGACGCAGGATATGCTGCTTCAGGGAGCGTCCCTTGAAAGGACCACTCGTGAAGCGACGCGGACCTTTGCCTGATTCCGGTGTGACTGGAGACGTCATCAAGTATTTTCTTTCCAGACAAATCCGTCGCGCGCCAGCAACTCATCTGACGAGGCCGGTCCCTGCGTTCCGGCAGGATAGATTTCAAGAGGCCGGATGTTCTCTTCCCAGCCATGAAGAATCGGCTCAATCCAGCGCCAAGATGCCTCGACCTCATCCCGTCGGATAAACAGAACCTGATCACCACGCACGGCGGCCATCAGCAGATCCTCGTAGGAATCCGGGTAACGGGTGTTGAAAGCCTTCACATAATCCACATCCAGCACGGCTTCCCTGAGTCGATATTGCTCCGATGCAGGATCCTTGCTGGCAAGGGACAGGGAAACACCCTCATTCGGCTGGATGCGCAGCACAAGCTGACTGGGCTCGGGGTTGTCGGTAAAAATAGCCCACGGCTGCGGACGGAACTGGATGACAACCGTCGTTTCCTTGCGGGCCATCTGCTTGCCGGTGCGGATATAGAACGGCACACCGGCCCAGCGGGCAGTCCGGATTTCCGCCCTTATGGCAAGATAGGTTTCCGTCGTGCTCGTCGGCGCGCCAAGATCATCCAGATATCCAGGAATCAGCTTGCCATTGACATGGCCCTCGCCATACTGAGCGCGCACGGTATCAGTCGCAATATCATGATCCGACATCGGCTTCAGGGCCCGCAGGATCTTCAGCTTTTCATCTCTGAGATCCATGGCTGAAAAAGCCGTTGGCGGCTCCATGGCAACAAGGCTCAGCACCTGCAGCAGATGATTCTGCACCATGTCGCGCAGGGCGCCTGCACTATCATAATATGGTCCGCGCTTACCCACGCCCACCGTTTCGGCGGCGGTAATCTGCACATGAGCAATGGAATCTGTGTTCCACACACGTTCAAGGATCGGGTTGGCGAACCGCAGCGCCAGAATATTCTGCACGGTCTGCTTGCCGAGATAATGGTCTATGCGAAAGATCTGCTCTTCCGTGAAATGCTGACCAACACCATCGTTGATCTCAGCTGCCGTGGCCTGATCCGTACCGATCGGCTTTTCCAGAACGATCCGGCTGCTTTCTGTGATCAGCTCGTTATGAGCAATTGCATCTGCGGTCGGAACATAGAGTTTCGGAGCTGTCGCTACATAAAAGACCCGCGGACGGTCCCTTTCCGTGGAAAGCTGGGCTCTCAGCCCGGTCCAGTCCGCGTCCTTATCCGACATGTCGAGCGAGACATATTCCACCAGCCCCAGAAAATCCTGGATTGTGGCGTCATCATAGGAGGAGGTCGCAACGAAACCCTTCAGAGCCTCATGGGCGCGCGCCCGATAGTCTTCGACGCTCAATCCGGAACGGGCGACTCCGATAATTTTTGTGCTTTTCTCGATCTGCCTGCGCCGGAAACACTCATAAAAAGCGGGAAGGAGCTTACGCATGGTCAGATCGCCGGTCGCTCCGACGATAACAAAATCGAAGGCAACAGCACCCGAATTGTCCCGCTTTCCACCGGCGTGAATCTTGCTGGATGAGCCAGTAGCATCCATCCGTAGCGGCATAGCGACCTCCATTACATTCCATCATCCATGATGTGCGCCTACGCACTCAAACAAGGACAACAGGCCAGCCCCTCCCAGGTTCATTCATGAGAGTTTATTGGCCTCAGATTGACCAGCAAATCACAACGAAAGCAATCCTCTGAAAGCTCCAAACAGTCCCTGTACATCATTCTTAAAGAAACATTATCCTGTGCTCATGGAGAGGAATTTCAGGCGCCGAGAAAGACTTTATCACTATTTTTTCTTTTTAAAACATAAAGTTATGCGATACCAGCCCTTATAACACCCTAATTACGGACTACCGTCCCCTGCCGACTGACCATATAAGGGCCGCTATCTGCGGCTATTCAGCCGCTTCGATCCACGGAAACTCTAGAGGAAACCATGTCTGACGTCCCTTTTGATATTGATGACGATGCTGCCGCCAGCCGCGCTCGCCAGGCTGCTGATCCGGAATCAAACGTAGGTGGTATTGCTGCAGACCGGCTGAGAAGCATCATCGAGCGGGTGGAACGTCTTGAAGAAGAGCGCAAAGCTCTGGCCGGGGATATTAAAGATATTTTCAGCGAGGCAAAATCTGCAGGATTTGATGTGGCGACCATCAAACAGATTTTACGATTGAGGAAAAAAGAGCCTTCTGAAATTGAAGAGCAGGAAACACTGCTTGATATCTACAAAAGAGCCCTTGGAATGTAATATTCCCTTTCAATAAAAAAACAATCCTATGCTTGTAATTTCAAAATATATCAGGCATAGGAATTTAAATATATAAAAACAATTATCATTTTTCAATAAATATATTCTTGTATTTCATTTAAAATACTTTGAAAGAAACAAAAAATCTCTCTGAATATAGGATAATATTTCTAAAAAAATTCTCCAGAAATCAGGGGCTCTATAAATACGTGTCGTTAAATTCGACTGCCACTTAACTCGTTATTAACAAATGTTTCGTTATTTAGACAAAAGCACACTTTTTTTCGCAGAGACATAGGCATGAGTTCGTCCAAAAACACGCTCCCGCTACCAATATGGGGACCACAAAGTCGGCAGGACACACCTGTCGAGTTTCTGACGCAATCAAACTCTTCAAAGAGAGAAATCTCGCACGCGTCAGCCTTTAAAGGCATCGCTGTCGGTGCTGCCTTCTCCATGCCATTCTGGGTCGGTGTCGTATGGTTTGTAAGTAGGTTCCATTGACAAAAGATGGTAGTCACAGCTTGATGGGTACGAAATCGAGAAAGCCATAGAGCTTTTCATGCCTGCTATAGCATGTGACAATATGTCAGCATTGCTTCAATCTATTAAATATCCGCTGTACGGTTTGAAGACCAGCACGAAAAAGCTATTGCTGGTATTTTTTTCAGGTCAACAACTCCCATAATATGAAGAATTACTGTATAATTCCACATATATACAAAATTTACATACATATCAATTTGATATGTATGTAATATACAAAGGTTATTATAAGAGGGATGGCAGCGTTAGTGACAAAAGAGAGGTTAAAACAAAAAGCACAACCTCCTTCATTTCTGGATCAGAAAAAAATCAGCATTCCCAATTCAAATAAATGCATAAAAATTATACAGTTTATAACACCTCAAAGCATACTGAACCGCAGCGCCTCTTCTCAAAGAAGACATTTCCCCAACATGTCGACAGAACATGGAAGAGCCAAATTCAAAACTTCATATTACATGCGATAGCCAAGGCTAACCTGCCTGACTGCATCTAACTGTAGGGTAAGTCAGTAAATTTACTGGCCCGAAAAGCTGCACTTTCAAAATTCATGTGTGCTCATTTTCATGCAACAGAATGCTCCGTGTGACGATAGGCAACAGGGACAACGTGGTATCAATCCGTATGCCCGCAGAACGCACAAGACGAAGTCATCAGTTTATCAATTCGGCAACTTCATTTCATGATGAATGCTTCAGAAAAACATTCATAGTCAGAAAAACCGTTCATAGATTGTAATAACATCACCCGGGGCGAGATAAGTCTCTTCCGAAATCTTGCCCTTCATCGGACGACCATCTGGGGTTCCTTCTGTTCGAACCACACTCGCCGGATTTTTTATGGCTCGATAGGTATATCCCCCAGCAAGTGCCACCACTGTCTCCATGGTCATTCCAGGAAGATAGTTATATTGACCGGGTTTCTGTACCTCTCCAAGAACAAATACCGGCCTGTATTGCATCACCTCCACTGAAACACTTGGTTTGTGCAATAGACCACGTGTTCCCAGTTGATTGCCCAGAAACGTAGCAAAGTCCGATGGTGTCTGGCCGGCTGCTGTAACAGTTCCCAATAAAGGAAACGCTATCGTCCCTGCATCACTGACAGAAAATGAATTACTTAATTGAGGGTCATTATATGTCAGAATCCGGATCTGATCTCCGGCTCCCAGATGATAGGAGCCAGTCACGGGAGGGATCGGTTTCAATCCATGTGTTGGAGAACATGCGGCCAAAAGCAGGCCAGATATGCCGACCAACACAAAGCGCTGTATGAGACTTGTCGACATTCTGTAATCGCACTCCATTGCAGAGAGAAGAAGGAAAGAATCAAACCGACTGTAGCAGTCGATTAACGCGCAAAAGCCACACCAAACGTTATGGAATTGTTTGTGAATGTGGCATGAGAAAAACCGTTATCTAGCACAGCCGGCACGCCATGCTTTGTGTAACTGGAAGTATGACTATAATTCAAAGTGAATTTAATATCGCGTGTAAATTGCCAATCCAACGCAGCTCGGAAGCCGATCTGATTTTGTTGTCGTGATCTAGTTCCCGCAGTAGATGACCGAGAATCTGTGCGCGCATACGACACGCCTCCATGGAAAAATACATCCTTTCTCAACTCACGATCCCAAATAATTTGAGCACTTGACATCACCTGATTACGTGAAAAAGGAGAAGTCGGGTCAAACAACCCCCTCTGACCAGAAAATGTCAAGGTATTCAGTTTATCCGGCATCCATAATATCTGCGCTTCTGCTGTTGGCGTCGTAACAGGGTTACCTCCTCCCCGTGTAAAACGACGCGTTTCTCCTCCTGCCAACAAACGATACTGCAAAACAGGATCAGCACGAAGATCAATACCTACAAAACCGCCTCCACTGACATAATCATTTGACAATTGTCCAGCATGAGGAGTGAATTGCGCTTCAGATCCCCGCAAGACCGCTACGAGTGCATTACTTTTAGAAATTTCGAAACGTCCTTGAAGCACTTGCATTTCCAACTGATGACTCAAAGAACCTAGATTTCGTGAAGCTGCTGGTAAATTCCCCTGACTCTGCCCAAAAGAATAATTGTCGTATGAAGCAGTTGGAATAAGGGCGAAGCGTGTCCAATTTTTGTGATAGCTCATCCTTACATCGTCTGTGCTGTAAGGCACAGGGTAACCAACTCCGAAGTTACCTAAATCCGTTGCGGATAAATGTCTCAGAGAATGAGTATACCCTAGAGACAGCATGTCACGCCGAAGATTAAGCATCCCTCCCGCAGCAGCAGACCAGTCTGTGTAATTAGCAGCGCTTATTGATGGATAAGCCTGATTCGTTACTGACATGGACGCTCCAATAGCATGTCTTGACCAGTTCGAATTCACGCCTAGTCCGGCCGACGTAACGAGCGAAGCACTAGAAGTATGAGGAGCACCCAGAATACTCGTTCTATAACCGAACTGTTGAGATGCCGTAGGCTTCAGGATATAAGCTCCAACAGGGATACCAGTGTGTCTATGCTGTACAACTTCTCTCAGAGAAACATTCCCTGTCGAATCTGCAGAATAACCTGGCAATTCACTTGGAAAATATTGCTGAGCAAGCTGAGCCTGTGCAACCGGGACACATAGAACCGTCCATGCCAGTATAAAAAACAACAGTATATTAAATAAAAGCTTTATTTTCCTTTTATTTTCATTTCGGCATCGGAGTTTGGAAATCATATTCAGGATACACGTTCAGACGAAATCATTGGCACATGCAAAATCTCAGCATACACATCTACGTACCGCCGAGCCACATCCTTCCAGTCGTAGCTTCGAGCGCCTGCAATGGCAAAAGCTCTCGCATCCGCCATGGTTTTAAAATCAGTTTGCCGAGCTTCCATTTTAGCAGCCAGACCTGCCATATCATTTTCTTCCAGCAACAGCCCTGCACCCGTCTTCCCAACAAGACGACGAAACGGAGCTATCCCACTGAGAACCGGAATAAGACCAGCCGACATGGCTTCCACTGCGGCCAGACCAAATCCTTCATGATCTGAAAAGCTTGCAAACCAACTGGCGAAAGCAAGAGCAGCACGCAACTCTTCATCGGAAGGCTCTGCGATAAACTCTACAGCATCCTGCACGCCGACACGTTTCGCAATTTTTCCCAGATCTGAAACAGACTGTTCCGCAGGTCTTCCAGCGATAATCAGCTTCCATTCCGAATTCTGTTTTTTCAATTCCGCCAGAAGATCAAACAAACGATCAAGACGTTTATGCGGCGAAAACCTTCCGAAGCTTATCAGTGTGCGAACAGGTGTCTTTGAAGCCGCATCAGAAAATTTCGACTGATTGATCCCATTCTCAATGGTAATCAGACGACCTTTTGCCACGCTGGCAAAAATATCCGCATCATTCTGACTGCAGGCCACAACTTTGTCATATGCCGCGATGCTTGCCCGCGTCAGCGTTGCGAACCATAGCTTCTTGAGCTTTGCATAAGCGCCACTATGAAAAAAACCACCATGCGTCGAAACAACAAGAGGCTTTCTGGCCAGAAACTTTGTCAGTGCAAAGAAATCAAAGAAAAAATCAATTGCATGCACATGAATGAGGTCAGCCCCACCGATATGCGCAATCACGCTGGGAGCCAGCGGATACCGTGAGGACCCACACCAAGGAATCCGCGTGACCGGAATACCCTGTATGGATTCACGAGGCGGCAGTACCCCCTCCCTGTTAAACACTGTGTTCAGTGTGATGACCTGAGCGTCAATGCCCATAGCCCTTTGTTCAAAAGCAACGCTCAGAACAGAATCTTCCAGCCCTCCCACTGAGGGACTGAATTGTCTCACAACATGAATAATTTTCACGCAGTAACGTCTTTCACGCTTGACGCCGATGGGCGATCAGGCGGGTTTCCTGTCGGGTCAACTGAGCGCCGCAAAGAAGATTGAAGGATCCACTGTCAGTGCCTGTCACAACAAACCCTGACAGTCTGGCTCCATAAAGCCTTAGACGCTCAATACATGCAGCCGTTGTTTCTCGAGACGTGCGTCCCCAGCGACAGACAAAAAGCGTCTGATCCGCCACAGAAGCCATCGACAGACCTCCAGCTGTCACACCCAATGGCGGCGTAACAAGAACGATTACACGATAAGAGCGGGAAAGATCACGAAACAGATCCTGCAATTGTGAAATCTCGGCCCGGTCGAAGATATAGCCACGCGGTGTGCCGGCGGACATGACATCACAGCCTCGGCCTTGATCCCGCACAATGACGTTCCGGGCTGCGACTTTTCCCTGCAGAACATCTGAAAGCCCAAGAGAACCACCTGCCTTATTTCGATCAAGGCCAACGCGGCGACTGAAATCGGTATCAATGACCAAGGCCGTTTCGCCAGCTTCCTCTGTGGCTGCAGCGAGCCATGAAGCCAGCGTCATCTTTCCATCGCCAGGGAGTGCCGAGGTTATCGCGACAATCCTCGCATCGCCACTACGCGATCCACCACTGGCCATGGAAAGCTGAGCTCCCAGCTGCCTCACAGCTTCCGCGGGCATAGAGAATGGATGGTCCCGCATAAGATCGACGGGAGATTTTTTCCGACCCGCCTGTATCCGAGGAAAAACAGCCAGCAAAGGCATACCGCCAAAGCCCCTGAATTCATCCAGATCAGTGAAGCCTGACGAAAAGAAAATCCGCAGCGCGACCGCACCCACGCCACCAACAAGAGCAAGGACAATCACGCCCATCATCAGCTTCTTGCGATTGGGAAAAGTAGCCGTTGCCGGAACCGCTGCATGTGAGACAAACATGATGGGTGGCTGAAGAAGAGCGACGCGATCCGTCAGTTGCTTGGCCCGCTCAAGAAAAGCCTCATATATGCTGCGTGCGCTTTGTGATTCCTGATCGAGGGTGCGGTATTCCGCCTGCGCGCCACTCTGCTTGCCTGACTGGACGCGAAGACGATCAAGATCTGACGTCAATTGGTCAACATCGGCCCGCGCAGAAGCAAGTTCTCCATTGATCGAAAGGAGAGCCCTATGGGTGGCGGCGGCCAGATTCGCACGACTGCTGGCAATCTGTCTGTCAAAAGCGATAACGTCTGGGTGGTTGGGACCGAAAGAAGCGCTCTTCTGCGCCCTCTGACTTTCTTCCTGCATCAGCGCCGTCGCCGCCGCCACCACAAGAGGCTGTTCACCCAGAGACAGAAGTGTCTGCGGATCACCGCTCTGTATGGCAGCTTTCAAGGTGGATACCCGCGCTTGGGCAGCCGCGTAACGCGTCTGCGCCTGCCCCAGACTGACCGCCATGTCGGAGATCTGATGTTCGACAAGCGGTGATCCGCCCGTAGTGTTGACCAGGGCATGCTGGACATTATAGGCGCTGGCGGCCCCCTCTGCTTCCAGCCAGCGCTGACGAAGCGCCGTAGTCCGGTCATCCAGCCATTCCGCTTCACGCTGCAGATCGCTTCGTTGCTGATTCAACGCCAGCTTCTGGTAGTTGGTGACAAACGCATTTGCCACAGCCGCCGCCCGTTCACCTGTATCGGCTTTTGCCGTCACCGTAAGAATACGGGATCTTGGCACCGGCTCCACCGTTACACTAGCCAGAAGGCCATCAATCTGGCGATCAATGACTCCAGCACTATTGCTTGCTGTTTCCGTCCCGGCAGCGCATCCCAGTCTGACACCATGTTCACACAGAAAATGATGCCAGTTATGCGATACCGGCGCAGGCGGCGGCGGAAGCTCCTTCAGAACCAGGGCTGCTACATCTCGTGAGGCAATTAATGCTGACTGTGTGGCAGGTTCATCATCTTCAATAGACTGGCTTGCATCTGATGACTGCGCCATCGGGTCCACAACATGCGTTGTGACAACCACGGTTGCAGGGGCCATAAAAGAACGCTTCAGTGACAGCACCGCCACTGCACCCAGAAGAAAAATCCCCAAGGCGACAGTGCTGAACAGATAACGGTGCCGCCACCCCATCGACAGATAACGCATTGTGAGGCCATACGCCCCTACGGCTACTGGAGGCGGTTCAGCTCTTGGCTGCTCGAAAGTGCAATCCAGTGGTCGATCAAGCATGCCAGAAAGATCCTAAACCCAACAAAATTTTATCAGTGTTCTCACGTCCCTGCGGATTACACCATTTTTTTACCAAGCAGGGCGCATAACCGCCACCATAGTACATACAGACCAAAACGAGGCAGCCCCAGCAGATATCGACGCCACAGCCTTGTTGGCTCACGGCTCAGTCTGACTAGCCATTCAAGCCCCAGATTCGCAACCCATCTGGGTGGGCGTGAAACGCGTCCGGCCGCATGATCAACAAGGGCTCCAGCCGTTATCGCCACCATTGGCGGCAGCCTGTCCCAGTTATCCCATAGCCACTGTTCCTGACGCGGCATTCCCATATTGAGCAGAAGCACCGATGGTTTCGCCGCTACAATCTTTGCGAGAACCGTCTCAGATTCCGGGCTGCCAGGAGTGGCGTCAAAAAAACCATGCTGAACACCCGCGGTCCGACAGCCATATTTCGCTGCAAAGGCAGCCGCGCCTTTTTCAGCAACCTCCTGCTCTCCGCCCAGCCAGAAAATATCTGCCTTCTCACCCAGAGCGGATAGCATGTTGCCAATCCATTCGGGTGGCGTTGTCCTGTGCAGATTCTTGCCCGTCAGGAACATTGAGGCCAACTGGACACCGGCACCATCGCAAAACGCGATTTCAGCCCTGTCAAAAAGCTCTCGTAGCCAAGGCTGCTTTTGAGAAAGCGTTACACAGTGGGCATTCGCGTTGATAACCCTCGCCGCACCCTTCTGCCTTACAGTCTCTATCAGACAGGCGACAATATCTTCACGAGGAATATCCATCAGGTTCAGCCCCATGACCCCGACGACCGGGAAATCATGGCCACAGAACCGTTTGTATTTTTCCTTGGGCGCAACATCAGAACGCATGACGACTGAAGACCTCCCTGATGATGGTCAGAATCATGATCCTGAAATCAAAAACAAGAGACCAGCGGCGGATATAATCAAGATCGTAAGCCACCCTCTTTTTCAGGTCGTCAATCGTGACAAGCTCACCACGGGCACCATTGATCTGCGCCCAACCGGTGATGCCGGGTTTGACATGATAACGCAAAACATATTCGGCCAGAGCGTCATCGAGTAGCAAACCGCCGGCACGCGTGTGAGGCGCATGAGGTCTGGGACCGACCAGCGACATTTCTCCCTTGAGCACATTCAGCAGTTGGGGAACCTCGTCAATACTCAGACGCCGCAACCATTTTCCGATACGCGTGACACGGGGATCGTCACGGCTTGTCTGACGTTCCGCCATGAGATCCGACATATGGGTATGCATGGAGCGGAACTTGTAGACCATAAATTCCCTGCCGTTCTTTCCGATCCGGGGCTGTCGAAAGAAAACAGGGCCTTTCGAATCACACTTTATGGCAATCGCAACGCCGATAAGAAACGGGAGGAGAAAGATGGAAACGCAGAGAGCCAGAATAAAATCGACAATCGCTTTCTCAATAAGCTGAACATCGGAGAGCGGTCGTCTCTGAATCACAAAGACAGCATTCTCACCCAGAAATTCGCAGGGAAGAACACGGTCAAAACCAGAGACGAGATTTGGAGTGACGTAAATATCCGAAAGCACAGGCTTCAGACCAACCGCTACAGTACGAACCCTGGCCTCCGCATCCCCCGCCTCTGGAAACGCCAGAATGATGGCGTGCAGCGCCTCCCGACGGCTCCTGTGAATCAGATTATCGAGCGTTCCATCCAGTTTTCGGTCAGCATCATAATGAGCAACATCGTCGAATTGACCGAAGAGAGAATAGGCCTGCCCTGCATCCGAACACAGGCGGTTCACCAGATCCGTTGCCACAGCTCCCGTTCCAACGATAGCAACCCGCCGGCGCAGCTTGGTCACGATGGAGGGCTGATGCAGGCAGAATGTCAGCACTGACCTTTCGACGGAAAGCGCAATACATGCAAACAGCGCCCACGCGGCAGCCATTTTCAGTGACACGAACCCATCCGACAACAGAATGGCCGAGAAACAGACATACGCAATGCATGCAGCAAAAACGGGCGTAACCAGATAGCGAATCTGCGCTTTGGCACGCCTGATTTTTGGAAAGGCAAGGAGTTTTGACTTTTTGGGGAAAAGACAGAAAACCATAACAGCGACCAGACTGGCCGCTTCCACGCCTCTTTCTCCAGAATGAGCAAAAGGGCCCTGCTCAAACCAGTCTGCAACCAGCGTCCCGGCTGCGACGGAAATGGCGTCCAGACAGCGAACGACCATCGCCAGAATACTGTGGAGATAAGGATAAGGTTCCCTCAATAACTGGCGTATAGCCGGGGCTTCCACCAATGGCTGAGTCTCCTCAATGCCAGAGGCCGCATAACCTGAATCCACAACCAAGCGTCGGTCACTCATCAGCATCCACTCTCCCGACACATAGCGGACGGCCTTACACCACCAAAACAGTCATCGTCACTGAACAGTTTGAAAAGATATAACTCTGCTGCAGATATCTCAAGGGAAGAAGGATAAATACCTGCGACGAAACTATTTGTAACCGCGCCTCTACACCATACGAAATGAATATTTCAAATCGTTGACGCCTATCTTTATATGGACACTGTAAAAAAAGCCGTGGACAGAAACGTCCAAAGATATTCGTTCAATGTTTATTCTAGTGTCTTATTAATCGTCCCCATCCACAGGGTATACATAAAAACGACTGGAATACCGTAGCATCCAGCCATTTTTATCCACCTTGAAAAATAATCTCAGGCGTCAGCCCCCATACGCGTCTGATCCACAAATTTTTCTGTATCATCATCCAGGGTGCGGGATTTCCTGCCTCCGGGACCATGAACATACAGTTCCTTGACGTTCATCTTATCAACGACGTCCGGCTGAATCGGCATCTCATAGCGCGGTCTGCGCATATGATCCGCCAGTTGCAGCTTGGGATTGAAGACGGAATTGAACTTCCAGATCATCTTGACGAAGTTCGTCTGCCCCTTGCTCAGCAGACGGGCGGCAATACCGACCGTATCCCGAAGAGCCGACCATCCCATATGCTTGGTGTTCAGAACCTGCTGGGTTTTCACCAGTTCCTCATAGAACTCAGGCAGGGACAATGTCGTCGGCAGGACCGCGTGCTGAATGTCAAACAGACGATAATCGCGCGTTGTCAGACGACGTGCTTCCTTGTGCCATATCTCGGTGCCGGGATAAGGCGTCGTCACCGAAATATTGACGATATCCGGAATCTCCAGACACCACTGACGGATCGTCTCAAAACGCTCCCTTGTCCATGACGGGTCCGCAATGAGGTTGATCGCCACCATCAGACCCAGTGAACGGGCATATTCCAGCGCTTCAAAGTTGCTATCCACAGAAACACGCTTGCGGAACTTTTTCAGCCCCTCTTCATCGACCGCTTCAAGTCCAATGAAGATGTAACTGAGACCGATTTCGCTCCATTCCTTGAACACTTCCTTGTTGCGGAGGAGGACATCCGCGCGGGTTTCAAGATAATATTCCTTCTTGATCCCGCGCTTGCGAATCTCCGCGGCGATCGCCAGACCATGCTCGGCATGAACAAAGGCAACGTCATCGACGATGAAGACGCCGGGCTCCTTCAGGGCCTCCAGCTCATCAGCGATGACTTTTGGGTCAGCCGTGCGATAGGAACGGCCATAGAACGTCCAGGCGCTACAGAACGTGCAATCCCAGGGACAGCCACGAGCAAACTCGATGGAAGCCGCCGGATCGAGCGTGCCGATGAAATACTTGTTCCGGTGACGCAGCAGGTCACGGGCAGGACGAACCTCATCAAGGCTTTTGACGAATGTCGGAGGTGGCCCTTCGAACCTGGTCGTAACAACACCCGGAACCTGGGAAATATCCCCGTTTAGCCAGCCTTCGAGCAGTGGACCAATGCTGGGCTCGCCTTCGCCCTTGAGAATACAGTCAATCGCGCCTTCCGACAGACCAAGAACGTCCTGCGGAATGAAGGAAACGGAGTGACCACCCACGATGGTGAAACAATCCGGGAAACGGTCTTTCGTCTCCTTACAGAGATCGACGATTTCAGGGATGTTCGCCAGATAATTACCGCAGAAGCAGATAGCATCAGGACGGAACTCCTCGACCAGCTTCCAGTAATCCTTATGCTTCTCAACCTGCAGATCTATGAGCTGCACATCATGGCCTGCGTTTCTCGCAGCGCCCGCTACCAGCTCAAGCCCAAGAGGCTCCAGTCTCAGAAACACTCTTGTGTACATCAATGCGCTCGGATGTACTGCCAAAAGTTTCATTGTGTCGCCTCCGGGATGTCACTTCAGTATTCTTGTTACGTATTGTCGACCGAATAAAGGATGTTGTCACACGTTTAAGGGAAATACCTCCTATTCATTAAGAGGTTACCGAGGCTTGCTCTGCCCGGAATCCGGCTTCCCATATGTGACTTCGGTATCGGGAGTCGCGTTGGATGTGCCTGGTTTCGGCAACGCCGTACCGGCATAAGGCGCAGGCTCATAGCCCTCCCTTACACCGCCACCCGCAGGCGGCGTCTTATAGTTCGCCTCCCGCTCGTGGCGCTCTTCTGCCTCAGCCGCTTCAGGTATATTGCGACCGGGACGCTCCGGCGGAACATCGATATTATCCCCGGCCTTCGGGTCAGTCCCGGACAGCCCGCAGGATGCCAGAAAGGCGACGGGCGTGAAAACCATAACCCATCGCGAAACACTCATTATGGCCGGACGACACATCTCACTCTCTAAGTCGCAGACACCTGATCAAAGTGCGCGGGCTTCTTCCGGCAGCATGATCGGAATCCCATCGCGGACAGGGAAGGCCAGACCGGCCCGTTCGCTGATCAGTTCCGAAGCCTCACGATCATAGATCAGCGGCCCTTTCGTCACCGGGCAGACAAGGAGAGACAGAAGCCGCTGATCCAGAGGGGGCGAAGTCTCGGTGGTCGTCATGACTGTCTCCAAAAAACAAACAGAAATTCTATACTGGCCGGGCGCCGCCGTTCTGCGATCCGGAGAGATCAAGAAGCGACTGCAACACCCGCGCCCGTTCGGTCAGCGTATCCGCCTCAAGCAATGCCTGTTTTTCCGGCGAAGGGAAAGGACAGATCATCGGCAACGCAACCAGAAGGGCGTCATCCGCCATCTGATCGATCACTTCCCACCGCACCCCCATGCCGCGGGACTCAAAATACTCCTTGAGCGATTCCAGCAGCAGTTTCCGATCGAACGGCGCAGAAGGAATCTCATTCAGATCACCTGCATACGCAGAAACATCGATACGGGCGCGACGATAGCCACGCGCCCCTTCGCTCTCGCGCAGATACCGGAAGCGACTGATACCCGTCAGTGTAATGGCATATGTATTGTCCAGCCGTTCCACGAAGGATGTGATGCGACCAATGCACCCGACTTCAAACAGATGCGGTTCGGCAGCGAAATCCTCATCGTCATCAATTTCGCTGAATGGCTGGATGATGCCGATCAGTCGCTGATCGGCAAGCGCATCTTCAATCAGTCCGATATACCGCGGCTCAAACACATTCAGCGGCAACTTCCCCCGCGGCAGCAGCAACGTGCCAAACAGGGGAAAAAGCCCTATTTCCGCCGGAAGGTCCGCAAGGGTGATGTCACCGAGGCGGGGCACTCTCCGCGGGGTGTTGTCATCGAAAAAGTGAGAACCGGTAGCCAGACCCATTCCTCCTCAGGAGAACAGCATGGAAGAGAGACGACGACGCGACGACACGGTCGCCGGGTCCGTATGGCCCCATGCCTCAAAGAACTTGAACAGCAGCTGTTTGGCAGCGCCTTCTTTCCAGTCACGATCCGCCTTGATGATCGCCAGAAGCTCGGAAGCAGCCTCTTCGCGATGACCGGCGACATTCAGCGCGTTGGCAAGATCCATCCGCGCTTCAAAATCGTCAGGATTGGCCGCAATGCGTTTGCGAAGCTCATCGGCTTCTCCTGCGACCTTCCGGCCTTCACGCTTCAGTTCCAACTCGGCACGCGCACCTTCGATCTCCGGATGCGTCGTGATGGCCGCTGGCACATCGGCCAGAGCCGCCGCTGCCGCTTCTTCATCGTCCAGCGCCATCATGGCGCGGATGAGACCGCCCCAGGCCGCCGGATTCTCGGCTTCATCTTCCAGAACAGAGGAATAAAGCTCGGCAGCACGGGCAGGCTCTCCCGCTTCCATTGCCGCACCGGCTTCTACCAGAAGATCGGCACTTGGAAGCGTACCGCCACCAGTTGCTTTCAGAACTGTTTCGACGAACTGCTTGACCTGACTTTCCGGGAGCGCGCCCTGAAACAGGTCCAGAATCTGGCCTTTCCAGAACGCCGCCACCATCGGGATGGACTGAAGCGGCAGTCCCACACGGGTCAGCTGCGCGGCAAGATTGCGGTTGGCCTCGATATCGACCTTGACGAGTCTGACCCGTCCCTTGGCCGCCGTAACCACACGCTCGATAACCGGCGTGAGCTGTTTGCAGGGACCACACCAGTCAGCCCAGAAATCGACAAGAACCGGCACATTGCGGCTGGCTTCCAGCACGATCTGCATGAAATTGGCCTCGGTGCCATCCATGATGATGTCACCGCCAGCCGTCTGCCCCGGAGCCGCTCCCGGAGTGACCGGTGTCGTCTCCCCATGCCGACCGGCTCCGCTACCGGTGGGAGGCGCTGAACGGTTCTGGCCGATTATATAATCCATCGTCTGCAATCCTGCCTTCCTGAAACCGCCACACGCCTGCCCGCACCAGACTCAGCTTGGTTCTGGCTCAGGTTTAGCGCAGGGACGCGAAAACAGAAACCCGCCTTCAGAGTGAACATCCTCATCAGGCAGGCTCCTCAAAACATCACCGTACCGTCGCATTCTCCGGAAAGAAGATAAGCGGCCGCTACAGTTACGCCTTTCAGGTGGATTGAAGGCAGGATCGTTTCAAGAGGGGGACAGCCATGACACGAACAGCGTGTCCCCTCTCCTGCTTCAATCAGGCCAGCAGGCCGCCATCCACAGGAATGGCCGCGCCTGTGACATACCCGGCATCCGGGCGGGCAAGGAACGCCACCATGCGGGCGATGTCTCCGACATGACCGTAAGCGCCGGTCGCAACGAAGCCCGCAAGCGCTGCCGCGCCCTCCGCATCCGCTGGATTCATGTCGGTGTCGATCGGGCCGGGCTCAACCACGTTGATGGTGATGCCTTTCTTACCGAGATCACGGGCAGCACCCTGCGCAAAGCCACGCAGCGCCGCTTTGGTCGCGCCATAGAGAGACAGACCGGGGAACGGCAGACGCCCTGCAAAAGCTGAGCCCATCAGAATGATGCGTCCACCGCTTTTCATGTGTTGAAGCGCTTCCCGCGTCTCGATCATGACGCCGCGGACGTTGAGGTTCAGAACTTTCTCGATATCCTCGATGCTGGCCTGATCGATGGTTGTGTACGGATAAGCGCCCGCGTTGCACACCAGCGCATCAATCCGTCCAAAGTGCTTCACGGTTTCCGCGATGATCTTCTTGTTGCCCTCAACCGTCGCGCCATCGGCCTGAATGGCCTTGGCTTTCCGCCCGATCTGCTCGATTTTCTTGCACAACTCGTTGGCCTGCGCCTCGCTTCGCGCATAGGAAAACGCGATATCGAAGCCATCTCTGGCGAGATGTTCTGCAACAGCAGCACCGATGCCACGGCTTCCACCGGTAATAACAGCAACGCGATCAGTCATGGTTGATATCCCCGTTCTTAATGATGTCGAGAGAGACTTTCGGCCACACAGGATGACAAACGGCAAGACGAACCATCATCACCACACACAGCCTACTTACGCCTTCATGTTGTGAGGTTTGCGCTCAAAAGGCATGAATGGGATAGAATGATCTTCCTAAAAAATTGCCTGATTTTCCACAGAGCCAATCGTCTGGACTGTATTCATGACCTCCGAGACCCTCAGGAAAATCCAGTCGCGCGTCGCTGCTCTCTGTCAGGATAAAGTCGTCAGAACCAACATCTCCTGCCTGACACTCTACAAATCCGAGCGGAAAACCGATCCTGTTCTCTTCGTTTATGAACCCCGTATTTACATCGTCGTGCAGGGCAGCAAGCAGGTCTCTCTTTACGACAGAATCTACGACTATAACGAGCGCCAGTATCTCGTCTCGACCGTCGATCTGCCGGTCTCAGGCATGATCACCGAAGCATCGCCCGACAAACCCTACCTCGCAGCCTGTATTTCCTTTTCTCCGCTGGAGATTCTGGAGGTGATCGAAGCATGCGGCACCGATGCCATGCCCCGTCCTTCTTCCCGTTCAGGGATGGGCCTCAGCGCATTGACCGATGATCTTCTCGATACGGTCCTACGGTTGCTGAATTGTCTGGGCTCTGAACAGGACGTTCATTTTCTCGCGCCCCTGATCAAAAAGGAAATCATCTATCGGATGCTTGCGGGAGAACAGGGGAAAACGCTGTATGACATTGCCAATGACCGGAGCGACCTGTCCGGCATCAATCGCGCCATCGCCTTTCTGAGACAGAGTTTTTCGGAAAATGGCAATATGACCACCCTCCCCTCTCTTGCCGGGATGAGTCGCTCCCGCTTCTACAAGAAGTTCCAGCAAGCCACCAACCTGACTCCCTTGCAATACCGTCTTCGTCTACGGATGCAGGAAGCTCGCCGTATGCTGCTTCATGACACCATGTCCGTGGCGGAAATCGGGTTTCGCGTGGGGTATGAAAGCCCTTCCCAGTTCAATCGGGAATACAGGAAGGTGTTCGGTCTACCGCCTCATGCCGACATGAAACGGATCCGCACGATAGGCATCGATCGCTACAAGGATGAAAACGAAGCGATCTGGCGATAGGTTTTGGGAGGACTTTACTCCACTCCATCAAAGGCTCGCCTGCGGACAGCTCTAAAATAGCCTCAGCCCTTTTGCTGCGCTTTCTGTTTCCCTCCAGCTTTCCGCTGGTTCGCCGGATCATCTACGCGGTTCCACCAGCCACCGCCCAGCGATTGAAACAACCCAACCGTATCGGAGAGCCTCGCGCCCTGCGCCTGCGCCAAAGCCAGTTTCGCCTGCAATTCGGCCTGTTGCGCATTCAGCATCGTCACCCGGCTGACATCTCCCAGACGCAACTGGGCCTGTGAGATGCCGGCGCTTCTCGTTGCTGCCTGCGCCGCGTTCTCTGTCTGGATCAGCATCTCGGAATCATTGTGGACAGCATTCAGGCTATCCGCAACGTCCTCAACCGCCGTGGAGATGGTTGACCGATACTGAGCCGCCGCTTCATCGTAACGGCGACGCGCTCCGGTTTCCTGATGCTGCAACTCAAACCCGTCAAAAAGCGGCTGGCTCAGCATGGCGGCCAGTTCCCACTGCCCAAAACCCGGTGCCGCCATCTGCGCGATGGTCGCAGCCGCAAAGCCCGGCGAGAATCCCAACTGCACATTCGGCAGACGGTTGGCGATCGCCACGCCCACATGCGCGCAGGCAACGTGATAATAGGCTTCTGCTGTTTTTATGTCAGGCCGCTGGTTGATGAGCTGCGCGGGCAGACTGACAGGCAGTTCGGCAGGCAGCGTAAAGCGGGCCAGTTCGAACTCAGGGGTCGGCTGATCCGGCGGATCATTGGCCAGCGCCGCGATCTCGTCATGCAGGGCGTCCAGCGTCTGGCGGAGAATCGGCAATGTCGCACGGGTCTGCGCCAGAAGCGTCTGCTGCTGCGCCAGATCGGCCATCGACACATTGCCCAGCTTCTGCTGCATCTCCATGGAATGCAGCACCCCCTCCTGCTGGCTGATCAGCACATTGGTGACAGCAATTTCCTCACGAACCATCGCATAGGAAATCGCCGCATCCACAGCGGAACTCGTCAGCGTAAGCCACGCCGCCTCAAGCTGGTATTTCTGCGCCTCCCGTTCGGCGGCGGCGGCCTCGACCTGACGGCGCACACCGCCCCACAGGTCCGGCGAATAGGAAATGTTCAGCTGCGCCGTGTGCATATTGTAAAGCCACGAACTGGCCTTCGGCACATTGGAATAGGCCCGCGAGGTCTTGAAACGGGCCGGATTGAAGTAGCCGCTGACCGACGGATACAGCGCGCTTTCCGAAGCCAGCTTGTCCTGCTGGGCGGCATAGAGCGACTGTTTCGCAGCCTCCAGAGACGGATTGCGGGCCAGAACGCGTTTCAGAAGCTGATCGAGTTCCGGATAATGGAACAGCCGCCACCAGTCAGCCGGAATGTCCGCGCCGGGCCGGAATAGCTGATCGCCATCCTGCGCCGACTGCGCTCCGGCCCGACCACCGCTGCTCTTCGGCAGCCCGCCCTGAACGTAAGACGTGACAGGCGCAGCGGGCCGATGAAAGTCCGGACCGATCGCACAGCCCGCCAGTATCAGGACGCTGGAAGAGACGCACACATAATGCGGCAAGCTTCTGGAAAGACCACACCGCTTCATTACTGGTCTCCCCCGTCACCATTCTGAAGCGCATTCATCCGGCTCTGACGACGCCGTTCGAACATGGCTTCCATCTCGGCGTAATAGGTCGGCAGAATGAACAGGGTGAGGATGGTGGCGATCCCCAGTCCACCCACCACGACCGTCGCCAGACCGCGCTGCACGTCCGTGCCGATGCCGGTTGCTATCGCGGCGGGCAGCATGCCCACGGAGGCGACCGTCGCCGTCATCAGAACGGGACGGAACCGCTCGCCAGCCCCTTCCAGCACGGCGTCACGCAGAGAATTCCCCTCCGAGCGCAGGCGATTAATGTTGGAAATCATGATGATTCCGTTCTGGATCGCCACGCCGAACAGCGCGATGAAGCCGACCACCGTGGCGACGTTCAGGGTCTCTCCGCGCACATGCAGAGCGATCAGGCCGCCCAGCGTAGCCAGAGGCACGACGGCCAGCACCAGCACAGCCTGACGGAACAGGCGGAATTCGCCGAACAGAAGCATCAGCATCACGGCGAACATGATGGCCAGCGCCACGCTCAGACGCGCCTGCGCCCGCTGCTGCTGCTGGAAGGTTCCCGCCCATTCCAGACGATATTTCGTGGTGTCGAAATGGACTTCACGATCGATATGGGTCTGGGCATCCGTCAGATACTGCGACAGAGGCCGGTCACCATTGTTTACGCGGATGGTGATCTGACGCCGGTTATATTCGTGCGCAATATTGCTCTCGCCCGTTCCCAGCCTGATTTTCGCCAGCGCTTCGAGCGGGATGTGGTCACCAGAGGTGCCGGTCAGAGGCAGGTGCCCCAGCTTCTGAAGGTTGGCCGTCTCGTCCGGCTGGAACCGCACGGTCATATTGTAGGTGCGATCGCCGACATAGACCTGCGTGACAGGCGCATCGCCGATGCCGTTCTGGATCACCGCCATCACATCGGCGACCGAAACCCCGTAGCGGGCGATGGCCGGTCGATCCACCGTAATGGCAAGCTCCGGAATTTCCGGTCCCTGAAAGATCGAAGCGTCGCGTGTGCCGGGAACGGCATGCAGAATACGCACGATCTCGTCGCCGATTCGTCGCAACTCTCTGAAATCCTGACCATAAACACGCAGCACCAGCGGTGAGTGAGCGCCACCGACAAGGTCATTCATGCCGTCTTCAATCGGCTGGCTGATATCGAAGCTGATGCCGGGGATCTGCCGCAACCGGTCGCGCAGACGGCGCTCGAACTGCGCCTTGTTCTCGCCGGAAGGCCACGTGTTGTAGGGCTTCAGCCCCACCGGCATTTCAATATGAGACGGCGTCCAAGGGTCCGTGCCGGAATCATTCCGCCCAAGCTGTGTGATGGCGTAGGAGGTTTCGGGAAACTCCTTCACTGCCTTGCGGATTTCGCTCGCCATGGCGCTGGCCTTGTCGAGCGAGATACCGGACGGCAGCCCCACCTGCAGCCACAGAGCACCCTCATCCAGTTCCGGCAGAAACTCGCGTCCGGTGCTCAGCCCCAGCACGATCACCAGAGCAAAGGCCGCCCCACCCCCGAGATAGGCCAGAAACGGCCGGTCCACGATATGCCGCAGCCAGTGGATATACTGATGGTGCAGCCATTCGAGCGGTCGGTTGTGAAACAGCCGGTGCGGGTTGCGCATGGCCAGCCACGCGAGAGCAGGCGTAAGCATCGTGGCGCTGAGCAACGCGCCGAACAGCGCGAAACTGACCGTAAACGCCATCGGACGGAACAGCTTGCCTTCCGCCCCGTCGAACGCGAACAGCGGGCTGTAGGCCACGATGATGATCAGCGTCGAGAACAGGATCGACCGTCCGATATGGTTGGTGACTCCGAGAATATCCTTCATCTGGATCTTCTGCGTCGGTCGCTCTTCGCGGATGCGCAGGATCGCTTCCGTCACCACGATGGCCCCGTCCACCACCACGCCGAAATCGATGGCGCCCAGTGAAAACAGGTTCGCGGGCATCCCCGCCAGATCCATGATCACGAAGACCATCGCCAGCGCCAGCGGGATGGTCACCGCCGCCACCAGCGCGCTGCGCGGACTGCCGAGGAACACCAGCAGCACCACGACCACCAGCAGAACGCCCTTGAAGACGGTGTCCATCACCTTGTCGGTGGTCGCATTCACCAGCGTGTCGCGGTCGATATAGGGAACGATCTTCACGCCCAGCGGATCAAGCTGCTTCTGCAACAGCTTCACCTGAGCATGAACCTTTTGCAGCACCAGCGAGGCGTTCTGACCGCTGAGCATCGTCACGATCCCCTCGATCGTGTCCGGGTTGGAATCCTTACCTAGAATGCCTTCCCGCACCTGATGCCCCATCTGGAGACGCCCCAGATCGTTCAGCAGGATCGGCACGCCATGGTGCTGGTTGACAGCAATCTCGCCCATGTCGTCCAGTGTGCGCACAAGCCCGGAGCCGCGCACCACATAGGACTGGTCGCCGCGCGTGACACGACCTCCTCCGGCGTTGGCGTTGTTATTCTGCATCGCCGTGATGACGTCGTTCAGACCAATGCCGTAACGCTGCAACGCGCCGGGATTGAGGACGAGCTGATACTCCTTGGTGAAGCCGCCGAAATTGTTAACCGCCGCGATGCCCGGAATCTGCTGGAGCGCCGGCATGACGATCCAGCGCTGGATATCCGAAAGCTGCATCAGGTTGGCGCGGTCGGACTCCAACGTGTAGCGATAGATCTCGCCGGATGGTCCGGTGACAGGGCCAAGACCCGGTGTCGCTCCATAGGGCACGGAGACCTGCGCCAGCTGTTCGGTCACGCGCTGCCGGGCGAAATAGACGTCCGTGCCGTCCTTGAAGATCAGCGTGATCAGGGACAATCCGAAGGTGCTGCTGGAGCGCGTGTCCACGATCCCCGGCGTGCTGGCGAGCTGCCGTTCGAGCGGAATGGTGATCTGCTGCTCGATCTCCTCGGCGGCCAGACCGGGCACCTGTGTCGAGACCTGCACGGTCGCCGCGCCGAGATCGGGATAGGCTTCGATGGCGATGTTGCGCCATGCGAAAAGCCCGGCGATAGCCAGAATGAACGCACCCAGAAAAACGAGCTTACGCTGACGCAGGCATCCCGCGATGATGGCGTTAATCATCGTTGAGCAGGACCGCGCCGGTGGTCACGATACGGTCTCCCGGAGCCAGTCCCGAGGTCACGCGGCAAAGAGCGCCGTCGTCATAGATCACCTGCACGATCTGGCGCTCGAACACATGCGTGGATTTTTCCACGAACACTGTCACCTGATCATTGTTCATGACCAGCGCCGACTGCGGCACGGAGATGGTTTCCGGCTGCGGCGCCATGACCGTCATGTTGGCATACATGTTCGGGTGCAGCTTGCGATCCAGATTCTGCAGAATGACACGCACCATCAGCACCTGCGTGTCGGCCTGCATGATCGGCTCGATACCGGACACGGCGGAATGGAAGATCTGTCCGGGGAAAGCCGGAAGAGTCAGATTGACGGCCTGTCCGAGTTCCACGTTGCGGATATCGCGCTCGGGAACACTGGCGACGGCCCAGACCTCGGCGATGTTGGTCACTACCGCCAGCGGCTGCGTCAGATCCACCACGTTCATGCCCGCCGTAGTGTTGACGCTCCCGACCGCCCCCTCGATCGGCGAACGCAGCGTGATGACGCCGCCCGCATTGACGCTGGTGGAGAGGGATTCAAGATGCGTGCGGGCGCGTTGCTCTTCGGCCTGCGCCTGAGCGTAGCCGGTCTTTGCGGTCTCCACATCCTTGACCGCCTCGCCTCCGGCCGCCAGCACGCCCTGCGCACGGCGGAGCATCCGACTGGCGAGATCGAGTGCTGCCTGCGCCTTCAGTTCGTCGGCAGATGCCTGCGCTGCGTCAGCAGAGAGGATATGGGCAATTTCGTCACCGACATCGACGTGCTCACCCACCCGGACGGCGACATCGAGCACCCTTCCGGTCGCAGGCGCAAAGACCGTTACATTTCGGGCCGGTTCCGCCACGATGACACCGGGAGCGGTCGTGCCACGGTTCCAGTGACTGACACTGACCGCCGAGACCGCCAGACGCCTGTCCACCGGCGAGCCTTCCGGCACCACGATCTTCCCATCCGCCCTGTGCTGCACGGGTGCCTGTCCATCCGCATGCGCCGAACAAACCGTCAGCACGCCCATGCACAGCAATGCGGCGGCGCACCCGACCCTACGCATCAATGGCTGTGCGTTCCGGACAGGCGAGCCGAAGACAGAACCGACCGCCGAAAGAGCGACCTTGAACCGCACGATACAGGGGTCATGAGTCTTCATTATGAACCAAAGGATAAACCAGAGAACGGAACAGCGGGCGGCGGCAAATTCTCTGATGCAATGGCCAGCGACCTGCCTGAGAATGCGTCCCTGCACCTAGAACACAGGAGCAGGCAGCGCAACGGGCGAGCGGTCTTTAGCCCCGGATCATGACCGCAACAACAATTACATTTGCATGACGATCGTGGTTTTCTGATGAACGCGGACAGTCCGCCCTATCTTTTTGGCGCGATCATTTCCTTTTCAGGATAAAGGCAGTCCTTCGTCGCCCCGCAGCGCCAGCACTCGGGCCGCCGGGCCTTGCAGACATACCGTCCCTGCAGGATCAGCCAGTGATGCGAGTCCCGCAGCAGCTCACGCGGGATACGCGCTTCCAGCGCGTTCTCCACATCCAGAACCGTCTTCCCCCGCGCCAGTCCCGTCCGGTTGGCCAGCCGATAGCAATGCGTATCGACCGGCATGGCCGGAAGTCCGTAGGCGACGTTCAGAATGACATTCGCCGTCTTGCGACCGACCCCGGGCAGTGCTTCCAGAGCGTCACGGTCCGCAGGCACTTCACCATTGTGGTGGGCAAGCAGATCACGCGACAGGGCGACGATGTTCTTCGCCTTGTTCCGCCACAGGCCGATGGTCTTGATATATTCGCCGACCGCTTCCTCGCCGAGCACCACCATTTCTTTCGGGCCGGGGGCAACCGCAAACAGCGCGGGCGTCGCCTTGTTGACCGAACTGTCCGTCGCCTGCGCCGCCAGCGCCGTAGCGACGAGAAGCTGATAGGGCGAGCTGAAAACAAGCTCGGTTTCCGCATCCGGCCATGTCTTCGCCAGATCGGCCAGAAAGCGGGTGATTTCCGGCTTTGTCATATCACGGGGAGCGATGGCGGTGCCGTTGGGGAGACGGGATGTGTCTGCTTTGGCGGCTGGTGTGGTTTTCTTGGAACGAGTGGAGGGCATGGGGGTGTTATTCGATAGAATGAGCAGTTCGTCAAAGCGGGGAAGCTGACAGTCCGACTGCGGTTCATCCGAACGTGCAACCGGCCCCACACCAGACTACCAAGATCACGCCAGAACAGCCGTCATGCGGTCGGAGCAATATGGCAGAGCCACCATCGTGTCGGTCAATCCGAGAGGGTAATGACGATTTTCCCGACATGCCCACCAGCCATGAGATGGTCAAATGCTTCCCGCGCGTGGGCAAAGGGAAACACACTGTCGATCACAGGCTTCAGGCCGGACGCGGTCCATGCACGCACAAGGTCTTCCAGCATCGGCCGATCTCCCACGGCGACAGAACGGACGACTGCACCGCTACCTTTGAGATGGAAATAGTCAATTCCCGGATTGTCACTGCTCAGGAAGCCGACCAGCACAACTTCCCCGCCCCAGCGAACAGCATCGAGAGACTGATTGATCGTCGCAGGACCACCGACTTCAACGACACAGTCCACGCCTGTTCCACTGGTGATGTCATCCTTGATGTATCGGCCCCAGTTCGGAATATCCTTGTAACTGACAATATGATCCGCTCCCAGTGCCTTCAGCCGTTTGGCCTTTTCCGCACTGGACGTCGTCGAGATCACGGTCGTTCCCACGACTTTGGCAAGCTGCACTGCAAACATCGAAACTCCACCGGTTCCAAGGGTCAGGACAGTCTGTCCGGCTCGCATGGGGGTACTGCCCGAGAGCGCGTTCCAGGCCGTCACGGCCGCACAGGGAAGAGTAGCTCCGTCTTCAAACGAGACATTCCCTGGCAGCGGTACCACGGCTTCCTGTGAGACAACCTTGTATTCAGTCAGCCAGCCGTCCGAACCGGTGCCATAACTTTCCAGCATCAAGCCGGCAGGCGGTCTGCCGCCCAGCCAGCGGGCATGAAAGCTGCTGACAACCCGATCTCCCGGGCGGAAAACCGTCACGCCTTCGCCGACACTGACGATTTCCCCCGCAGCATCGCTGCATGGGATAAGCCCAGGCTTCGCTGGCCAGACATAGCGACCGAGAATGGGGGCGATATCACGATAGTTCAGCGAAACAGCGCGCACCTTTACAAGAACTTCGCCGCGCTGAGGTGCGGGCATCGGCTCACTGTGCACGGAAAGGTCACTGAGAGAAGAGAGTGCGTCGAAGCGCCAGGCGCGCATGGTCATGGCAGATGTTTCCTTCAGCCAGGGAGTGCAGCCGGGACCGCAGTTGCGCCTTTCTCTGTGCTATGGTGCTGTCATCGTGACAAGAACGCACAAAAAAGTTCAATACATACCAAAAGGTAACCATGCCGGATTCAGATACGAAAACCATCTACAATGCACGTCCTCGTTCGCGCTCGGCCGCCGATATGCAGTGCGCTCTTCGCATTCTCGAAGGCCGATGGAAGATGATGATTCTGGCCTGGCTTTTTGAGGGGCCGGTCATGCGTTTTTCAGATCTCCAGAGAGCTATTCCGGATATCTCTCAGAAAATGCTGATCCAGCAGCTTCGTGCGCTGGAGCAGGAAAAAGTCATTTTTCGCACGGTCCACGCGCAGGTTCCGCCTAAAGTCGAATATGGCCTGACGGACATTGGCAAAGCGCTCGGTCCGGTCTTCATGGCCCTGCTGGACTGGGCTGATCTGAGACGCGCAGCTAAGGCGTCCGATGCATAGCCGTTCAACGATCGCAAGGCAGGTCTGGTTTAGGAAACATGCTCATCGCCGTGTATCGTCGAGGAAGAGACGATAACCGACACCTCACTGTCAGTCCGACCCACTTTCCGATACTCTTGCCGCTCCTGAAACGATCCAAACCACCGCACCCACGGAGCACACCATGAGCAAATCCTTCCCCTCAGACTCTTTCATGGACGCCTCCGTTGCCGATGCAGGCCATGAACTGGAACGCCTTATTCAGATCATGGCGCAACTGCGTGATCCGGAGACAGGATGTGCATGGGATGTGCAGCAGACGCCTGCAACCGTAGCACCTTACGCGATCGAGGAAGCCTACGAGGTTGCTGACGCCATCGAGCGGGAAGCGTGGGACGAGACGGCGGATGAACTCGGTGATCTTCTGTTGCAGGTCGTGTTCCAGTCCCGGATTGCCGAGGAAAAGGAGCGTTTCGACTTCGCCGAGGTAACGCGTCGTATTGCCGACAAGATGGTGCGCCGTCATCCGCATGTGTTTGGAGAGGCGCAGGATATCGGCGACGATAAGGCCGCTCTGACCGCGCAGTGGGAGCAGAACAAGGAGCAGGAACGGCAGAAGCGTTCCGAACATGGCGCACTGGCGGGCATTCCGCTGGCGCTCCCTGCCCTGCTCCGCGCCAGCAAGCTGGCATCCCGTGCGGCGCGTGTCGGGTTCGACTGGCCGGATGTCGGGGGGGTTGTCGCCAAGGTGCATGAGGAACTGGCCGAAGTGGAAGCGGAAATCGCGTCCGGAGACAAGGCGGCTCTTCAGGATGAGGTGGGCGATCTGCTCTTTTCCGTCGCCAGTCTGGCTCGCAGGCTTGATCTCGATCCGGAAGCCTGCCTGCGTCAGGCCAACGGCAAGTTTACCCGTCGTTTTGAAGCCGTCGAGAGCCTGCTCGCCCTGAAAGGTCTGACACCGGCTGAGTGTGATGTGGAAAAGCTTGATGCAGTCTGGAACGAGGTCAAGAAGCAGGAAAAATCCTGATACATCATTCGCTTTTCTGGATGATTACTACGCGCGGCTGGCGATGAAAGACCGCAGCGCCTCCGCCGCTCTGGCAACTGGCTCCCTCCAGGCGATCTCCGGTCTGTCCGCCGTTTCCTGAGCAAATAGCCGCGCCTGTGGATACCAGAGATGACGGCCCGTCTGCTGGTCCCAGTTGCCCTCCGCCCAGCGCCAGTCACCACCGAAGCGGTTCAGGAGCCACAGCGGCGCTCCCATCGCACCCGCAAGATGCGCGATGGCCGTATCGACGGAAATCACCAGATCAAGCGTGCTGATTCTGGCGGCAGTCGCGGCCATATCACCGTCTTCCGGCAGGGGTTCAAAACCTGATGGTGCCTGACCTCTGTTCAGGGAAACCCACTGTATGCCGTCAATTTCCAGAAGGGGTTCCAACTGGTTCGGCGCAATCGAACGTCGGCCATCAAAGCGGTAACCCGGATTACCCGACCAGCACAGACCGATGCGTGGCAGTTGCGTGTTCTGCAAAACGAGAGACGGCGTGGCACGAAGATAAGGTACTGCCTCCGAAGGTCGCCCTACGCCCAGAAGAGAGAGCAGGCTCAGAAGCGAGGCTTTCGCCACCACGATTTTGTCACTGGCTGAAGTAATTAGTTTCAGCCTACCACTTTCATGAATCTGCTTCCAGATGGGCAGCACCACAGACTGTTCGACCAGCGTAGCCAGACTGTCCGGTACCAGCAGACGGATGGGCGCACGCTCCGCCGCCATTGGCACAAAACGCAGAAACTGGATGTAATCACCCAAACCCTGTTCGCCGCACAGCAGGACCGGTTCTTCAGACGGGCTGCCATCCCAGTCAGGGAGATCAGACCGAGGAAGCGGCTGAAGCAGAAGACGCCGAGCCTCGAAATCATGCCAACCTTCAGGAAATTGGCCTTCCGCCAGTTCCACAGTGGCCAGATTGAAACGCGCTCTTACCGCATCCACTGTGCCGGGCGCGTTCTGCATGACCTGCCGAAACAGATCCGCCGCTTCCTCACGCCGTCCCAGATCATTCAGCAGCGTCGCCTGATTAAGAATGACGCGAAGATCACCCGGCCGCAGCGCAATCGCTTTGGAAAAATCCTTTTCCGCTTCATCAAGGTAGCCAAGCGCCATATGCACAAGACCAAGATTGGTCAGTGTCTCGGCTGTGGGTAGGCCAAGCACTGTCGCCTCTTCCAGCGCAGTGCAGGCTTCGTCCAGACGACCCAGTTCAAACAGCATGGCGCCATGATTGGCCCATGCAGCCGGGTCAGTGGGACGAAGGGCGCATATTTCTGCAAACCGCTTTTCGGCTGCGGCATGATCGCCAGTTGCATTGAGGAGTGTCGCTTCATGCTGCCGCGTTGTGACGTCATCGTCAGCGGCCAGCCGTGTGGCACGGCGCGCCATGGTCAGCGCTTCGGTAGCGTAGCCATGCCGGGCCAGAAACTGCGACAGGACCAGCGGATAACCCGCTTCCAGAGGCCGCAGATCCAGCGCCATACGGAGAGCAGCCTCGGCTTCGACAAGCTGTCCAGCCGCCTCGCAGACTTCAGACAAAGCCAGTTGTGCTGAAGGATTGCTTGGGTCCGTCAGCACGGCGACCCTGAGCGCACCTAAAGCGGCTTCGACATGGCCGAGCCTGAGAAGCGCCAGTCCAAGCGTGACATGAAATTCAGCACGAGGATCGGTTCTGACCGCCAGTCCCGCATAACCGACGGCCTGATCAAACCGCCCCTGTACGAAGGCCGCTTTCGCAATACCATGCAGAAGAAGTGGATCGCCGGGTTTCTCAGCTAATCGGGCTTTCAGTTCGTCGTAGGAAGCTTCTTCCGCCATATCGAAGGAAGTCGGGGCGTGATCCTTCAATGGGGCCTCCACGGAAACAGACAACTATGCGTGTAACAGGTTTGCTGCACTGTTTCGAGCGAAGGAAAAGCGTGAAACAGGCTTGCTCAGACAGATGGCGAACCGGTTCTGGGCCCGCTGCGCCAGAACTGTGCTTTAGGATAGCCCAACTCCTTAGATTCCTTTGATGCGGAATCGTCCAAGCCGGAAATGCGCCAGACGTCGAAAGTGCATATATCCCTAAAATGCATAAGGGATAACTTCACTTAACACTTTGATTTTTTATGAAAATGCTGGGGCGAACGACGGGGATTGAACCCGCGACAACCGGTACCACAAACCGGCGCTCTACCAACTGAGCTACGTCCGCCACACAGCGGGCCTGCTAATAGAGAATTGCGGGGCACCCCGTCAATAGCAAAATTGCTATTTTCTATCCTCGGCTGATGCGGTCCCGCAGACGCGTAAGAGCCTGCTCCAGAATGATGGGCTTCTTGCAGAATGCAAAGCGAACCAGATGGGAAGGCGCGCCCGGCAAGGCTCCATCATAGAATGCCGAAACAGGAATAACCGTTACTCCGGCTTCAACCGTCATACGTCGACTCCATTCCAGATCGGTTTCGGCACCGGTCATCAATTCTCCGACCCCGCGAATATTCGCTGTCAGGAAATAGGTTCCGTCACAGGGAAGCACGGAAAAACCCATCTCCCTGAGGCCTGACGCCAGAATATCCCGCCGTAGCTGCATGTCGGACGCCAGAGTCTCAAAGTAGGCAGTATCCTGATCCAGCCCGACAGCGACAGCGCGTTGCAGATTCGGTGCCGTGGAAAAAGCGAGATTCTGGTGAGCCTTGGCAATAACAGCAGCCAGAGCAGCAGGAGCAGTAATGTAGCCGACCTTCCAGCCCGTCATTGAAAAGCTTTTTCCAGCACTCCCGATCCGGACGCAGCGTTCGCGCATTCCCGGCAGGGTCATCAATGGAACATGGCGTGCGCCGAAAGTCAGATGCTCATAAACCTCATCACACAGTGCATAGGCGTCATGCTGTGCGACCAGTCCTGCGATGAACTGTAACTCATCCTCAGAAAAGACCTTCCCTACCGGGTTCATTGGCGAGTTCAGGATGATCGCCTTGGTTTTCGGCCCGAAGGCGGCTGCCAGTTCATCGCGAGGCAGAGACCATTCCGGGGGCGTCAGGCGCACCAGCTTCGGGACAGCGCCCAGAAGCCTGATCATGGGAAGATAGGTGTCATAGGCTGGCTCAATGACCACCACCTCATCACCGGGATTCAGCAGGGCCGCGAGAGAAGAGGCCAGCCCTTCCGTCGCGCCGGACGTCACAATCACTTCACGGGCCGGATCGATCTGCAGTCCATAGAAACGAGCGTTCGACCGCGCGACGGCTTCACGCAGTTCCGGCAGACCCGTCAGGGGCGCGTACTGATTGCGTCCGTCCTGAAGCGCCTGCGCCGCCACTTCAGTCAGATGGGCCGGACCTTCCGTGTCAGGGAATCCCTGCCCCAGATTGATCGCGCCATGTTCTGAGGCCAATGCCGACATGACCGTGAAGATGGTCGTGGGCAACTGCGTCAACTGATGATTCAATGGCTTCACGGTGACCCCCGGGCCTGACTGATGAAAAGAAGGAGGCGTTCTCTGCGGTATGAGCCTCACGACACTGAGGGCATGAGGGGACTGGAAATAAGCCCAGCGTTCGGGTGTCCGTCAACAATCCGCGCTGAACGGCCCTGCGGCGGGATTATTTCGGTGTCAAGCCGATTGCCCGCAGGCCAAACCCGTGCAACTGTTCTGCCTGAACCGCAGTTCAATCGCTGCCGTTCACATGCTAGAAGCTTGGCCGCAACAGAAATTGGTGTGACGACAGGGACATGAAGAAGATCGAGGCCATCATCAAGCCCTTCAAACTTGACGAGGTGAAGGACGCCCTTCACGAACTCGGTCTTCAAGGTATTACCGTAATCGAAGCGAAGGGGTTCGGACGCCAGAAAGGGCACACCGAACTGTATCGTGGCGCGGAATATATCGTTGATTTTCTTCCCAAGATGAAAATCGAAGTCGTCTGCCCCGATGATCTGGCGGAACGGGCGGTAGAGGCGATTTCCAATGCAGCACGCACCGGACGAATCGGAGATGGCAAGATTTTCATCATCCCGGTCGATGACGCAGTCCGTATTCGCACAGGCGAACGCGGCGGAGACGCCATCTGATGGACAATCCGCAAGATGGATGCTTTTTCCGTCTTGCTAGGACGTCCGGCATAGGACACAAAAGTTTCGGTGCGGTATCGATCTGATCATCCACGGGATGGAATGACGGACCGCAAATCTGGAGGCCGCTCTGGCGGCGCTAACAGGCAGGTAGAGGCACTAATGGCGAAAAAAGAAACCGGTTCGACCAAGGCGTCGTCGGAAGCAGTAGCCCGGGTTTTTGAGCTTATTAACGAAAACTCAGTCGAACTGGTCGACTTGCGCTTCACCGATCCTCGCGGAACGTGGCATCACACCACGCAGTATATTACGACGATCGAAGAAGACACCTTCACAGAAGGTTTCATGTTTGACGGTTCCTCCATTGGTGGCTGGAAAGCCATCAATGAAAGCGACATGGTGCTGCTGCCCGACCCGACGACAGCCGTCATGGACCCGTTCTCCGCGAAGCCGCAACTGATCCTGATCTGCGATATCATCGACCCGGCAACGGGCCAGCTCTACAACCGTGATCCACGTTCAACCGCCAAGCGCGCCGAGCAGTATCTGCAGTCCACCGGCCTTGGCGACACCGCCTTCTTTGGTCCGGAAGCAGAGTTCTTCATCTTCGACAACGTGCAGTTTGGCACAGGCCCGAACTACGGCAAGTATCAGCTCGACAGTATCGAAGGCCCCGGCGCTTCCCTGAAGGAATATCCTGAGGGCAATCTGGGTCACCGTCCGGGCGTGAAGGGTGGTTACTTCCCCTGCGCTCCAGTCGACAGCGAAGGCGACCTGCGCGCTGAGATGCTGACGACCATGGGCGAGATGGGTCTGCCGATCGAAAAGCATCACCATGAAGTCGCACAGTCCCAGCATGAGCTCGGCACGAAATTCGACACGCTGGTCCGCTCGGCCGACTTCATGCAGATCTACAAATACTGTATCCACAACGTCGCCGTTTCCTACGGCAAGACGGCAACCTTCATGCCGAAGCCGATTTATGGCGACAACGGCTCGGGCATGCACGTTCACCAGTCGATCTGGAAAGCCGGCAAGCCGACCTTCGCTGGCAACGGTTATGCTGATCTGTCCGACACGGCGCTCTACTACATCGGCGGCATCATCAAGCACGCCAAGGCGCTGAACGCATTCACCAACCCGTCCACCAACTCCTACAAGCGTCTGATCCCGGGCTTCGAAGCTCCGGTTCTGCTGGCTTACTCCGCCCGCAACCGTTCCGCTTCCTGCCGTATCCCGTATGCGACGAGCCCGAAGGCAAAGCGCGTCGAGGTTCGCTTCCCGGATCCGACCGCCAACCCTTACCTGGCGTTCTCAGCCATGCTGATGGCTGGTCTGGACGGCATCAAGAACAAGATCCACCCGGGCGACGCCATGGACAAGGATCTGTACGACCTGCCACCGGAAGAACTGAAGCAGATCCCGACGGTTGCCGGTTCGCTGCGTGAAGCCCTCCAGTCTCTGGAAGCTGATTATGAGTTCCTGCTGGCCGGCGGCGTCTTCACCAAGGATCAGATCGAGAGCTACATCGAGCTGAAGTGGAAAGATGTGTATCGCTTCGAGCACACACCGCACCCGGTTGAGTTCGAAATGTACTACTCCGTCTGATCCTTTCAGACAGAGTTGGACTTCCAAGGAACGCGGCCTTAACAGGCCGCGTTTTTTGTTAGGTAAGGCGTTCTGAGCTTTCGGAACGAGCGCATCAATCCGATTAACGGACATGGGCCTATTTGCTCTGGGCGTTGAACACAGATCATCGTCAGCGTTCAAGAAACACCAGTTTTTAGAAAAATCGTCCCTTAGGTTTCATTCGAAACCAAAGATCATGCCGTACGCTTCAACTTACTATTTGGCCGTTACAGATGACGTGCTGGACAGGCGCAGACTCTAATCAATAATCAGATCATTCAAATCCGTCTGAGCAAACAGAACAACAGGATGTCATTTTTGCAAAAACTCAACGGCTTCCAGAACAATTTTTAAAGAACCTAAATGCTTTGCAGGAAGACTTTTCAGGGCTTTGCCCCGCCCCCCCCAAGGAACGCGGTCCCTTTGATCCCAATCTGTTAAATAAAGGGGACAAAGGCAGCACCCTGCCTTGCCTCATGTTTGTAAAACACGTGAGCATCTTACAAAAAAGCTACGGGAACATTTCCACAATCGAGCTTCTGAACTCTGTAGAAATGTTCCGAAAACCTACCCTACGATCCGTCAATTTCAGTTTCTGTCAGAGCCCGTTGCATACCCGCTACCGCGCGGATCGACCCACCCGAAACAGTGATTGCTGCCACCCGGCAGACCGTTGCGGCATGAAATCGCATTGGCACGACCATTAGCCGTGGTAGCCTTGATGTCTCCCGCCAATGCGCCAGATAGCGCAGCGCCGGCAGCGTCAGCAGCATCAGCCTGCCCGGATGCAGTCGCCGCAGCGAGAAACACACCATCCTGATGAGCGATACCAGCCGGCAGGATCGGGCGCGGGCGATGGGCGGCTGACGCACCCAGAACAATGCCTGTCGAACCTGCGACACGCCCAGTGCCGAACAGGTTGTTCATCGAAACGGCACAGACGACAGCCTCACCCTTCCTGTCCACAACAGCAAAGGACGTCGAGGCAGGCAGGTTTGGCAGACTGCTTCCTCCCGGCATTTTTCCGGAATCAAGCAGGGCCTGAGCATGTGCAGTCAAAGTCGCAACAGAAGCGCGTCCTTCGGTTGCACGCCAGCCTGCAACAGCCCGCGCGCCGGTATTGCCAGCAGTCTGGCCGTTTTCAGCCGCTTTCCATGCAGCAGCCATACCGTAGCCACCGTCCGCAGGAGGCGGCACAAAGGATACTTTCACATTGCCGATGGTTGCGGTCAGAGGTGTCGTTTCGATGGGAACGGCCCCACGCAGCCCGACCATGGTCAGACCTGCGCCGGTTGTTTCATTCGACGCCACCAGAACCTGAGCCAGAGCACCAGTATAAAGATCACCGGAACCGGCTGAGCGTATCCGCTCAAGCGTGCCGGTCAGATAACGCTGACTGAAGATATCTCCAGCCTTCAACACTGTACCATCAGAGCGTCCGAAAATACGACGTGCGCTCTCGTCAGCCAGAAGCGGCGCCTGCACCACGGCCAGATCCGCAGCCAACTGCGAACCAACTTCGATACCGTTTCGGGCCAGCGTAATGGCTGGCTGTGTCGTCTCGGCAAAATCCACACTACCGTAACGCAACTGCATCAGGAAAAGACCGCGTGCGAGCATGGGAATAGAAGCAGGCCTGTCGACCCGACCCTTGCTCCCTGACACAGGGTCAGCAGGCGCATCACCCGTCGGCATGAACAGAAAAGCCCGTCCGGCCCCACGGTCCTCGGGACGCCACGCCACACAGGCACCACCGGAGCCGAGAGAGGCACGCGAAGGCAGTGTCACTGACAGCGCCAGACCCAGCGCGGCAGCGGCATCGGCGGCGTTCCCTCCGCGCTGCAGAACGGTCATCGCGGCCAATGCGGCATGTGGCTCGTCAGCAACGACATTACCCACGTAACCCGACAGCATCTTCGATCCGGTGCCATACAGGGAAAGAACAGGATGCTCGTCGGACTCGCTCTGGGACGGGGTTCCGAATATCCACGAACAGCCGGACATCATGCCGGTCATGGCCAACAGAAGACCGATCCGCCGGACAACCGCGACCTTCCGACCAGCGCCCTTCGCAACAGGCGTCTCGCCGCACGAAACAGAACGAAAGCTTACGGGACGTTCACGCACGCGAGAGACACTCCATTATTGCAGTTGGCCATCATGACTGTTGATCTGTCCGACACCTTCCGGGACCGGACATGGCCTTGTGACTTGGTTAGCTTTCTTCCCGCAATGCGGCAACGGGGCAGCCTGAGGTTTTCCCTACTCCGGGGCAAAGTCATATTCCCGAAACAAAGCCATATTGCTCACTTCGATACAAAAGAAGCCGTCACCCCGTGCTCGCGGTTATAAGCAACCTGTGTGTGGTTGAGCTGAAACCCGACCTCAAAACGATAGCCGTTTTCTATTGTGGTGGGTTTGATCGGCAGATCGACGGTGACAAGCCGCGTATCAACGGCAACGGCGTCCTGTCCGGCCGGGAACGTGACTTTCTGCTCGAAAATGTGTTTCCCGACGATCTTGTCATTATGCACCACAGCGACAAACCAGGGCAGAGTGATCGTCTCTCCGGGAGCCGCCGGTCCCTTGCGAACCACCATATGCACGCCAACCCGCGTTCTCAGATTCTTGCGTCCGCTCGACATGCAGTCGCCGCTCAGACTGCTGAGACTCGCATGAGTCACCAGATGATCGAATGAAGGCCCCTTGGCGGAGTAGTTGTAATAATCCGCCACCTCAGAGGGAATATGCATCTCCGGGCAACTCGGGGCGAAAACATTGTCATCGCTCTCGGTGCAGCCGGTCAGCGCCAAAGGCAGCATCAGCGCAGCAAGCCCCGTCACGCCCCATTTCATGAACCCCACGCGACTCGATAGATGATCACGCACCGCGAACGAACGAAAAGAATGCAGAAACACAAGCGGAGACCGGGCCATGCGACAATCCAGACTGACAAGTTACACGACCTGACGCCACATTTCCCCTCACACGGAGGCGTCATGCAGTGGGCACAGATCACTGGGCGAGTATCGACCAGAAATGCGTCCACGAAAACCGGGCCTGCCTGAAATCATACACAAAAAAATAAACAGTCACATGAGATATGGGGCAAACGCCCGGTTTTGTGTCATAAGGGAAGGATAGCTCTTTATCACGATACGGCTTGCGCGATGCGCCCGTCTTGCGTAGGGCGAGGCAAAACCGATCCTGTGGCCAGCCGGTGCTTCTGCCGGTTGCCCCGTAATGTCGCCCGCCGAATGTTTGGGGAACACCATGCCCGACCAGTCCACTCTCTCCCTGAAGCCTGCCGAAACGCAGGACCAGACACGCGCCCTGAAGGTGCTCCTGGCTGGCCCGCGCGGCTTCTGCGCCGGTGTCGACCGCGCCATCCGCGTGGTGGAGGAAGCCATCCGCGCTTACGGCGCTCCAGTCTATGTGCGCCACGAAATCGTCCATAACCGGACCGTGGTGGAGGAACTGGAGGAAAAAGGCGCGATCTTTGTGGAGGAACTCGACGAGGTCCCCGCCGACGGTCATGTCGTCTTTTCCGCTCACGGCGTTCCCAAGACCGTTCCGGCTGAAGCCGTGCGTCGCAACCTGCTTTACCTTGATGCGACCTGCCCACTGGTGTCCAAGGTCCACCGTGAAGCCGAGCGTCATTACGCCAATGGTGGACCGGACAGCCGCCACATCCTGATGATCGGTCACGCCGGCCATCCGGAAGTCATCGGCACGATGGGGCAGCTGCCGCCGGGAGCAGTGACGCTCATCAACGACGCAGAAGAAGCCCGGACGGTGCAGCCTGCTGACCCGACGCGTCTGGCTTTCATCACGCAGACCACCCTCTCGGTCGACGACACGGCTGAAATCGTGGACATTCTCCGCGACCGCTTCCCGCTGATCGAGGGTCCGAAGCGCGAGGACATCTGCTACGCGACGACCAACCGACAGGAAGCCGTGAAAGCCATCGCTCCCGAGTGCGATCTGGTCATCGTCATCGGTTCGCCCAACTCTTCCAACTCGCAGCGTCTGCGCGAAGTGGCGGAGCGTTCCGGCACCAAGCGCGCCCTGCTTGTTCCCAAGCTGGCAGCTCTCGACTGGTCCGTGCTGGAAGGCGTGAAGACGCTGGGCATTACGGCAGGCGCATCCGCGCCGGAAGCATTGGTGCAGGAAATGGTCAACGAACTGGCCAAGCGTTACACGCTGCAGATCGACGAACGCACCGTGAAGGAAGAGAACGTCACCTTCCGCCTTCCCGCCCCGCTCGGCTAACGCAAAGAGACTCATGGCCGTCTACACAGAAATCACCGACGAGGAACTTTCCGCGTTTCTCGTCGGTTACGACATCGGGCATCTGACTGCCTTTCGCGGCATCGCGGAAGGTGTCGAAAACAGCAATTTCCTTCTGCGCACCGAAAAAGACGGCCAGGAATCCGACTACATTCTCACGCTTTACGAAAAGCGTGTGAATCCGGATGATCTGCCGTGGTTTCTGGGCTTCATGCGTCATCTGGCAACCAAAGGCGTGTCCTGTCCCCTGCCCGTCTGTGGTCGGGATGGTGAAGCACTCCGCACACTCGCAGGCCGCCCAGCCGCGATCACGACATTCCTCTCCGGTGTCTGGCCGCGCCATATTCACAGCGAACATTGTCGTCCACTCGGTGAAGCTCTTGCGCGTCTGCATGTCGCCGGAAGCAGCTACCCACCGGTCCGCGCCAACAGCCTCGGCCCCGATGCGTGGCGACCACTTTTGCAGGATGCCGCTCGCTCAGACCGACAGACCGAGACGACGAAACAGCTTCTCGAAGAACTTGATCTCGCTCTGAACCGGATCCTTCCGGCATGGCCCGCAGCCGGTAGTCAGGCCAATCTGCCTCATGGACAGATTCATGCCGACCTGTTTCCCGACAACGTGTTCTTTCTTGACCACAAGGTTTCCGGCCTGATCGACTTCTATTTCGCCTGCACGGATTTCCTCGCCTACGATGTCGCTATCTGCCTGAACGCCTGGTGCTTCAGCGAAGATGGTGGCTTCAACGAGACCTTCGCCCGGCAGCTGATCAGCGGTTATGAAAGCGTGCGGCCTCTCACTGCTGCCGAACGGGATGCCCTGCCGGTGCTTTGCGCGGGTGCCGCGATGCGTTTTGCCCTGACCCGTCTATATGACTGGATCAACACACCGCCGGACGCGATGGTCACACGCAAGGACCCGATGGATTATATCCACCGTCTCCGGTTTCATCTCGCTGCGGGCAATAGCGGGGTCTACGGTGTCTGAAATACAGGATGCTCCAGAAACCACTCAGGATGACGATGCCATCGTCATGATCTGGACGGACGGTGGATGCAGACCCAATCCCGGTCCCGGCGGCTGGGGCGTGTTGCTCCGCTACAAGGGGCATGAGCGGGAGCTGTCCGGTGGTGAGCCGGAAACCACCAACAACCGCATGGAACTGACAGCCGCCGCCGAGGCTCTGGAAGCCATGAAACGTCCATGCAAGATCGCGCTGCATACCGACAGCGAGTATGTCCGCAATGGCATCACGCGCTGGCATACAGGCTGGGTGCGCCGCAACTGGCGCAACGCTTCCGGGGATCCGGTCAAGAACATGGACCTGTGGCGACGGCTGCTCGACGCCGCCAAACCGCATGATATTTCCTGGCACTGGGTCAAGGGTCATTCGGGTGTGCCGGAAAATGAACGGGTGGATCAACTGGCGACAGACGCCCGTATCGCGATCGAGAAAGTCTGACCTGTTCAGGTCTCGACCAGTAAAACAGCTATCCCCGGAAGTGGAAATGCTGGACTTGCCGTAAGCTGTTCAAAATGACAGTCTTACTTTTTTGTTTTTTAGCGAGTTTTCACATGTCGATCCGCTTCCATACCTCATCTGCCCTCCTTCTTCTGGCCGGCCTGTCTCTGGCACCTGCTGCGATGGCGGCAGATGCGCCAGAGAAGCCTTGTGAGACCGATCTCTGCCGCTCCGTGCGTCAGTCCTGGTCCTCTGTGAAGCACGGCACCACCAATGCCGCCCAATGGACCAAGAAGGAAACCGTCAAGGGCTGGGACGCCACCAAGAAGGGCGCAACAAAAGCAGCCAAATGGACAGGCAAGACAGGTGAAAAGGGCTGGAACGCGACCAAGAACGGCACCAAGGAAGCCGCTCATGACACGGTGAACTGGACGAAAAAGACCGCGCACGACATCGCGCAGTAACAGCTTGCACCCGTTACAGGCTTGCAAAAGCTTCTGAAAAGGCGCCGATCGAAAGACTGTCTGTATTTCGATCGGCGCCTTTAATTCATCCTGCTAATTGATGATCTTCATCTGGATTGAAGTAGAACGTTCAACGACATTGATCGCGACCTCGTCACCAGCCCGCACAATCCTCACAGTCAGCCATTCTCCACCTACAGCAAGATTGAACAGCTTGAGGGAGTGAATTGCCTCCGGCAAAACCGGCCTGACAAATTCGACCGCGACATTATCCGGATCATAACGCAATCCCATGACGACCTGCACCAACGCCGGAAGCGTCGCCGCCGCCCAGGCCTGAGGCGAGCAGGCCACAGGATAGCGAACCGGCCCCTCCGCCTGACTGCGGGTAAATCCGCAGAAAAGCTCCGGCAAACGGCGAAGATCGGTGTGAAGCGCCGCATCGCTTAATCCGCTGAAGATAAGCGCCGCCTCTTTTCTGAGGCCATGTTTGACAAATCCCATGGCAATCAGTGCATTGTCATGCGGCCAGACAGAACCATTATGATAGGCCATGGGATTATACCGGGCCTCTCCCTCAGGGATGGTTCGAATGCCCCAACCCGAGAACGATTTCCGGTTCATCAGGTTCTGCACAACCTTATCCAGCCGCTCACCCGGCACCATATCGGTCAGCAACACGTGCCCCGCATTTGAAGACCTTACGACGCACTGTTTCTTTTTCCCATCAAGGGCGATGACGTATGTGCCGATGTCATCGTTCCAGAACTTCAGATTGAACGAGACTCTCAGAGCGTCCGCTCTCGTATCCTGATGGGCCGCATAAGCAGTCTGTCCCAGTCTGCGCCCGATCACCGCTGCGGCCCGCCTCGCTGCATAAACATAAGCCTGCACTTCACATAGTGCGATCGGTCCTTCGGCCAGAGTGCCATCGGCATGAAAGATACTATCGTGACTGTCTTTCCATCCCTGATTGGCCAGTCCGTCCTTGTTTTTACGACCGTATTCCACAAAGCCGTCACCATCGCGGTCACCAAACCGCTCTATCCAATCAATGGCCCGCGTAATATGCGGCCAGAGATGGCTGAGCGTTCCGACATCTCCCGTACGGTCGAGATAGGCTCCCGCCAGCATGACAAACAGCGGTGTGGAATCAATCGAACCATAGTAGCGCCTGAATGGCACTTCCCTGAGTTCAGCCATTTCACCCAGACGCACTTCATGCAGAATCTTACCCGGTTCAGCATCCGCCAGCGGGTCTTCATGATCCGCCTGATTGACGGCGAGATACTGGAGAACGCCTTTCGCAATCAGCGGGTCGAGCCACAAGGTCTGTAGCGCCGTGATCAGCGCATCCCGACCGAAAACCGTGCTATACCAAGGGATACCGGCGTAAGGATAAGGACCGGTCTTTTTCTCCGTCAACAGCATGTAGATGTCGCAGATCGACCGCCGGATTGCCTCATTGAATGCTTCGTTCGACGTGGCGATGGCGGAGGCACGGGACGATGCGTTTCTCAGCGCCCGTCTGGCCGCCACGGCAGCAAACAGGAAGGCGCGCGGAGGCGGTTCAGTGCTCTGCTGCCTTTCCGAAGGATCACACTGGACCTCCAGATGGACAAGCACCTTTTCCCCGGGCTTGATGGAAAACCCGAATGTCGCCCGATCTGTCGATAATGTTTTCGGTCGAGGACAGAACCGCAAACGTGTTGTTCGCGTGCGGTCATCCAGCCCCTTATAGGAGAGAGTGACCGTATCGTCTTCTATCACGGGCTCAAGCGTCTCGCCCCGTCTGGAACGCTTCATGCCTCGCGCTTCAAAAAGATCAGCGAAGTCGGCAAAAAACCGCATATCACAGACGATTTCATGAGGGCTTATATCGAAGTTACGTATTTCGATCCGCTCGTAACACGCACCGTTCCACAGGAAGCGCGACCGCAACACATGCAGCAGATCGTGAGCAAGACGGGTACCGTCACGCAATGATAAATTTTCATTCGTCAAATTCACTGACATCATAATGTTGTTTTCGCGAACAACAGATGACAGAAGGATCGGCCTCTGATCTTCCAGACGGAAAGTCAGACCGGACAGATAACGCGTATCACGGTAGTACAGTCCGTCGGCAATGTCCTGCCCCCAGAGGATATCACCGGTCTGATCAAAAACGCCGAAAAGATCATCATTTTTCAGGCAATGCAGTCGTCGGCTCGACAGGATCGCGCTGGCCATTGAGCTCAGATCATCAGAAAGAAGCCCGATGTCGGGCTGTTCGTCCTCAGAAGTATCAGTATGATCGACAGAACCAGTAGGCTGGGCATCCATGAAAACACACTCCATTCTGTGTCTGGCAGGACAGCAGCAAAGGAAAAATGTATCAGCTCTTGCAGAAGGGCCGCTTTTCCGCCTTCTGATGCCTAACGCAGGATGAACGTGATGGTCGCCTCAAGGAAAGAAAAACTTCCTTACGGATGAGTTATCTTTAGTTGTGTGGGTCAGAATCTTGGTGACAGGAGCATGGCCTGCCGCACCATGTGCACGGGGTTCGCACGATAGGACGCCAGTGAACGGCCTCCACTCTCTCCACCAGAAAACGCCGGGCGGGAAGCTGGAGCTGCATACCCTCCTGCCGGACCCGCGGAAACCGGTGCTGCCGTATTGCCACCTCCGCCGCCCATGGAAGCCATGGTAGCGGCAGCCCCTTTAGTGGTCACATAGGGTGTGGCCGGTTGCGTGGATGGAGCCAGCGGGGTCGTATGATGGGGTGCCATCGCCGTTAAGGGTGCAGGATGGGGTGAATCTGCGCCTGATGGCATCGCCCAGGATTCCAGCACTTTCCACTGATAGGCGGACCCGATGTTGGGCGTGAAGGAATGATAGGCTGCTGCGGCTCTGGGCCAGCTTCCCGTCCGACTGAAAAGATCGGTCAGAAAACGTGCCGCAAACATGGCATTCGTGGATGGATCGAACGCTGCCTCCAGTGAAGGAAAGGCATTCGCATGCTGCTGGAGATTCACCTGCATGCAGCCAACATCAATCGAGCGGATGCCCTGCGCCTGAAAAGCGTGGACAGCCTCTATCGCCTGACGCTTGTTGTCATAGACATAACCCTTGCCTTGCGCATTGACCGTCCAAGGCCAGGGCACAATCTCGCCATTGATATGGCGGCCACTCTCGACACGCGCCATGGCGACAAGAAACTGGTCGGGAATGCGGGTGCTGCGTTCCGCCATCAGGATGGCGTTTGTGCACAGGTGCGCATCTCCCGGGGCAATATTTCCTGCGGTCTGAAACGGAGACTGTACACCCGTCGTCAACGCAGTCTGCCCTGACATGACCGCACCGGCACTTGCTGCGCCTCCGCCAGACGCGGCAAACGGCGACGGTGAGCGTGCAGCCGACCAGAAGGGTTGAGCGTTGTTGCCACCCTGCGCAAGAGGCGGATGTGCTGCCCATGACATGGCCGGAAGCGGGGTCTCAGCCCATGCGCCCGAAACTGGAGCTGACACACACCCGATGGCAAGAAAAAGAAAACGCCGCATCCCAGCAGAATGCAGCGTTTTCCCTAACCAACCGTTAGCAGCGGATTATGCTGCTTTCAGGGCCTTCTGGAGGCGGGTGTCGATCGCATCAAGGAACGGCTGCGTATCGAGCCATTTCGTGCCTTTGCCGACCAGCAGCGCCAGATCCTTGGTCATCTCACCAGCCTCAACCGCCTCGACACAGACACGCTCAAGGGTCTCGGCGAACGCCACCACATCCGGCGTCTCATCAAAGCGACCGCGATAGGCAAGACCACGCGTCCACGCATAGATGGACGCAATCGGGTTTGTGCTCGTCGGACGACCCTTCTGATGCTCACGGTAGTGACGTGTCACCGTGCCGTGCGCAGCTTCGGACTCAACGATGGTGCCGGTCGGATCAAGCAGAACGGACGTCATCAGACCGAGGCTGCCGAAACCCTGCGCCACGATGTCGCTTTCCACATCACCGTCATAGTTTTTGCAGGCCCAGACATAACCGCCTTCCCACTTCAGGGCGGAGGCCACCATGTCGTCGATCAGACGGTGCTCGTAGGTGATACCCAGCTTTTCGAAATCGGCCTTGAATTCCTTGTCGTATATCTCCTGAAACACGTCCTTGAACATGCCGTCATAGGCCTTGAGGATCGTGTTCTTGGTCGAGAGATAGACCGGGAACTTGCGGTCACGGCCGTAGCTCAGCGATGCCCGGGCAAAGCCTTCGATCGAAGCGCGCGTGTTGTGCATGCCCAGCGCTACGCCCGGCCCCTTGAAGTCATGCACTTCAAGCTCAAGCGGCTCGCCGCCATCGGCAGGCACATAGTTCAGCGTCACCTTGCCGGGACCGGGGATCTTTGTCTCGGCGGCGCGATAGATATCGCCGTAAGCATGACGTCCAATGACGATCGGCTTGCTCCAGTGCGGCACCAGACGCGGCACGTTCGAGCAGATGATCGGCTCACGGAAGATGGTGCCATCAAGAATGTTGCGGATCGTGCCGTTCGGAGAACGCCACATTTTCTTGAGGCCAAACTCTTCGACACGCGCTTCATCGGGCGTGATGGTGGCGCATTTGACGCCCACGCGGTACTTCTTGATGGCCTCGGCAGCCTCAACCGTGACCTTGTCATCCGTCTTGTCGCGATTTTCGATCCCGAGATCGTAATATTTCAGGTCAATGTCGAGATAAGGCAGAATCAGGCGCTCCTTGATGAAGTGCCAGATGATGCGGGTCATCTCGTCGCCGTCGAGTTCAACGACCGGATTCTTGACCTTTATTTTCGCCATAGGACGTGCATTTCCTTCGATAATCGTCATATTTCATGCCATTTTCCGGCATTGAACAGGATTTTTGCCTAACACGCCCACCCAATGACACCCAACGGTCGAATAGTGCATTTTCACTCACATTTGCGATAGGCGTCATACAGGTGTCGCATGAACAGGACTTTTTGGTGTCACGCTCGTGTGAGGCATGGTACAGGAAAGGACACGCCCCCAGGGCCAGAACGTGTGCTCAGAAAAACGCCCGTGTATTGCCGCCTGCAACAGCCTGCTGCATGCACATATAGCGTCCGTTCGGTGTCGCGCCGTACCAGAAGCTGCCCGGCATGTGATAGACATGCGTCTGCTGGTTCACCCACACCTTCACACATGACTGGGTGTTGCTGGCCTGCGCAACAGTCCGGGACACGTCGCTCCGGCTTGAGACGTGCTGAATGGCAATATGCTGCCGGTCGGAGCGTGTGGTCTGACTGTCGGCAAAAGCTGAACCCGTCATGCAGGTCATGACACATAGAGCGGCGAGATAACGCTTCATAACATCTCTCCGGATTTGATTGAGGATTGAGTAAATCCTGTAAAATTCGGAGAGATATAGCCAGTAACGGCCCCGTTATGTGGAATAATAAATTTGTGCGCTCACATCTTCATTATCTTTATCACAAGCGTGTCAGATAATTCCTGTTCTTCTCCAGATGACAAAAAAGAACAGATAAATGATTACTACACGCACACTCAATTGTCATAAAGAAGAATGAGAAACTGGAAGGGGGCATTGCCGATAACGCTGTGAGAAAACAGATGGAGTCCCGTTTACAAAAAGAAGACTCCCGCCTGTAATTCACAGCACAAGCATATCTTACGCTTTCACCCGCTTGAAATGCCCGAATGTCGCCGTTTTACGGGTGCCTTCAGGCCGTTTCAGTTCGCCGCGCTCTACTTTCTCGACGAGATAACGATAGGTCTGGAGCGCCTGCGCCCACATGTGATCGCCGATCATCATCGCTTCATAAGACGCGCCTTCCTTGTCGAACGCTGCGAGCGGCTTGATCTCGGTGTGATAATCGCACGCATAGAAAAGCGGAAAAGAGTAACGCTCTTCATTGACCTTGCGAACACGGTGAGCCGTGGCAATGAATTCACCCGCTGTCATCACTTCCAGCATGTCACCGATATTGACGACGAAAGCGCCGGGAATGGGCGGCGCATCGATCCAGTCGCCATTGCCATTCATGACTTCCAGACCCGGCGCGTCAGCAAGAAGGATAGTGAAGCACTCATAATCCGTATGCGCGCCGATACCCGGAGCGTCCTGGGCGTCTCCGTCGTAAGGATAATGGATCATGCGCAGCTTGGATGGCGGGAAATTGGCCTTGTCGTCGAATGCGTCTTCCGGCAGGCCGAGCGCCAGTGCGAAACCACGAAACAGGGTCCGACCGAGATCAAACACCGCACGGTAATAGGCTTCCGCGCGTTCGCGAAAATGCGGGATCGTCGGCCAGTTGTTTGGACCCAGCAGCGGCGTTCCAGCCTTCACCAAAGGATTGTCCGCCGGCACCTCGTAACCGATGTCGAAGGCTTCCTTGTGGTCGGGACGGTCGCCGCCATACATCTCCTCACCCTCCGGGACGAAGCCCTTATGCGTGGCGGAGGTGCCGATATAATATTTCATCTTCTCGTCGAAGGGTTCGGAGAAAAAATCCTTTGCCGCCGCCTGGACACCGGCAATCAGGTCGTCGCTGACCTTGTGACCTTCGATATAGAGAAATCCGACCTTGCGGGCGGCGTCGCCAAGCTCTCTGGCGACCGCTTCACGATCCGCCAGAGAGTCGGAATACAGTCCGGCGATGTTGACGCACGGAATGGATGTGAATGTTTCTGTGGCCGTCATGATTTATCAGTCTCGGCTTGTCCAGAGGGCGAACCGACGCATCTGTTCAGCGCCGATCCAGCGATTGAGGTCCCAGAGGTCCGCCACGGGGGCATTGGTAAAGGGCAGTGTATGAAGATACCCATCCGGCCCGAATTCGGGCGTCATGGTGGTCACGGTGTAGCCACGCCTCTTCTGTGAGTCCCATACAGACTGCCAGAATTTCTGATGGAATGAGAGCGCGGCAGCATATTCAGGGGCACCGGGATGGGTGACCTGCGGTCCCTGATCATAACCGACACGGGCCTGAAGATGATGAACCCGTTCGATAAAATGTGTGAAGTCATCGCATGGATCGTCAAGCAGCCGCTCACACACGACAACCCAGTGACTGATGTCGGCAGTGAAGACCGCATCAGGACACTGACGCAGCACATCAAGTGTCATCCATGGCGAGGACAGGATACGCGCACGATGCGTTTCAAAAGAACAGGTAAATCCCGCTTCTTTTCCCAGTTCATGAGCCTTGTTGATGAACTCGGCCTGCTGGCTGGCGCCCCAGCGATCATTGCCGCCCAGCACATTGATAAAGCGCGGAGCCATGACGGCCGCTCTGTCAAGGCACCCCTGAAAGTCATCGATATGATCGGAAACTGTTGCAGACTGTCGTGGGATAACACCGCCACCGGTCATGGCGATGGCGATGTAAGGCACTCCCTCCCCTTGCAGGACAGCAGCCTTTTCCACGGCTTCCGCAGCGGTCTGGGGGATACGTGCCTCCAGACCGATAAACCCGGCTTCACGCGTTTCCGGGATGATGTCACCCCAGTCCCGCATATCGCCCCAGAGTGTTCTAAACAGTTCCAGTTTCATGAAGCAGACTTCAGAAGTTGTAACGCAGGTCACAGCCGACCCAGCGTGGTGTCTGGAGATACTGCACGCGGCTGTTGTCACTTCCCGTGTAGGAGTAGGTGTTACCGTGCTTGTTCAGCATGTTGTCGACATAGACAGCAGCCGTCCATTTTCCGGTCTTCGGGCCAACCTCAAGCCGCATGCCCATTGAACTGATCTTGCTGGTCTGGCCATTCGGATCACCAAGGGCGACAAGCATGTTGTCTTTCCACGTGTAGTTGACCTGCACGGTCGCACGATAATTATGGATCAGGTCAATACCGTACCGGGCGTAGGCGCTCCACGAGAAGCGGGGCGCGAACGGCAGGGCCGAATGAGCATCCACGTTCGAGAGAAGCGGCAGGCCACTGATATTGGTGACTGAAGAAATCGAGCGACCATCAAGATAGGCGAACGAGCCGTTCAGATCGAGGTTCGGGACCAGATTATGGAGCGTGCCACTCAGTTCACCACCACGCGTTCTAGCCCGGGGGATCGGACCAAGGCTGAGCGATGTGATATTGCCCGGCATCTCAGCAACGAATAGCGTCTGACGGTTGTGATATTCGTAGTCGAACAGGGAGCCTTCCAGAATGACCTTGTCATGGAACAGGCTACTCTTGGCGCCCACTTCATAGGCGATCAGATTCTCGGGGCGGACATAATCAAGAGCGCTCGGGGAGCTGACCGGACCTGCGAAATAGGAGCCTGCCTTGTAGCCGTTCGAGATCGTGCCATAGACGAACGTGCCCGGCACGATTGTATACCGCAGGCCGACTTTTCCGGTCCAGCGCTCATAGGTGTGATTGCTGTTCAGGTAGCTGAGCGAAGAGCCGGGAACGCCCGTCAGGAGGCCGCCATCATCATGGGTGCCGCCGTGGAAACCACGCTCGTCATAGGACAGACGGCCTCCAGCGATGAAATCCAGACCTTTGACGATATTGGTGACAGTGTTGACATAAAGGCCAGTCGACAGGTTCTGCTGCGAAAAACGATCTGTCAGATTACCATCGGGGCCACCCAGCAGGAAGGAACGATAACTGGTGTAAGCGCCATCGATCTTGTCGTATGATTCATAGACACCGACGGTCAGATGCAGACGCTTGGCGATCGTCGTGCGCAGATGCATGTCATGCGACTGCACGATATAGGTATCGTTCCAGTGGTAATCGCCAACATTCACGGATTCACCATCGTAGTTGTCATAGTTGCTACGACGATAGAAATCGATGCCGGTGGCTGACGTGAACGTGCCCCAGTCGAACCGGCGTGTGAAGTTGAGCCCGACGCCGCCGCCATTCTCATCACGGGAAGCACGGTTTGACCCGACATTCACCGCATTGTTCTTGGCATTCGGACCAACACCATAAGTGCCGACAGGCACATTGTTCATCTGGTCTACGTTGGTGTCCTGAGGCGACATCGGTGTGCCACGGTCACGGGTATAGTGAATGTTCAGCAGGAGAGATGAGCGGTCATCAAGATCAAAGCGGGTCTGGTTACGCAGACCGAGGATATCCTGCGCCCCGTACAGCTTGTGCGTATTGACGTCATGCTGCCAGCCGTCACCCTTGATATAGCTGAAGGAAAACCGGTTGAAGATATGATCCGTAATCGGGACGTTGATCGCACCCTTACCGGTGTTGGTGTTGTAGCTGCTGTAGCCCCAGTTAAGAAAACCACCGAACTTGCTTGATGGCTTTACAGATTCCACATTAATGGAACCACCCGTCGTGCTGCGGCCGTATTCGAAACCCTGCGGTCCTTTCTCGACGCTGACCGTCTGAACGTCATACATCTGACCGTTATAGAGAACAGGATAAGGCGCAAAGACACCGTCCTGATAGATCCCGATACCGCCCATATTGGTGCCAATATAATCATCGAGACCGATACCGCGGATCGAGAAGATCGGCGTGCTGCCGGAAACGGCGTTCACGGCCGTCACACCGGGCACAAACGCCGCAATTTCCTTGGGGCTGACAATATGAAACTGCTCAAGCTGACGACCGCTCAGCGTATTTACGGTGTTGGCCATCTGATGGAAACGGCGTGCGCGGGAACTGGTGACGGTGATCGCTTCCGGATCAGCTTTCGCTGCAACCCGCGTTCTGAGAGCTTTTTTCGCAGGCTGTGCGGAATGGGGCGCTGCTGCCCGGTGCGCAGGATCCTTGCCCTGACCAGTCGCAGCGACTGCCGTAGCGATTGGACTGGCTGCACAGAGCAGGGAAGCAGTGAAAAGGGCGTGGCGAGGGGGACGGGAACGGAACACAACTCTCATCGGATGCCCTTGGCTCGGTGCTTGATTGTTTCGATTAAACAACAATAACCGATACGCTTTCGTTAAGAAGCTCCAAAAGCTTACTTTAGTGTCACAAATTTTTTCTGGAAAACGACAGGCGCTGTTTCACAGCATGTTCCTGGAAACAGGAAACCCGGATGACAGTGCATCCGGGTTGTACAGATCAGTTGCGATAGTCAGGCTGTTCGCGGTCGAGCTTGCGTTTGAGAGCTGCCCATGGAAGCCTCCCCTGATCCTCATCTTTTTCAAACTGCTCACGCGCGCGCAGAACGTAGCTTTCCGGAGGCAGAGCAGGCGGCACACCGGTCGATTGCACCGCAACCTGAATGCGACAGGCCTGTTCAAGATACCAGGTCCGGTAAAATGTCTGCGCCACTGTCGAGCCGACCGTCAGCAGTCCGTGATTCTGTAGAATCAGGCCCATATTGTCACCAAGATCGCGGACGAGCCGCTCGCGTTCACTGAGATTGTCGTCAGCAGCGATTCCTTCATAACCGTGGAAACCGATACGACCATAGAATTCCATGCTCATCTGATTGACCGGCAGAATACCCGTGGTCTGGGCGGCGATTGTCATGCCCGCAAGTGTGTGCGTGTGCATGACACAGGCCGCGTCCGGCCGGGCGCGATGAACGGCGGAATGAATGACGAATCCGGCCGGATTAACGGGCCAGCTTGTCGCCTGTTTAGGGTGCCCTTCCGCATCGACCACAACCAGGGAACTGGCCGTGATTTCCTCGAACAGAAGCCCGTAAGGATTGACGAGAAAACGGTGGTCCTCGCCCGGCAGACGTACCGAAAGATGCGTGTAGACAAGGTCCGTCATGTCGAACATCGCCAGCAGGCGATAGGCTGCGGCCAGATCTTCACGGAGAGTCTGTTCATCCTGCGCTGATGACGCGGTGGGCGATGTCTGCATGTTCCTTATCCTTACTCACACAGCAATGATTGTCTGACGCACTCAGTAGCCGCGTTCCGGGCAATACAGGAGCGGCGGCGTCCGTCCCTCTTCCAGCTCCGCAATGGCATGCGCCACATAGGCTGCCTGCGCATCACGTGAGGCTTCCGACGCCATGTGAGGCGTCAGAGTGATACGCGGGTGATCCCACAACGGCGACCCGGCAGGCAGAGGCTCGGTCGCCACGACATCCAGCACAGCACCATCCAGTTGTCCTGACGATAGCGCCGCCAGAAGATCTTCTTCCACCACATGATCCCCTCGCCCCACATTGATGAAACCCGTGTCCGGCTTCAGGCGCGAGAGGAACTCCGCATCAATGATGTGTCGTGTCTGATGCGTACTGGGCAAAAGATTGACCAGAATATCGACGGTCGGAAGAAACTCGGACAGTCCTTCCTCGCCGAAAAACAGGGGGATCTGCTTTTCTTCACGGGGACTGCGACACCAGGCGGAAACGATGAAACCTGCCGCGGCAAGACGACGCGCAACGGCCGCACCAAGATTGCCAAATCCAAGAATTCCAATCCGCGTTTCCGCACTGTTGCGAAACACAGGAAGGCGATGCCAGACATGCTGTTCCTGCTGACGGGTCCAGCTTTTCGCATCCCGCAACAACCCGATTGCCGCCCACATCACATAATCCGCCATGAGCACAGCAGTCTGATCGCCACCCATGCGCACCAACGGCACACCCGCCGGGAAATCAGGTCGATTGACCAGATGATTGACCCCTGCACCCGTGCTCAGGATGGCCCGCATGGAGGCCATGCGGGTCATTTCGCCCGCGGGCGGCTCCCAGACGAGAACATAACTGGCGTCGGCTGGATCAAATGCCGGGTCAAACCAGGAAATTATGGGCAGGTCTGGAGCAACACGGGCGAAAGCCTCCCGCCAGCTTTCCCAGGCGTCTGGTCCATCAGCACTGACAGCAAGTTTTTTCATCCCTTTGTCTCTCGTCACGCGCCACTCATTTTGACATTGCAACATAAAGCAAACCGACCATGATCTGCATTTTCATAAAGCGCAATATGACTTTGTTATTCTCTTAAGTGATGACCTGAATCATCAAGTTGATCAGGCTTATGCCGTGCATTCGGTTTAGCAATCACAAAAGTAAAGTCTTTCGATAGCAGTTGACGCCACCTTCCGGATTTTGTTTAACATTCGAAACGACATGCGAAGCATCCGACAATGGAGACCGCTCTGAGCCGCACATCATCCAGTTTCACCAACCGCACCCCCGGCTTTCAGGGCCGGATCGCAGAAGTCGATCTGCGACTTCTGCGGGTGTTCGCCGCCGTTGCGGAGCATGGCGGGTTCGCGGCGGCGGAAGTGGCTCTCGGCAAGAGTAAATCTGCGGTCAGCATCGACATCTCATCGCTTGAGAAAAGACTGAATACGACACTCTGCCATCGCGGTCGCAGCGGGTTTTCCCTGACCCCTTCGGGAGAAAGCGTTCTGGATGCCACCCGAAAACTGTTTGACGATATTGACAGTTTTCAGAAGCGCCTCAATGAGGCCAGCGGCACACTCTCCGGTCGATTCCGCCTCTACCTCCCCGACACGATCCAGATTCATGGTGAAACAGTTCTGGTCAGGGCCATAGAGCGCTTCACCGTCCATTATCCCGACATTTACATGGATGTACGGTCTGCGACACCACGTGAGGTCGAATTTGCCGTGCTCAACGGGTCAGCCACAATGGGTATCACGCTTTATCCGCATCAACGTCCGGAAATGCAGACGACCCCGCTGTTTCAGGAAACAGCCTCCCTTTATTGTGGACAGCGTCATCCTTTCTTTTCCATGACCGATGAGGAAATCACGCGGGCCCATCTGACGGCAGCCCGCATGATCGAGGTTTCGGACGCCACCACCTCCCCGCGCTGGGACGAACTGCGCAGCGAGATGAATTTCTCTGCTGCAGCGGACAATATCGATTCCCGCACACTTCTGATTCTTTCCGGTGTCTACATCGGTTTTCTTCCGGATCTGTTCGCCGAACCGATGGTACAGGAAGATCGCCTGCGTCGTGTTGGGTTTAACGATCTCGCCCTGACCAACAGCTTTTATCTGCTCGCCCGCCCCTCGCAGGACAGCGAACCGATGACAGCCGCTTTCCGCTCTGTTCTCAATGAGGTCAGCCGGTGAAAATCCACTCTTTCATACACCGGTCAGCATCACGTCTGATCGTCGCGACGGGTCTGTTTGTGGCGATGTGCGCACTTGCTCCAGCAGGACACACCCAGGATACGAACGTACCATCTTTTGCAGCAGCAGGTCACTTTACTGTCTGCACAGATCCCACGCTTCCTCCAATGACCTTCGTGAATGGGCAAGATACGCGCGATGTTGCAGGATTTGACATTGATCTTGCTCGCGAACTCGGCCGCATATGGCATGTCGAACCGACCATTCTGACAATGGACTTTGAGGGCATGCTACCCGGCCTGTCGTCCCATCGATGCGACATGGTGGTCAGCGGCATCATGAAGCAGGCAGGCCGCGAAAAAAATTACGATGCTGTGGCCTATCTGGACTCATCCATTGTGGTCATTGCCCGCTCCGGCACCCCACGCATCATGTCGCTGGACGATCTTTCCGGACTGAACGTCGCTGTGCAGTCCGGCACCAGTTATGCGTCTCTTGTTGAAAAAACCAACCAGAAGCTGATACAATCGGGACGTGCGCCAATCGGTCTTCAGCAGTATCCGGCCGAGGATCAGGTCGTGCAGCAGGTCCTGCTTGGTCGTGCGCACGCGCTGATCACTCAGGATGTCGAAGTTTATTACCGCCAGAAACAGCTGGGCGGAAAAGTCACGATCATTCTGAAACCTGATAATCCTGACTTTCGAGAGTTCGGTGCCTATATCAGTAAAGATCCTCACAATAAGGAAGTCCTGACACAAACAATCGCAACGCTGAAACAACAAGGTATTCTGGAAAATCTAAGTAAGAAATGGAATATTTCCAACGCACAGGAACAGGCTTTCACCGAGAAAGCGACCCCTTCCGCATTCAGTCTTGAAGTCTTTTTCTCCGCCTTGACATCCATGGCGTTTGTAAAGGGCGCGGCGCTAACGTTGATTGTTGCGGTGCTGTCCCACCTGACCGCCATCATCATCTCCATTCCGGTGGCACTGAAACTCAACGGCCCCCGTTCACCATTACAGATGCTGCTTTCCGCCTATGTCGCGGTCTTTCGCGGAGCGCCGACGCTTTTGCAACTCCTGTTCATCTGGAACGCCCTGCCCCAGTTCTTCCCGATCTTTCGTGAAAGCTGGTTCACCCCGTTTCTGGCAACATGGCTGTCCCTGTCAATCAATGAATCCGCCTATCAGGTAGAGATCAATCGCGCCGCCTTGCGCGCAGTTGATCAGGGACAGTTGGTCGCAGCCGACGCGTTGGGCATGAAACGTTCGCAGATCTATCGCTATGTCATCTTTCCGCAGGCACTCCGCATAGCCCTTCCACCAACGATCAACGAGTTCATCAGTCTCCTGAAAACAACCTCGCTTGCTTCGGTGATCTCATTGCAGGAACTGCTGGCCGTGACCCAGATTCAGGTGGCGCGCACATTCGAGTTCACCGAGTATTATTCAGCAGCCCTCGTCTATTACCTGGCGATGGTGTTCTTCTTCCTTTTCCTGCAGAAGCGGATTGAACGTCGTTTCTCCTGGGCAGACCGCAACAAGGCGACCGGCCATGGTCAGTGACACCGCACCCAACCCGGATATCCGGATCTCCGTTCGCAATCTCAGCAAGTTTTACGGTGAGTTTCTAGCGCTTGACCGCCTGAGTCTCGATATCGACAAGGGCGAGAAGATTGTTGTTCTTGGCCCTTCAGGTTCTGGAAAATCGACTTTCATCCGATGCTTCAACCGCATTGAGCCACATGATAGCGGAACGTTGATGATCGACGGACAGGTCATCGACGACAAAACCGACCTTGCTACCTTACGTGGTCGCGTGGGCATGGTGTTCCAGAACTATAATCTCTTTCCTCATCTGACTGTTCTCGATAACTGCACGCTTGCTCCGCGTCTGGTTCGAGGCACTCCACGGGAACGGGCGGAGGATGACGCGCGGCGTTATCTGGCGCAGGTCGGTATTGGCGAGCAGGCGGGGAAATATCCAATCCAGCTTTCCGGTGGGCAGCAGCAACGTGTCGCCATCGCCCGCGCGCTGAGCATGAATCCCGAGATCATTCTGTTTGATGAACCGACAGCCGCTCTCGACCCGGAGGCCATTTCCGGGGTTGTCGCGATCATGGAGGATCTTGCTGCCCAGCAGATCACAACCATCTGCGTAACGCATGAAATGGGCTTCGCCCGCCGTATTGCAGATCGGATCGTGTTTATGGATAAGGGCAGCATTCTCGAAGTGGCCCCTCCACAGGAGTTTTTCACCGCGCCACGCACAGAACGCGCCCGGGCATTTCTTGACCAGATGATCCAGTTCTGAATCGGTTGTCAGACACAGCACGATAGTGCCGCATGTTTTTAAAATGCCTTTAATATCAGAATGCAGTTTCTTTCTTCACTCACTTAGCTGACGGTTCCCGGAGCCGACCGCCAGATGTGTAGTGATTGCTGACAATTGCACTCTTGTCAGAAAAAACTCATATTGTACCGGGCAGATTCCTGTTGGAAAGAGTTTCAACGCACATATCAAGAAAAGCCGAGACCCTTAGCGGGATACGCTGACCTGTTACGGTAAAAAGTCCGTAGATCAGCGGCGCACACTCATCTTCCAGTCCCAGATAAGCCAGAGGCTTGTCATCGAGCGCATTCTGATTACGCGGTCGAGCGTTTCCCAGCCCGAACCCCACACCTCTTGCGGCCAGACTACGTATTACATCCATGCTGGGATAATGACCTGCAATGCGTGGAGCCACGCCTGCCGAGGAAAAGAGCTGGAGGAAGTAATCGCGCGAAAAAGGCAGGTCGAGCAGAAGAAAGGGTTCATCCACAAGATCCTCCAACCGAACATGATCCATCCTTGCGAGTGGATGATCGACAGATGTGAACACGTAGGGTGGAAGCGCGGAAAGCGGTTGAAAGCTGATCGCCTGCGGCATCGGCATATTATAACCGATCATGACCGAAACCTCTCCGTCCCGCAGTTTTTCCGTCAGTTCCTCGTGGTGCCCCGCAATGACCCGTAGCCGGGCTTCCGGGTAGGTTGCAGAAAAGTTCTGAATGAGATCAGGGGCCAGGAGAGGAAAGAGCGTGGTCATACAGCCGACGATGACTTCTCCCTGCACCCGACCCAACATACCATTGAGCGAACTTCCCAGTTCCTGTGCCTGAGAAAGAAGTCCACGGGCCTCCTGCAACACCATGCGCCCTTCCGGTGTCAGCGATAATCCCTGCGCGTGATGACGGATGAAAAGCGACACACCGAACACGCTTTCCAGATGCGCGATCGCGGCCGAGATGGCAGGCTGCGAGATGGGGATCTGGCGCGAGGCCTGTACGATGGAACCGGTTTCAGCCGTAGCGACGAAATATTCGATCTGTCGCAGGGAGAACTTCACTCTTGGCAACTCCTCGGATATGGCGGAAAAATCCGCTGTCCTGAAGCATGGAGCTTACCAGAGATCGCAGTGAAATGAATCTTTGAAATGTAAAAGATACTACGCTTTCATCTTTCAAATTTTCCGTCAGGGCTCCATGTCAAGTTAATACATTTTATCGCAAGAAATCATAATAAGTATTAATTTTCCATAAGTATAATCCACGACTAAACACAGCTTCAATTGCGAGGTAAGTTTATGACACTCTCCGAAGAAGAAGACGCTTACGCAAATCGATATCTGCTTTTCATCTACTGCTTGGACATACTGGCACAAGATGTGATCGAGCAGTGCAGAATACTACAATATTACAATGTAGCGTGGGAGTTGAAAAATGACACCCTGAGTGATGGATATGACACTCTTTCCATGGGAGAAAAATACCTCACATTATATCAGAAGTGCTGCATAAAAATGTTACTTCAGAATATTGAAAACATCCCTGACGAAATTATAAACGTGACAAATATTCGGAAAAATCATCTGAAAACAATGAGTGATCCTGTCTGGACTCCGCTCAGGATCGAAGCCCGTAAATTGCTCGATATTCTTGCGATGGAAACACAGCGCGTGCGCAGGCTGTTAAATATGGACCCCTGAATTCTTTGCGAGACTTGATGTGGCTTCATGCGCATGGCCTTTTACAATCGGCGTGCATATACGCAAGGATGGAGGTGCTATGCATGCCAGATTACAAGCATCAGCTTTTCCACCCTCTCTGCGATGATTTTCAGGAATGAACCAGCATATCCACAACCTGTTCCACAAACTTCACACCATCCTGTAACTCTTTCGGCAGAATGAACTCATCCGCCTTATGAGCGCGATCGATGGAACCGGGACCACAGACGACAACCGGCATATCCAGATATTCGCTGAACAGGCCGCCCTCCGTTCCAAAACCAATCCGTGACGGCGCATTGTCGCCAGTTATCTGCATGATCTCGTGCAGGAAGGAAGAGTCGTCCGGTGTATGCAAACCGGGATAGGTGTTGAGGGTCTCAATCTCGATGCGGGCATGTGGTCGTTCCGAGCACAGACGGTCCGCCTCCACACACAACCGGTCAAGCAGAGGCTGCGGATCAACACCGGGCAGCAGACGCATCTCAAACTGGACCTCGCACATATCAGGCACGATGTTGAGCGCCACTCCCCCCCGGATCAGCCCGACCTGCATGGTGCTGTAAGGCACCTCATAATGCTCGTCCCGAGCGCCGGTCTCTTTCAGTGCTTCCTGTACGGCTTCAATGACTTTCACCATGTCTGTCGCCAGACCGATGGCATTGCAACCGCGATCAGGATTGGCCGAGTGTGCTGCCAGTCCGTGACACACAATACGCGCCGCAAGCTTGCCCTTGTGGCCGGATACAGCACGCAGACCGGTTGGTTCTCCAATGACACAGCCGCGCGCCTGAAAACCACGGGCAGCCAGATCACGGAGCATCGAATGCACGCCCACACAACCGATTTCCTCGTCATGGGAAATGGCCAGATGCAAGGGTGCGCGCAGCCCGGATTGACTGGCGGCGTACCGCGCCGCCACAAGCATGCAGGCAAGGAAGCCCTTCATGTCGCTGCTGCCACGTCCGTAAAGCTTTCCATCCCGTTCAGTCAGGACAAAGGGATCTGTCGTCCATGGCTGTCCCTCCACCGGCACCACATCGCTATGGGCCGACAGCACGATGCCGTCCGGCGTGTCGGGTCCGATGCTGGCGAAGAGATTGAACCGCCCCTCCTCCTTGCCCGACACACGATAGCAGCGTGCTCCAAAATCACGGAGAAAACCTTCAGCCCAGTCGATCAGTTCCGCATTTTCCGTGCGGCAGATTGTAGGAAATGCAATCAGCTTCGCAAGGATATCGCGGACGGGCAGCTCATACGGACTGGTCATGTCAAAGCTCCGAAAGGATCATATCGGAAGCCTTGTCGCCGATCATCATCGTCGGCGCGTTGGTATTCCCGCTAACAAGCGTCGGCATGATGGACGTATCGGCCACACGCAGCCCATTCAGTCCACGCACCTTCAACTCCGGCGTGACCACGCTGTCCGCATCCGATCCCATGCGACAGGTGCCCGAAGGATGAAACACGGTGCTGGCGGAGGCACGGAGATAGTCCATCAGCTGAGCATCTGTTTCGAGATCGGCGGTCGGAGCCATTTCCTTGCCCCGAATGGCGTCGAACGGAGAGGCACGCAGGATACGGCGCGCAAGCTTCACCCCTTCCAGCAGCACGAGCGCATCGCGTTCGTCGGAAAGGAAATTGAAGTCGATCTCCGGATTGCGGCTGCCGTCCTGTGTCAAGCGGATGCTGCCCCGGCTTTTTGGACGCAGTACGCAGGTGTGCAGCGCAAAACCGTGTCCCCACTCGAACAGCCGCCCCCGATGGCTGCGATAGCCCGGCACGAAGTGGAACTGCACGTCCGGCACGCCTTCAGCATAACGGGTGGAGGCGAAACCTCCGGCCTCCACATAATTCGTGGTCAGCCAGCCTTTGCCGCGCAGCAGAAACTGTAAAGGAGCCGGCAGCACGGAGCCGAGCGAGGATCGCGAGAACCCCAGAGTGCTGGCTGAATCCGAGCGGATGGTTACCAGCCCATCGATATGATCCTGAAGATTGCGGCCTACTTCCGGCAGATCGCTCACCACAGGGACACCGGATTGCAGCAGTTCTTTCGCATTACCGATGCCTGACGACATCAGCAGGTGCGGCGAACCGATGGCCCCCGCCGAAAGGATGGTTTCCTTGTGCGCCCGCAGGACGTGGAACTTTCCGTTGCGTTCTATGGTGACGCCCTGCACCTCCCGCCCGTCTGTCACAAGCGAAGCCACACGACACCCTGTCAGCACATGCAGGTTCGGACGTGACAGGACGGGAGCGACAAAGGCGCGATAGGCGCTGAGACGCTTGCCACCCTTCTGCGTGACGTCATAGACGCCAACACCCTCAAGCCGGGCTCCGTTGAAATCGGTGTTTTCTTTCAGCCCAATCTCTTCGGCCGCCTTGATGAACAGACGCGACACACCCAGCGGATCACGCGGCTGATCCACCACCAGTTCACCGCCCGTGCCATGAAAATGCGGGTCCTGATGAAGGTGGTTGTCTTCCTCGCGCATGAAGTATTTCAGCACCGACTCATAATCCCAGCCGGTGCAGCCCATCGCTTCCCAGCCGTCATAATCCGAGCGAGCGCCGCGGATGTAGATCATGCTGTTCATGGAGGAAGAGCCGCCCAGCATCCGGCCACGCGGCACATGGACGCGGCGGTTGTCGAGATGCGTCTGCGGTGTGGAGTAATACTGGTAGGTATATTTTCGGCTTTTGTAGAGTGAGATGGTGCCGGCAGGCACATGGATGCGCGGCGTGTTGTCAGGGCCGCCCGCTTCCAGTAGCGCCACACGCAGATTGCTGCGCGCGCTCAGCCGGTTGGCGAGCACACAGCCTGCTGCGCCGCCACCCACAACGATGAAGTCATAATCAGTCGGGAAATCGTTCTGTGCGGTCATCAGTCAGCTCCACTCATGACAGGCTGGGCGTGACGCTCGTTGCGCATCATCCAGATATAGAACACTGTCACGACAATCAGTCCCACGATCCACGAAATGTCAGCACCACCAAGCATGTTTGCGACAGGGCCGGTGTAGAGACCGTTCGAGACAAAAGGGATCTGGATCAGAATGCCGAAGACGTAGGCAATCAGCGCGGGCCAGCAGTAGCGGCCATAGATGCCGCCATCAGCGCGGAAGAAGGAAGGAACGTCATACTCGCCATGCCGGATCAGATAGAAGTCGGCCAGGTTGATGGCGGTCCAGGGCACCATGACGTAAAGCAGCAGAAGAATGAAGTTGGTATATTCTTCCATGAAGTTTGCTTCCGCACCCAGAGCGATCAGCAGCGAAAGACTGGCCAGAATGATGGCTGTGCCTGCACGTCCGACATGCGTTGCTTTCCATGAGGGAATGATGGTCTGCACGACCGTGATGGCCGAGAGCGCGCCGCAATAGAGATTCATCGCGTTGGTGGACGCGATACCCAGAGACAGCACGGGAACGATGAACAGCGCCAGCGGACCGACTTGTGTGGTCAGCGTGGCCACCACATCACCGCCACCTGCGATCACGCCGAGCAGACCTCCAAGAATCATGGGGAAGACCGAACCGAGCACGCAACCCCAGTAGCTCGCCATGAAGGCCTGACGACTTCCAGTGCCGGGTGGCAGATAACGCGAATAGTCCGAGACATAGGGCGCGTAGGCGATCTGCCAGAGCGCCGCCGTGGACAGGCCGCCAAGGAAGCCTGACATGGTGAACGTGCCGTGCGACAGCGTTGCGGATGAAACGCCGTTCACGCAGAGGATCCACACGAAACACAGCGCCAGAGCGATGCCAGATACCACCGTCATCAGTCGGGTGTAGGCATGGATCAGATCATGGCCGTAGATCGTAGCCACGAGGCTTACGAGGCCAAGCAGGACGACGCAGGCCTTTTCGGGCAGGAACGTCACCACCGTATGCAGGGACTCACCGCCCAGCACGAGGTTGGAGGCGAAGAAGCCGACATACATCACAACCACAAGGCAGATGACCGCCATCGCCCCCATGGAGCCGAACTGGCCGCGTGTCTGCACCATCTGTGGTACGCCAAGCTGCGGTCCCTGCGCTGCGTGAAGCGCCATGAACAGGCCACCGATCATGTTGCCCAGTACCGCCGAGAGCAGGGCTGGCCAGAACGGCAGCCCAAACACTGTGGTCGCCAGCGCGCCGGTGATGATGGTCAGCATCATGATGTTGGAGCCGAACCACACGGTGAACAGATCGCGCGGGCGTCCGTGCCGCTGGTCGAGCGGGATCTGGTAAATAGTATGGGCCTCAGGGCCTCGTGACTCCGGGCCTCGTGCCGTCGCGGCGTCTGTCATGGGTCGGTTCCTTCCTCTGGCGTCGGCGAGCATGCCCGTCGGAATTTTTGTGTCGGAATCGTAATATTGAGAGCCAGAAAAACCCCGCCGACACCTATGGTCGGCGGGGCGTGTCATCAGGTCATTCGCGTTCGGCGATCACATCGACTTCGATCAGCCATTCCGGGCGGGCGAGGGCTACAACCACAAGGCCGGTGAAAACCGGGAAGACGCCCTTGAGACGACGGCCCAGCACACGATAGGTCGCCTCGCGGTAGCGGATGTCCGTGAGATAGACCGTGACCTTGCAGATATCGGTCAGCTTGCCACCAGCTTCGGTCATCAGCAGTTCGATGTTGTCCATCACCTTCTCGGCCTGTGCGATCGGGTCGCCCACGCCGACATTCTCGCGTGTGTTGAGATCCTGCGGCACCTGCCCCCGCAGATAGATCGTGTTGCGCGTGATGACGGCCTGACAGAGATCGTTGTCGAGCGCCTGTTCGGGGTAAGTGTCCTTCGTGTTGAAGGGACGGAGGCGGATATGGGCCATGGTCTGTGTCTCCCTGTAAGGGCTGGTGCGGATGGTCCTGCGCAACGGGAACGGGCTGGTGGCTATGGAAATGCTGAAAAATTTCCTGCCATCTTCCCGCATGATCCTGTTGCGAGTTTGAAACGATTTTGGATTTCAGAAAAAGAAATTATTTCTGACGTTCTGCTTCAGTTAATCTGATTCCCCCTACCCCATTCGGAGCAGGGAAAGAGGCAATCAGGGCAACCGGTCCTCATGCCGTTCCATCTGCCGGACGGTACGCCATGTAGCTGCGCTGCTTGGCAATGTGATCCGCGACGTATTTTGCGTCATGCCATACGCCCCAAATGAAAGACGAACCGCGCCGTGTCTGCCAGGGCAGGCCAAGGAAATAGACGCCCGGTTCGGAGGAAACACCGCGCTGGTGGTGAGGACGGCCATTCTCGTCCAGCGCTTCCACTTTCAGCCAGCTGTAATCCACACCAAAGCCGGTCGCCCAGATGATGGTGCTGATGCCCGCTTTTTTCAGATCCAGCTCAAGCAGGGGATGCTTCACGCATTCCGGCTCCGGCAGGAAATCACGCGCCGACGGTTCTTCCGGCAGGTCCAGACCGTTGCGGGTGACATAGGCGTCCGCCTCGCCAAGAAGGGACAGGTAGTTGGCGTCCCCTTTCGCAATATTCCCGGCGAGATCAGGCGCGAAGGTCAGTTTTCCATCCACGAAGTTTTCGGTGCGTCCGAGCAGGGTCATGCCCTCTGCGGCAAAGCGGCGGAAATCGATGGTGTGACCACCATTGGCGCCACTGACGGCAATGGTCGTGTGCTCCACGCCCGGCGTGGCTTCCGCATTCCATTTGTTGAGAACGCCCAGCCACCACACGAAATCACGACCGCGATAGCTGCGGGGCGGACGGTCATGCGGGCCCACCGAGAGATAGACCTTCCGGCCACTGCGCATCAGTTCCTCGGCAATCTGTGCGCCAGAGGAACCCGCACCGATGACAAGGACCGCACCTTCGGGAATCTGGTCCGGATTGCGGTAAGTGGACGAGTGAATCTGGGTCAGTCCCTCGCTCTCCGGCACAACCGAGGGGATGACCGGAATCTGGAAAGGACCTGTGGCTGCCACGACACATTCGGCTTCGATCACACCTTCAGAGGTCTCGATGTGAAAGCCGGTTTCTCCCTGCTTGCGGCGCACATTCCTGACTTCCACGCCACAACGGACGGGAGCCTCGATCTTCTGTGCATAAGCCGCGAGATAGTCGGCCACCCTTTCCTTGGGGACAAAATCATCCGGACCGTCTTCGGAAAAGGCAAGACCAGGAAAGCGGTCATGCCAGGCCGGCCCGTTCGCCACGAGGGAATCCCAGCGGCAACTGCGCCAGCGCTCCGCCACCCGGTTACGTTCCAGCACGACATGCGGGATGCCGTAGCTGCGCAGATGCTCGCTCATGGCGATACCGGCCTGTCCGGCTCCCACCACCAGGACTTCGGTTTTCTCGACAGACATGGCTGTCTCCTTGATTCATGACCGCAGCCAAGCGCGGCATAATGATTTGATATCGAAACGACAGAGCGTCAGCGCAGCCGCTTGGCGCGCGGCGCGCCTCAGGCGGCGAAGGGATTATTCGTCGCCGGGAACGCCGTAAGACGGCGCCGCTTCGGGGTTAAGGCAGCGGGTGACGTAATCGTGCATCTGCGGTTTCCAGACGGACCAAAGGGTCGCCAGACGTCCGATGGGATCATCTTCCCAGTCCACCCGGAGATCGGCCAGCGGCCATGCTTCCCGGTCAACCACCAGCATGCCGGCGGAGCGCACGGGACCGGCTTCTCCGCCTGAGTGCAGGCCTGCCTGCATGGCCTGCACTACCCGCTGTCCAAGCTCCATGCCCGAACCCGACTGCTCGAAGTTTCGCACGATGGTTTCCGGCACTTCCGCCGAAGCCAGAAGATTACCCGCCGAAACCACGTTGACCCCTTCAGAGCTGGCGTTGATTCCGAGAGATTTCTCGCCCGACCACAGAGCAGTCCGGCCTTCCTTATCGATCAGGGTCATCTGACGATAGGCGGGAAACGTGCAGGTGCGGGCGATGATGTCACGAGCCTCTCCGGCTGATGCGCCTGCCTGCATGAGATCGAGCGCCCACGGACCAAGACGTGGATCAGTCACGTTCTGCGTGGTGACCGCCCCTACTCCAGCCCGCGCGAAAGCACAGCGGGCGGCCACGGCAGGCGAGGATGAGGACACGGCAACCGCGAACTGGCCGGTACGGGAACAACGTGCAACGAGGGAAAAGGTCATGGCTTCGATGTCTCTCCGCAGGAAAACCCTGTCAGTCAGCTGATTAATTCTGACTCTATGAAGAAGCTAACATCGTTGTTCTGACACCGTAACAAGGACTTTCAGAGGCGCTACGTCCGTTTTTCTGAGGGTGGCTTGTCGAAGGATCAGGGAAACAGACATCAGGCATGAAGGAGACAGCCAGCAGCGCGTAGAGAACCGTACAACCATGACAGGCTCGCCATTCCCGCAAAAACGAAAAGAGGCAGTCCGTTAGCCACGGTCCTGCCCCTGCGACGTAATCTTTCGGCTGGTAAAGCGTGCGATGCCCCTACCCTGCCGGAACGACTGTATGCTTCACTTCTTCTGCATGTAGGAACGCCAGCCACCAGTCGCGGTAATATCCGTGCCACTGCGGGCGACGGCTTCGCTACACAGAAAACCACAGACTTCCTTGCCATCCGCCAGCGTGATGCGTCCGATGGACATTGGCTGCGGAACGGAAGCGACGAACCGTCCAAAACCTGCGGCATCCAGCTCATACACTTCAACTTCCAGGCCTGCGCCTGTAAAGCCTGCCTCCCTTACAAGACCCGGCTTTGGCGGCGTTGCGTCAGGCAGGGCAAAAAGCCTGTAATAGGGCGCTGTGCGTGTCGTCTCCCGCAGAACGGCATTCTCCTTTTCAAGCTGCCAATGCAATGGGAAACCTTTCAGATGCGCCCCAACCACCGCCAGCAGCACGCGACCGGAAGATGAAATCTCCAGTTTTGCTGAAATATCGGGCTTTTCGGTGCGTGCGGCCCCGATGGCTTCCCCCAGAGCCTCATGGAAACGCCCGGCCAAAGCAGCAAGGTCCTCATCAGTGAAGGCTGGTGCGATGAACGTCACTCCGAAAGGCAGGCCGTCGGGTGCAAAACCGGCCGGCACGGCACATGCCGCCATATCAAGCAGATTCACGAAGTTGGTATAAGCGCCCAGCAGACTGTTGGCAGCAATGGGCTGCTCGATGACTTCCTGTTTCGTGACGATACGCGGTGCGGTCGGCAATAACATGACATCGAAATCATCCCACATGCACTGCGCAATCTGCTGCAACGCATGCTGACGATAGATCCCGTCGAAAACATCTGTCGCCGTATAGTTTGCGGCTCCATCGATGATGGTTCCAACTGTCGGATCCATATCCTTGCGATGCGCATGATAAAAATCCTTAATCGCTGCGAGACGTTCCACAACGAAGGGACCGCTATAGAGTAACGCCGCCGTTTCTTTCAGAGGTGCAAAATCCAGCTCGACAGGCGTGCCTCCAAGCTGTTCGAGGCGCTTTATGGCCTGAGCATAAAGAGCAGCATTGGCTTCGTTACCATCAAAAAAGCGATCTTCTGCCGACAGAACCCCGAAACGGAATGTCGTGAGCGGCAGCGAACGTGGCGAGAAGGTTCGCGAGAAAGGAGCCCGCGCATCTGCAGCACCAGCCACCTGTTCAACTTCCCATGCGTCGGTCGTTGATCCTGCAAAAACAGAGATACAGTCAAGGGATTCACACGCTGGCACAAGACCATAAGTACTGAGGACGCCTCTCGAAGGCTTGAGACCAACGATGTTGTTGAACGCTGCGGGAACACGGCCTGATCCTGCCGTATCCGTTCCCAGAGAAAACGACACCAGCCCGGCCGCCACAGCCACAGCAGAACCGGAGCTTGAACCGCCCGAGACATAGTCCGCATTGAACACGCAATGTGGTTGGCCATAGGGCGAGCGCATTCCAACAAGTCCTGTTGCGAACTGATCCAGATTGGTCTTGCCGATGACAATGGCTCCGGCTGCTTCCAGCCGTTTGATCACTTCAGCGCTTTCCCGAGGCTCATAGGCAAAGGCCGGACAGGCTGCCGTCGTCGGCAGACCGGCGACGTCAATATTATCCTTTACTGCAAACGGGATACCGTAAAGCGGCAAGTCAGCCGCAGGCAGCCTCTCCAGTTCAGCGGCACGAGCCAGAAGCCGCTCCATTGGCACACGACTGATCCAGACCGCCGGATCCTTGGCGGCATAGGCATCAACACGTGCGGCAACTTCCCGCACGATGTCTGTGGGCATCAGCGTTCCGGCGCGACAGGCGGAAAGCAGGGGCGCTATCTGCAACATGTTTGGCAGGGTCATGATTTTTTCCTGTTCTGTCAGCGTCGGATTGTTCGGAAGTATCAGTCTGTGCGCACAACCATGATGCGTTCGCCGCCACGCACCTCCCGCCCCTTGCGGCAGAGAATGTCCGTAATGACTCCGGTTGCAGGCGAGATGATCTTCATCTCGGTCTTCATGGATTCAATGATGGCGACAGTGTCCCCCACTTTCACATGGTCGCCCACATTAACGGGAAGCTGCCACACGCTGCCGGGCACCGGGCTGTCCACGCCCATGTGACCTTCGGGGAGAAGGGATTCATCAGCCTGATTATCGTTCGTCTCTTCCTCGAACGTATCGAGACCTTTGGCAATCCAGTCCTGCCGTTCAGCCTCAAAGGCCGCCTGCTGACGATTGCGGGCCGCTTCGATCTCGTCCTTGTTGGCCTCGAGAAAAGCGCGATATTCCCTCAGACTGAACTGCGTATCCTCGATCTTCACAGAGAAACGGCCATACGGGAAAGCGGCGCGAGCCTCCATCAGTTCGTCATGTGAGACAGGGTAGAAACGGATCTGATCGAAAAACCTGAGAAGCCACGGCGTGCCTTCATGGAACACATCCGTTGTGCGCCATGTGTTCCAGACCTGTGTGGTGCGGCCAAAAAGCTGATATCCTCCCGGCCCTTCCATGCCGTAGATGCACATATAGCTGCCACCAATGCCCACCACGTTGTCAGGTGTCCATGTACGGGCCGGATTGTATTTGGTTGTTACGAGCCTGTGGCGCGGATCGATCGGAGTAGCGACAGGCGCACCGAGATAGACATCACCCAGCCCCATCACGAGGTAAGAGGCGTTAAAGATGATATCCTTGACGGCATCAATCGAGGGCAGTCCGTTGATGCGACGGATGAACTCAATGTTGGAGGGGCACCATGGCGCGTTTGGACGCACGAGTTCCTGATAACGCTGCATGGCCAGCCGCGCCTGCTCATCATCCCAGGACACTGGAAGGTACACGATACGGCTGGGGACCACGATGTCATCGTCGCCTGACGGGAGAGCCTGCTCGATATTGTGCAGGATTTCCAGAAGAGCGGACAGGCTGATGACGTCGGGATTGTAATGGACCTGCAAAGACCGGATGCCGGGCGTGAGGTCAATAATACCGTCCACAGCTTCGATTTTCAGACGCTCCAGCACAAGCTGGGCGCGCAGACGCAACGTCACATCCAGTTCCGGCGGTCCGAATTCAAGCAGAAGATAACTGTCGCCTGCCCGACGATAGACGACCGGAATTTCACCTTCCGAACGGAACAGGATGGGACTGTCGCCGGTCACTGGAGCCGTCAGGAATGGCAGATTCAGCAGTTCAGGCTGCACGCGACGGAAACGCACCTTGTCACCCGGATGGAGCTGTCCCATCTTCCACAGTTCATCGCGCGTGAGCACGGCCGGGCAGACAAAACCGCCCAAGCTCGGACCGTCAGGACCCAGCAGAATCGGCATGTCACCGGTAAAGTCGATAGCGCCGATGGCGTAGGCATTATCGTGAATGTTGGAAGGATGGAGTCCGGCCTCACCGCCGTCCGTACGCGCCCAGCGTGGCTTCGGTCCGATCAGACGCACACCCGTACGGGCGCTGTTGAAGTGAACCTCGTATTCGCTGGAAAACAGCTCAGCGATATCCTCGTCACGGAAGAAATCCGGTGCACCATGCGGACCGTACAGCACACCCAGTTCCCATGTCTGCGTCAGCGCCGGACGATCTTCGACCGAAATGGTTGTGGTCGGAGGCGCATCAGCCAGAGGCGCGGCAAGTCTCAGAACATCGCCAGTGCGCAACTGTCCGGTTGCATGACCACCGAACTGACCGAGCATGAAAGTCGAGCGCGATCCGAGATAAAGCGGCGCATCAATGCCACCACGAATGGCGAGATAGGTGCGATGTCCCGCCCCCTTGATCTGCCCCAATGACAGAACCTGCCCGGCCTTTACCTCGATCGGCTCCCAGTAAGGAATTTCTTTGCCATCCAGTGTCGCGGGCATGAACGCTCCGGCCAGGCCAATGGTGGCAGGAGCGTTGAAACGGAGAACCGGACCGGAAACCGTGAACTCCAGAGCGGCCACACCCTCGGCATTGCCGACAATGCGATTGGCCAGACGGAAACTGCGATCGTCCATCGGACCATTGGGGGGCACGCCCACATCCCAGTAGCCGATCCGTCCCGGCCAGTCCTGCACTGTGGACTGAAGGCCCGGCGCAATGACTTCGATTGTCGTCGGCGTATAGGCAAAGCTGTTGAGCAGGCCGGTAAAAACCTCTCCGGCAAGCACGGCAGGCGCTGCGGTAATGGCACGCAGGTAATCGAGATTGCTCTCCAGACCACCGATGCGCGTAGCCGTCAGCGCTTCATTGAGGTTATGAAAGGCTTCTTCACGCGTGGCGCCCCGTGCGATGACCTTGGCCAGCATCGGATCGTAATAAGGCGTCACTTCCGTGCCGGTCTCGATCCATCCATCCACGCGTACATTGGACGGGAACTGCACTTCAGTCAGACGCCCCGTCGAAGGACGGAAATTTTCCGCAGGGTTCTCGGCATAGACGCGGGCTTCCACGGCGGCACCCTGCGGGATCAGGCTGTCCTGTGGCGGCAGGACCAGACTGCCATCCGCCTGACGCACCATCCATTCGACAAGGTCGATCCCGAACACTTCCTCGGTCACGCAGTGTTCGACCTGAAGGCGTGTATTCACCTCAAGGAAATAGAACTCACCGCTTTCCGTATCGTAGATGAACTCCACCGTGCCGGCGGATTCATAAGCAACCGCGGAGCACAGGGCACGAGCGGCTTCACGCAGTCCCTTGCGTGTCGCGTCCGACAGGCCAGGAGCCGGTGTTTCTTCGATAACCTTCTGATTGCGACGCTGGAGAGAACAGTCACGTTCGCCCAGGGTGAGAATGTTGCCTTTTCCATCACCAAAGATCTGCACCTCGACATGACGTGCGAAGGCAATGAACTTTTCAAGAAAGACGCGGGCATCACCAAAGTTGTTGCCGCCCATACGGGAAACCGCGGCGAAGCAGTCACGCAGTTCAGCTTCGTTGTGGCAGACCTGCATGCCGATACCGCCGCCGCCCGCCGTGCTCTTGAGCATGACAGGATAGCCGATGCGCTGCGCTTCGACTGCGGCCTCATCAGCCGTGCTGAGAATATCGGAACCCGGCAGAAGCGGCACATTGTTCTGCTTGGCCAGATCGCGTGCGGTATGTTTGAGGCCGAACGCCCGCATATGCTCCGGACGCGGCCCCATGAAGCGAATGCCACGTTCAGCCAGCTTTTCGGCAAATTCGGCCCGTTCACTGAGAAAACCGTAACCGGGGTGGACAGCCTGTGCCCCCGTTCTGGCGCAAGCGTCCAGAATGGCGTCCATGTTCAGATAACTGTCCGTCACCGCTGCCGGGCCGATCAGCACCGACTCATCGGCCTCCAGCACGGGAGGCGTAAAGCGATCGGCTTCCGAGCACACAGCCACGGAAGCAATATTCATGTGCCGGAGAGTCCGACTGACACGCCGGACAATTTCTCCACGATTGGCGATGAGGACCTTGCTGAACATGACAGATCTTCCAATAGGTCAGATGGAGATGGGGTCACCGATGACCACGCGGATGGGAGTGGGTGTGAAGCCGTTGCAGGGATTGTTGACCTGCGGGCAGTTCGACACCACGACGAGCGTGTCCATCTCGGCGCGCAGATCGACAAAGCCGCCGGGTGCAGACAGGCCGTCATCAATCACCAGCTCGCCATTCTGCATGATGGGAACATTCATGAAGAAATTGACGTTGTTGACGATATCCCGCTTGCTCATACCGTATTTTTCAACTTCCAGAAGGAAGTTCTCACGGCATGCATGCATGTATTTTGTTTCATGGCCGAAGCGCACCGTGTTGGATTCACAGCTGCAGGCTCCTGCCAGCGTATCATGGCGTCCGCAGGTGTCCTCTACAACAGTCATGAGAACATTGCCCTCATTGGAAAACAGCCGACCACCCTTGCCGATATAGGCGGCTCCCTGATTCACAAGCGTATCCTGTGCGCTGTAACGCTCTTGATAGGCATGGGCGTTGTAGAAAAGGGCATCCACCGCCTGCTGGCTTTCAAGATCGATGATGCGAAGGACCTGTCCCTTGCGTACCACGCCGGACCAGGGCACCCGGGCAGCCACGACCTCATCGAGAGTGATGGTCGAGAAGACCTTACTGATATCGTATTCTGGCATCGATAGAACTCCCGGATCAGACAAAGAGAGGGTCGGTATTTTCGAAGCCACGACGGGCTTCTTCACAGAAGGTCCGGCAAAGATCATCCGGCTTGATGGCGGGAGCCTGCCAGCGCACGGCCTCGATTGGTGCTGGCGCAAAGCTCTTCTCTGGAGCCAGAGGATGGGGACAATTCGAGACAGCGACGAGAAGATTCATCTCCGCACGCAGATCGACATGGTCACCGGGCCGGACATCACCCTCGATCCAGCGGAAGCTGCCATCCGCCTGCGTGCTGATATGCGAAAAGAAGGTGATGCAGGAGGTGACGTCATGCTGCGCCATGCCGTGCTTGCCTGCGATCAGGCGCAGATTATTGCGTGTGTTGCGCAGACCCTCATTACCGAAATTCCGTGCGTTGCTCTGCGGCGTGCTCCCGCCTACCAGCGTGTCGCTGAAACCGCAGGAATCACCTATGATGGAAGCGAGCACACGCCCCATGTCCGAGAACAGAACGCGACCGGTCGTCAGACAGGTCGTCCATTGCAGCTTGATGGTGTCACCGACATTATAGCGCTCGCTAAGGTCGTCCGCATTCCACAAGCCGACAGAAACACCGTTATTGCCTGATGTATTGATCAGGCGCAGCGCCTGTCCGCGCGGCAGAAGTGTGCTCCAGTACCAACCACCCGGAATGGTTTCACGGTGCAGCACACTGCTTTCAGTCATCTCGATAGGCGTAAAAGCAGGACGTGTGGCACTTTCAGTGAGAAGGGCCTGATCGCGGAGCTGGTTGTAGCGGGCGCGATACCACTCGGGTGTCTGTTGATCGATCTGCATGAAACGCTCCTTTTTATGGAGTAAGCCGAAAAATGCCGTTCAGCACGGCGTTATGTCGAGCGTGGGGGAACGCCCCTTCTCGTGAACCGGTGGAATGAGTGACGCGATGAGGTGAAGCTTTCCGGAAATAACACCGGACTGCGTCATGAACTGATCCGCAATTTCCTGAAGTTTTTTTACCTTCCCCTGAACGAGAAGAACCTCGAGTGTCTGGCGACGCACGAGGTTGACGTGCAGGGAGCTGATGACTTCGGCAAGATTTTCGTATTGCAGCTCAGCAAGTTTCTGGGAAAGACCGGTTGCCGCGTTGTTGTAGAAAAGAATGATGACACCGGCCATCAGCTCATCCGCGCAGTCATTACGCGAGGCCATCAGTTCCTGATGCAGGATGTTCTGAATGGCCTGCGACCGGCTGGCGTAGCCTTTCTCCGCGACCATGGCGTCCAGCTCCTGCAGGATGCCTGGCGGCAGGGAAATACTGACGCGACTGACCTGTTCCTTTGTTTCCCGACTGCTCACTGCCGCGATTCCTACTCAGCCTTGTCCGTGACGAGGGTAAGGAGCGGCATGGTGAAATCATCCGCTCCCTCATCCGTTTCTTCGGCGTTATCACCAAAAGAACGGATCAGCCCCTCCAGATGGGCTTTGGTCGCAAGGAATTCGTCGGACATCATCTGCGCTGCCCGACGTGGACGGGACAGCGGCACTTCAATGACCTCTTCCACCCTGCCTGGACGGGGTTTCAGCACAAGAATCCGGTCAGCCAGATAAATGGCTTCATCCAGATCATGCGTGATGAAGACGATGGTGATGTCGATCTTGCGCCAGATCTCCATCAGATAGTTCTGCATTTTCAGCCGGGTCTCGGCGTCCAGTGCACTGAAAGATTCATCCATCAGCAAAACGCGAGGGCGGGCGGCCAGCGCACGGGCAATGGCCACGCGCTGCTGCATGCCGCCGGAAAGCTGATGCGGAAAGGAAGTGGCGAAATGTTCCAGTCCCACAACCTGTAGCCATTGCATGGCCTGCCGACGTGCTTCAGCCCGTTCGGTACCACCCATTTCTATGCCGAACATGACGTTGCGACAGACATCCAGCCAGGGAAACAGGGTGTATTTCTGAAACACCATGCCGCGATCCGGACCCGGCCCGTTCACAGGTTTCCCATCCACGAGGATACGGCCTGTGGTTGTCTCCTCAAGTCCGGCCAGAATGCGGATCAACGTCGATTTACCGCAGCCCGACGGACCTACGACGCAGACAAATTCCCGTCGGTGAACGCCGAATTCGATGTCTTCAAGCGCCACAGTCTGATGGCGCTTTTGTGCGAAGACCTTTCCGACATGGTCAATTTCCAGCACACAGTCACGCTGTTTGATCTGCTCCATGCGTTCGGCAACATCGGCTGGAAGCGTGCGATAGTCAGGAAGCTGATGTTCGGTCATCCGTCGATCTCCCTTTTCCAAGCAAAGAACCGGCGTCCCAGCAGACCGAGAACCATATCGGTGCCAAGGCCTGCTATTCCGATGATAGCCATCGCTGCATAGACATTATCAAAATGCTGGTAGCGCGCCTGCTGTGTGATGAACCATGTGATACCGGAAGATGTGCCGATCAACTCGGCCACGATCAGATACGTCCAGGCCCAGCCCAGCAGAATACGCTGATCACGATAGATATCCGGCAGAATGCCCGGTATCACCACCCGAAAAAGCAGCTTCAACCCTTTCGCTCCAAGCGTGCGGGATGCTTCGATCAACGCGAAATCCAGCTTGCGTGTGGTGTTGGCAATCACAAGAATCTGCTGAAACAGCGTACCAATAACGATGATCGCGATTTTTGGCGCGTCATATATACCCAGAATGGCGACAGCGAGCGCACCGAAAGCAGGCGCGGGCAGATAACGGAAGAAATCCACTGAGGGTTCAACAAGCCGCGCCAGACCAGGCAAAGCACCGCACATCACACCCAATGGCACGCCGATCAGGGAAGAGATAAGAAAACCCCAGAAAATGATCTGGATACTGTGCCCGAAAGCCTGCGTGATGGAGTGTTCAGCCCCCGTGGGAGCCGAAGACGTGAAGGCGTGGACAAAAGCCGTCAGCACCTCGCCCGGAGACGGAAGATAGACAGGATTTGCCGCAATACCTTGCGGAACAGGCTCATTTTTTGCCTGCATCTCAGTCACGGCACGACTGAAATCAGCGCGGTTCATCCGCATGCCTGATTCCAGATAATCCTCACCACCCGGATCGGTGATGAGCACCTGTGGATGCCATACAAACGGCAGGTAACTGACAGCGCTCCAGACCAGCAAGGGCAGCAGCACCGCCAGAACACCGAAGACCCCACGGGATACTCCGTCAGTCCGACCGTATAATTTCCATGAAGCGGCAAGGCCCTGCATGGCGGTTTCTCCTGCCTCAGCGCTATTTCACGGCCGCTACGAAAGACGGATCGATATAGCTGTCCACATTTTGCGGAGTCTTATAGACGCTATAGCGAACATTGAAGGAATCAGAGACGGACGAAGAACCATAGAGCGAGCTCAGGCCTTCTTTCTTTGTGAAGACCGCCTTGTCGTCAGATACCGTCAGCAGATGCGTTCCCTTGAGAAAACGCTTGTAAGCTTCGGGAGCAACACCTGTCCGTGTCGCCATGATACGCAACGCATCAGGCTGGGTTTTCGGATCCTTGATGTAGGAGACAACATGATCCCAGACACCAACCAGCTTCTGCCACTGGTCACGGTTGTCATGAAGGGACTGCGGATCCACGACGATGGTGTCATAGACCAGGCCCGGCGCTTCATGAGAAGTGAATATGGGGCGGGAACCGGGCACCATATGCAGAGCCTGACCGGCATTTGGCTGCCAGGCCGCGATAGCGGCCACTTCGCCGGACGCGAGCACCTGCGGCGTTTCATTGGTCTTGGTGTTGACCAGTTTGACATCCTTCTCGCTGAGACCTGCTTTTTCCAGACCTGTGAGCAGAAGGAGATGGTCGACCAGCCCCTCCTCAACTGCGACGGATTTGCCCTTGAGGTCCTTCATGTCAGTGATGCCGGGCTGGGCCACCACCATATCATTGCCGTCGGAGTAATCAGTGGCGAGGATCATTTCCCCTTTATGCCCATTCGCTCCCGTGACCAATGCATCGCCATTCGTCGCCATGACAGCATCGAGTTTATGGGCTGAAAATGCGTCAAGTGAAGCGCTGTAATCGAACCACTGGAAATCGGCGTCGACCCCCGCGTCCTTCAGCCACCCCTTGTCGATGGCCACCTGCCAGGCGACCCAGCCAGGCCAGTCACTGTAGCCGATCTTCAGTGTCGCGGCGGAAGCGGAAGTGAGCGCCGCCGCGGCACAGACGCCAGTCAACAAGGTTTTCCGAAGAAGCGAGAGCAGGTGCATGGTCAGCCTCCAGTAATACGACTAAGCTAAATCGTATTACTCATTCTCTGACGTAACTCGTTTGGTTGCAACATAAAAATGTTCCCTTCATGCAATAAAAAAGTTCTGTACACACTAAGTATATGATTTTGTGCCGTTTCTTTCAGATGAAATTTTCACTGGATTGAATTTTACAGGATTGAATATCGTGCAGACCCAGATGCGACAGTCTCCTGAAGCAGGTGAACCGTCCTTTTGGTGAAAAAGAAGTACACATTATCATAGGCGATACAGCCTTGCCCGATCATTACAGCAATTGAACCGACGAGATGCCATTAAAGCGCCTGTGTGCATGGGTTCCACCTGACCCAGAGCTATGCAGCACAAACCAATGGCAGTTTTCTACCTCGAACATATGAATATGCCTGAGGTTACAACCGTCAGAGAGACTCAGAACTATCTTCATATTTCACAATGAGTTCTAAAACCTTGGATGACTCCACAGGCACGTCTACCCAACGTTACCACGACGTCTATTCCAGGCTCAGGACCTGTTAATTCATTGAGCTGAGCTTGTTGTTGTGATTCACAGGCCTACCGCTGGGAAAAAGTCTGTGAGTAACGTGTTTTTGCTTTCTGAACGCCAGATGTCAGGGGACACAAGGTATCGGACAGAGTGGGATTCCGGGGGACAATCGGGGACCACGTGGGATGGAAAATTTTTAGTCGGCGGTTGTCGGCGGAAAAATTGAGGTCCGTGAGAATTTATCCACACATTATACACAGAGCCTGACGGGATGTCGAAAGACATAAGGTTTTGAACGTGAGGAGCCGTTTTGTCGGGATTGGACAGATGGTTCCGGACATTGCGCTGCGATCTGATGGCGGCGCTTGGCGAGTGCTAAGCGCCGCTTAAAAGGGCGCTTAGACGTTTATGTGGAAGCGGCCCACGACGCGTCCGATGATGCGGAGATCGGCGTCTGTGGAGGCGTTGGCCCAGCTGGTGCGAGTCATCTGGATGTCGAAGGGTTTATAGCGCTCATTATCGCTGACCAGGCTGAATGTGAGGGGGTCCTTTACGGACAGCCGCTTGACCATGAGCATTCCCTGCACCGAGACGACATAGACTGACTCCATGATCTGTTCGGGTGTATAGTCCACGAGAATGGTATCGCCGGGGTTCAGTGTTGGCATCATGCTGTCACCCTGCACTCTCACAAAGAACAGAGAGCGGTGGTAAACGCCCAATACATTGTTAAGAAACTCTTTTGATACGTGGAATACTTCTCCACCATCCCATTCATCTGGAACGCATCCAGTTCCAGCAGACGGTTCCGCTTTGAAATAACTTACAGGAATAGAATTATCGCCACAGTCTGTTGCGGCGAAGCGGTCGGAAACTATGGCATCTGTGTGCCTATTTCCTGAGCCGTCGGCTAGCCAGTCCAACGAAACATCACAGGCTCTAGCAAGCGCAATCATAGCGCTTGCCTTCATATCTCTACCCGCAAGATAGCGGCTAAGCGTGCTCAACGGCATTTGTGCACGAATGGCAACTTTTGTATTTCCGCCAGCTAGCTGAACGGCCTGCTGTAGACGCTCTGCGCGCTCAGATATTGCGGCATCCTCAGCGTCAGGTTGGAAATTTGCGTTTCCGCCTTCATTTCCCGATTCATTTGCCATTTATCAAGTCCAGATAACGGAAATTGCCATTTATCCACAACATTACGGATTTTTTAGGTAGGAAATGCCCGTTTGTGGTTGCTGATTGGCAATATTGGTGACAATCTCCGGTGAGATGACGGGGACAGAACCCCCGTCATGTTGGGAAAAAAGAGAGTCGGCCAGAGGGCCGACTCTCGGAGAGGAGGATTGTGAGTATGGCACGAAAGCCATGCGGGATGCACCCCGAGGATATCAAGGCCGAGATCAGGAAGCGCTACGGCTCCCTGTCCAGCGTGTCCGAGCAGATCGGGATGGGCAAGAACGCGATCAGCAACATCATTTCCCGTCCGGATTACTCCATTGCCGGTGAGAAGAAGGTGGCGGAGCTGCTGGAGCGCGAGCCCTACGACGTCTGGCCGGACCGGTATCATGCTGATGGCTCTCCTGTTTCGCGTGTTGCTGACAGGACACCTACCCGGAAAGTCCCTGCTGATCTGCGTGCAAAAGGAGCAGCGGCGTGAACGTCAAGAAAATCGCTCTCGCGGACATTGATCCGCGCACGAACGACCGCATCCGGCCGGTCAATGAAGGGTATGTTGAGATCATCGCGCAGAGCTTTATCGAGCGCGGTCAGGACACCCCGATTGAGGTGCGCTACGGCACCGGCGCGGAAGGCTCTCCCAAGTATATTCTGGTCGCGGGCGGCCATCGTCTGGCTGCAGCGCATCTAGCTGGATGGAATGAGGTTTCGGCTTCCGTTTCGAAGCTGAACGCGGATCAGGCTCGGCTGAAGGAAATCGACGAGAACCTGATCCGCCAGGAATTAGATATCCTGTCGCGTGCCCGAAGCCTGTTCGAACGCAAGGAACTTTATCTCAGGCTTTACCCTGAGACAAGGAATGGCGGAGATCGCGTTTCCGACCAGTTTGCAACGGTTGCAAACTGCTTACCGCGCTTTGCTGTCGATGCCGCCGCCCGCATGGGCGTCAGTGAGCGCACCGTGCATGGCTATGTCTCGCTGTATCGAAACCTTCAGCCGGAAACTGTCCGGGCTTTGCAGGGCACAACGCTAGCAAATGACCGGTCCGAGCTTCTGTTTATCGGCAGCATCAAAGAGCCGGGGCTGCAGGTCGAGCGGGTCAAGAAAGCGCTGGCGGAAGACAAGAAGCCGTCCGAGCTGGCCTCTGAAAACGTGGCTCCGGTCGCCAATGAAGAGAAGTGGCTGGTGCTTGGCCGCAAAGAGGCTGCGCGAGTTCTGAAAATGGAAGCGCCTGCGCGTCGGGTGTTTCTGGATGAACTGGTGACGGCGGGGCTTATCACTCGTGACCAGATTCTGGAGGCAGCGTGATGACCGATCATGTTGATCCAAGGAAAGTCTCTGCGCATGTCGGACTCAGGCTGCGTGAGTTTCGTGAACTCGCCGGACTGCGCGTGCGCGAGGTTGATGCTGCACTGAATTTTTCATCCAGCCGACTGGGGCGGATAGAGCGTGGTGAGAATATGCCTCGCCTGAGCACTATTCTGGACCTGCTCTACTTCTATGACGTGGATGCTGTTGCTGCATCTAAGTTTTTCACTGATCTCCTGTGGGTGGACATGCGGTTGCGCGCTGTCGCTGCGGCATGAACGGGATTTTTGCGACGCAGATGCGGGATGCGCGCTGCGGTCAACGCGCCACGTTTCGATCAGGGATGGGCTCAGCTCTCCGCAGTTTCCGGAAACAGAACGGTCTGCGCATGAGTCATGTCTCCCGCGCCACAGGGATCTCTCAGCAGATGCTCTCCCGAATGGAGACGACCGGAAAAGGCATAACGCTGGAAAACATCATGACAGTCGGAGAGGCGATTGGCTGCACCGATTTTCTGATGGCGCACGCCATCCGTCTGTGGCGCGGAGATGCGCAATGAAAGGGGCTCGGATTGATGCAGTGGCGCAGATGTCTCTGCTGGACTGGGTTCCGCCCTCTCCTGTCGCGGCGTTCGATCCTGCGCTGATGCGTTCGAACTCGTTTGATGTGCGTCTGGCCCGTGCGGTTTCGATTGCGCTGGCGGAGTGCGGTCGGTCGCGGGAGCAGGTTGCGGACAGCATGAGTCGTCGGATGGACCGGCATATCAGCGTGAACATTCTGAACGCCTATGCCTCACCGACGCGCGACACGCATGTGATCTCGGTGCCGCGTTTCGATGCGCTGCTGGGTGCGACAGGCGATCAGAGACTTCTGGAGTTTATCGCTGCGCCGCACGGCCTGGCTGTGGTGGACCGGCGATTGTTGCCGATGATCACTCTGGCGGAAACGCAGTTGAAACAGCGTGAACTTTCAAAAATGGCGGCGTCCCTGCGGCGTGCAGCCTATCGGGGGGTGCCGGGATGATGGGTGATCCGATGTTTTACTGCATTGCGTCAGGTCTGGGCGGTCTGGCGATTGGTGTCGCCGCCGGTCTGTCATCGGTTCTGATGGGTGATCTGAGCAGTGCTGCTGCCATGCACAGACGCAGCCGGATTGATGCGGCGCGGGCGTGTGGCGGTGTGTTCCGGCGGCGCTCTTCCGACGTCCTGAGCGGTGAGTAAGCGGAAAAATTCCGCCCGAGAAATAGACAATAAAACAATAACGATACTGGAGAATAGAGATGACTTATACAGTAAACGCCAATGATCGCCTTGTTCCTACTGTTCAGGCTGTGGGAAGTGACAAATTAAAACAGATCAGAATAGGCGGCATCACAGTCGTCAAAAAAACTGACGGCAGTCTGGATGCGTGGCGCAGTGTGAAGACAGGCAACGCTGACACCGTCAGTCTTTCGGTCAGAGAGCTGGATTGCCTTCTAAAGATTGTATCAGCTGCTCTAGAATTTTCTTCCTCAGAAAATCATGAGTCTCGATTGGAGGCTTGGCTGGAAGGGTATTCAGACGCACTGCGAAAGACCCATCTAGACGAAAGTCTTGATCAATTTCCGCCTCGCAAATGAACTGGCCTGTTGCGATCCAGAAAAGACCATCCTGTTTAATTTCCAGACTGTTGATCGTCATGTATGACTCAGTATCAGAATTGATATTTCCAGTATTGGTCACGGGTTCCTCCATGGTTGTGTGTGACAGCCCCATGGTGGATGAGCCGGGGCGAGTCCGGCAAGGGCTCGTCCCGGATGCGGGAGGTGACGCATGACTTACCCCGCATCTAAAAAAACGGCGCGCGAGTTATTCCTCAAGCGACAACTGGCTGACCTTGCTCGCGGGGAGACAGGACTTGAGCCATCCCAGCGAGGAAATGGGTCGCAGACAGAAACGTCTATCGAGCGATTTCATCGTAAGCAGCAAATCTTAAACGATCGCATGAGGACTTTAAGAGCCTATCGAGATCAGGGTTGTCCTGATCTGGGAAAAGCTGGCGCATCAGAAGAAAAATTCTGGACTGCTCTTCGTCGAGCAGAGCATCGACGTGGCTTTGTGCAAGGTCTTTCGACGGCAGGCGTTTTGCTGCTTGTCCCAGTAATCGCCCGGTATATTTTTCGAGGTAGAGAATCATGATCTGGGAAGCGCAATATTCATTGGTCGTGGCGTCCAGACTGTCGTTTACGGCATCAATAATCGGCTGTTTGACTGATTCCGTCTGCTCCAGCGCATCATATGCGGAAGCAAGGGTGTTTATCGCCTTGTTCAGAGCTTCGTTTGGCGTGAAGCCGTCATCTTTTTCCATGGGTTCTCTTATTGCTGGTTTGGACGCCGCAATGATGGGAGCGACGGGGCGAGTCCGGCAACGGATGCGCTCCGCCAGACCGGGAGGGGTCGCATGACGATCACTCTTCCGCTCTGGCTTTGGGTTCTTCTGGTTTCGCTGTTTGTGGTGATGGAGATCGTCACGATCAGCACGTTGTGGAACCTGCGGTTTTTTATCCCACGCCGGAAATTTCATGGAACGTGGGTGCGGATGACGGCGGAGCAGATGTTTCCGCTGCGGGCTGCATCCAGGGAGGATGTGTGATGCCGGAAGACCGTCAGACGGCTCTGGGGTCCGCTATCCGTGAGGCTCAGGAATGGCGCGCCCTTTTTGATGTCATGCGATGGATATCTCAGGTCACTTTACTGCATTTGCTCATCTTTAGGCCGCAGGGCTTCGATTGGATTACAGGCGAAGATTTTCAGGCCGTGTGCGTGAATGTGATCAGCGGTGGAAAAGGGCTGATTGAGGAGATTGAGAGATACAGCCCGAGTGCTTTGCGAAATCTTGATGCTGATTTTAAGCGCCGGATTATCGCCCGTTTAGAGAGTACCTTGCGGCAAGAAGCGCATTTCGCGGCGGAGAGCGGCGATGCTGACGCGTGAGTGGGCGACGATACGCGAGTTCTCGGAAATGGGATTGCCGATGATTCCTGATCGACGTGCTCTTCAGATTTCCGCTGAGAAGAACCGTTGGGACCGCTCGGAGTATCGCAATCGCTATTGGCGGCGGCGTGACGCTTCGGGTGGCGGGAATGAGTATCACTACATGCTGCTCAACCGGATGGCTCAACTGGAATGGGTGAAGCGGTTTTCCGTGATCTCGGTTGATGAAGAGCGCGCTCAGGTCAGTGAGGAAGACCATCGTTACGACGAGGAATGGCGTCGTTTTCATGAGGCATCAGAAGGCAAGAAGGAGAAGGCTCTGGCTCATCTGGCCATTCTGGATCGGTATCACCGGCTCTGCGAGGCTGGCCTGACAAAAGAAGAGGCCATGAATGAGGTCCGTCTTCGGGAAAATCCGCAGGTATCACGCAGCACGTTTATGAGCTGGCGCAGGCTGATCGCGCAGGTTCCGCGCAATCACTGGCTTCCGTGTCTGTTGCCCCGGTATCGCGGGCGCACGGAAAAGCGTGCTGCGTGCAGCGAGGAAGCGTTCGAAGCGATGAAATCCCTCTATCTCCAGCCTGAAGGACCGACATTGGAGAAGTGTTATCGGGATGTGCAGGAGATGGCGGAAGAGCATGGCTGGACCATTCCATCGCTCAAGACATTCTCCCGATGGATCGACAAACTTCCTGAAATGACCGTTGTGATGGCGCGCAAGGGGCGTGTGGCGGCGAATGAGATGATCCCGTTTCAGGAGCGGACCGTGGCGCACATGCATGCGCTTCAGGCTGTTACTGCGGATGGTCACAAGTGGGATGTTTTCGTCCGCTGGCCGGATGGAAAGGTTGCGCGTCCGCTGATGGTGGCGTGGCAGGACATCTATTCACGCATGATTCTGTCGTGGCGCGTGGAGCGTTCCGAGAGCGCCGATCTGATCCAGCTCGCTTATGGCGATATGGTTGAGAAATACGGCATTCCGGACAAGGCTTATCTCGATAACGGTCGCGCCTTCGCTTCCAAGCAGATGACTGGCGGCAAGAAGACCCGTTTCCGGTTCACCTATCAGGAGGATGAAATCAGGGGCGTGATGACGATCCTTGGCACGGAGCCGATCTTTGTCACGCCTTATTCCGGTCGATCAAAGCCAATCGAGCGCGCGTTTCTCGATTTCACGCGGGACATTGCCAAGGACATCCGCTTTGCCGGTGCTTATTGAATTGCCCCGGGTTTTGTGGAGACGTTTTTTATCTGATTTAAGCGGCTAATGCATGTGATTTCTGTTGCGCATAAAAACGTGCTTCGGCTTCTGCTGGCGGGATGTTTCCAATGGAGGACAGGAGCCGCCGATTATTGAACCAGTCGACCCATTTCAGTGTTGCTAGCTCAACAGCGTCCCTGTTTTTCCATGGCCCCTGTCGATAGATGAGTTCGGTTTTATAAAGTCCGTTAATGGTCTCCGCCAAAGCGTTATCATAGGAATCCCCAACGCTTCCGACAGAAGCAACAAGGCCCGCTTCAGCCAGTCTTTGCGTGTAGCGAATGGACACATATTGACATCCGCGGTCGGAATGGTGGGTCACTTTTCCCTCAGGCCGCCTCTGGCACAGAGCCTGCTCAAGGGCATCCAGCACGAAGTCGGTATGGGCAGTGGACGAGACGCGCCAGCCCACAATAACCCGGGCAAAGACATCAATGATGAAGGCCACATACACAAAGCCCTGCCAGGTGGAAACGTAAGTAAAATCCGAAACCCAGAGTCTATTGGGGGCTGGTGCATGAAACTGTCGCTGTACCAGATCCTGTGGACAGGGCCGTGCCGGATCGGGCCGTGTGGTTCTGACCCCCTTGCCACGCATGACACCTTTCAGTCCCATCCGGTGCATCAGCCGCTCTACCGTGCAGCGGGCGACATCCAGACCTTCACGTCTGAGCTGATGCCAGACCTTGCGCACTCCGTAGACGCAGAAATTATCGTTCCAGATCCTGCGGATTTCATGACAGAGCTCTTTATCTTTCTGGCTGCGCACACAGGGATTTTTCTGTCTCGCCCGATAAGCGTAATAGGCAGATGGTGCAATCGACAGAACCCTGCAGATTGACCCGACACCATATGTCTGCCGATGCTCCTCAATGAAGCGTGTCATGGTCTGAAGATGCGGTCGAGCTCCGCCTGGGCAAAATATGCTGATGCCTTGCGCAGGATTTCATTGGCCTGCCGCAATTCGCGGTTCTCTCGCTCCAGTTGCCTGATCTTCTCTCGATCAGGCAGGTCACTCACCGCAGGCGCATTGGCCCGCTCATGCAGACGGGTCCATTTTGACAGCGTGTCAGGATGAATATCCAGCTTTGGCGCTATCATCATCACTGCGGACCAACGTGATGGATGGTTCTTCTCTTCCTCCAGAACCATGCGGGCTGCACGCTCGCGAAATTCAGGCGGAAAACGCTTCGATTTGTTGCTCATGAATTCTTCTTACCTCACGGGTCGTTCTGTCTCCACAAAACCCGGGGCAATTCAAGGGCGGTGCCAATCAGGTGCTGGCGTTCCCGCCGTTTGGGCGCGTCTGTTACGACATCACGCTGACAGCGGATCTGACGATCGGGTTTACGGGCGGAACGGCTGGCGAGGTTTCGGGGATGCGGATCATCGTCCGTCAGCCCGCGACCGGAACCGGGTTCAAGGTTCTCTGGCCTGCGGCGCTTTGGTGGCCGGACGCCGCTGCTCCGCAGATCCTGACGACCGCCGGGAGTGTGGCTCAGATCTGGGTTGAAACGCCTGACAAGACGGTCACTCTGCTGGGGAGATACTGATCATGGCGAGCTGGACCCAAACATCTGACACGTCGATCACGGCTGCGATTGCGGCGGTAGGCGCTGGCGGCACGCTGGTCAACGGCTGGATCGACTTGGCGGGCTCTGTCTGGTCGGCTGCAAATATCGCATCTGATAGTAATGCGGCTGATTTTTACCTCACATCCACGAAACAAAGCACGCCATGGACAGCGGGCCAGTTATTCCGTCCAGCGTCTGAAGATTCGATCAATCAGCGTGTGACCATGCAGGTCTGTCTAAACAGTGGACAGACCTACTATGCGATGCTGCGCTCTAATAGATCGAGCAGTTCGGCCAACGGATACCTCGTGTCCGTGGACTATATGAGCGACAAAAAATACGCCATCCACGGGTTCGCCATTGCATCTGGGAAATTAACGCAGTTTGTGGGGCAGGATCTGGCGACGCAGCCCGCTCAGGGCGATGTCGTCACTCTGGATATTCAGCTCACACAGGTAACGACTACCACATCTGAAATAGTTGTGACGGTCTCGAATGCCTCAGGAACAGTTCTTGGGACGTATGACTCGGGGGCAGCGAATGCCACGGTCAACACGGCCGCGCTTCAGAATGTAGCGGGATCGGCTGGTGTGTGTGCCTATTCAGGTTCTGGCGGCGCGCTTGCTGGTCTGAAGGAAATCACCGTTTACAGCGGGGATGCCGCGCCTTCGACTGCCACGAAATATACGGTCGCTCCGGCCAGTTCGACTGTTCAGACCGGCAGCAGCACGGAGGTGACGTTTGCTCTGGATGCGGCGGCAGCTCAGGACGTTACGATCACGCCGGGCGACGGCGGTGCTGGTGGTTCATGGAGTTCTGCCACGCTGAAAATCGCGGCCGGGAGTCTGTCTGGAACGCTGGAATATACGGCGGGATCTAAGGCTGGCGCTGTGACGCTGACAGGAACGAACGACAGCAGTCTGACCAACGGGACCGCGTCTCTGACGGTGCAGGCATCTGCCACGGCTCCGGGCGCGCCGGGTGTCACGTTGACGGCCGGAAGCGGGCAGATAACGGTGAAGGTCGTGGCTCCGTCGAGCGATGGCGGCTCAGCGATTACGGGTTATCCCATCTATGTCGGAACGACGTCAGGGGGCGAGTCCTCAACGCCAGTCACGACGCTGACGGCTGCGGGAAGCTACACGATCACGGGCCTGACGAACGGCACGCCTGTGTATGTGAAAGTGGGCGCGACCAACGGCGTCGGCACGACTGTGGCGGCTGAGCAGACCGCGACGCCTGTATCATCTGCCACGGCACCAGGCGCGCCGGGCGTGACGCTTACGGCTGGCAACGGGCAGATCGTGGTGCAGGTTGTGGCCCCGTCGAGTGATGGGGGATCGCCGATCACGGGCTATCCGATTGTGGTCAACGACGCGACTTCTCCTGTCACGACCCTGACGGTCGCTGGCAGTTATACGATCACCGGTCTGACGAACGGGACTGCCTACAAGGTTAAGGTCGGCGCTGCGAACAGCGTCGGCGCGACCTATTCTGCTGACCAGACGGCGACGCCTCTCGCTCCGGGATCTGCTGTGCCGGTGGATAATCCGGCTTTCCTGTTTTCACCGGGAAACTGGTATGGCGACAGCGGGCGCGGTGGCTCTCTGTGGCGTCGGACATGGAACGTCGGTGCCTATTTCGTCTTCACATGGAATGCGTCTGCCAACCCGACCGCAGTTATTGATTTCGGTCTGGCGGGGACGTCCGGAAATGTGAATGTCAGCGTCAACGGCTCTGTGAAAGAGTTTTCGGCCGCATCCAGTGTAACACTGTGGAATATCATCCCGTCTGCCGAGAATACCGTTTTCGTGGTCTTCCGCGACACACCGCAGTCGGGTCGGTGGAATGAAGGTGCCAACAACATTGTCGTGTCCGGCGTCACGCTGGATGCGGCGTCCACGGCCGGTGTTTCCGTCGCGGGTGAAAAAGGCTGGGTGAAGATCATCGGTGACAGCATCACCGAGGGCATCAATTCAGGTGGTGCGAACAAGCCCGATTTTACGCAGTCCTACACTTATTTTCTGCTTCAGACGCTCCGGGCGCAGGGTTACGAGGTATGCGTCTCTGTGTGCGGTTACTCAGGTTATCTGGATACCGGGGACAGCACGGCGGACGTTCCGGCATATTATTATGTGTCGGGGTCCAGCAATGGATCTGGGGGCACCTACGACGACACGAAAAGCCGGTGGAACAAGATCGACGAGAACGTCTCGGCGCTCGACAGCAACGGTCATCTGACAGCCTACGGCGACACAGGCAGCGAGCCTGTCGCAACTCTGGTGAATTATCTGACGAACGAGGCGCTCGGGAAACTGAGCACATCGGACTGTCAGGCGGCCATGATGCAGTGCATGAAAGCGCACAGAACGGCGGCACCGAATGCGTGGCTGTTCCTGATGATCCCTGTTGGGTTCCACTATGCGCCCAAATATCCAGCCGCATATCTCACGGCGTTCAATGCCGCGATATCCGCGTATCAGGCGGCCTATCCTCTGGATAAACGGGTGGCGGTCGTCGATATCGGGGACGCGCTCTCCACCACGATCGAGGTGAACACGGGGTCGTTGATCAATACGGATCAGGTGCATCCCCTGTCTGCTGGTCACGCGCTGATTGCTCCGGCAGTCAGTGGTCAGATGCTGCTGAGCATGGAAGGCAGCACGGCCGTCGCTCGCTCACCGAACTACGGTCCTGCATCGAGTGGCTAGTTGGTTGATTCTGGCGCGTGAGGGTGGCCACGTTGCGGTGTGGTTTGGCGGCCTGCTGTCCGGATGGTGGGCGCATTCTTACCGGATGCGCTCCATTGCCCGGCAGGAGGTCTATGACGCCGGGCAGATGGCGCTGGAGATGGTCAAACGATCAGCAGAGCGTGAAGCGTCTCTGACCGATCTGGTGCGCTCGTATGAATCTGAATTGATCGAATTGCGCCGGGCGCGCTGGCAGACGATGGACGTTCTGTCGACCGTTCAGGTGCATGCACTGGCTGCGCGTCTGATTGTGCGTGAGCTGGATGCGCGACTGGGCTTGCCACGTCGCCCGTTTGAACCATTGCCGTCGTTTCCGACTGATACGGAGATCGACGGCAGAGATGTTCCATATCCCGCAATGGAGACCTCTACATCAGACGATCGAGGTGCGGGGTAATGGCAGGAAGACCGATAGGAAGGTGAGGCGCAATGAGACCCATTTCGCTTACAGATCCGGAGAAACTTCAGGCCGCCAGGTCGTTGGTCGAGCAGTATTTGACGCAGACCTGCATTCAGGATGCTGGAGCAGAGAAGAGGCCTCTGACGATCAGGAGTATCGGAAAGCGACTTGGCGTTTCTCGATCGCTGATCGGCAGATTGGCTGTGGAAGCACGTCGTGAACGTGAGGCGTCAGCATGCTCTGCGCTGCGGCTGAAATTCGGACCGAAGCCGCTTGATGTTGGTGTCGGCTTGAAGATGATGAGCGCTGACTGGCGAGCGATGGAGGCCACAAAGGCCATTGCTGAGAGAGGTCTTATCGACCTCTAAAAGGGCTCTTAGAAGCCCGATTTGGGGTGCAATTCCTTGTGTCTCATTGTGCAAAACCATCCGGCGCGCTTCACCAGATGGAACGGATCAGGCTATTTTTCTCACTGGCGCATGGTATGCCCCGCATGGATGACCGTCGTGTTCTGGGCGGGATTGTTTACGTCATCCATAACGGCCTTCAGTGGAAAGACGAACCGAAAGCCTATGGTCCGCACAAGACTTTATACAATTGTTTCATTCGCTGGAGCCATCTCGGTGTCTTTGATCGGAATTTCACCACCCTGAGTCAAAAAGCAGGCAGATCACACCGTCTGTATCCCGTCGAAGAAAAGCCGGAAATCAGGGCCATCTTACGACTGGTACCTTTATAATAAAGAGTCATCTCATCGAAAACACGTCCGCAAAGCTGAAAGACCGGCGACGTGTGGCGATCCGATACGACCGCTGCGTTCATACCTTCATGTCCACGATCCACATCGACGCAACCGTCTTCTGGCTCAAGGAATGAGGTCGAGCCTGAAGAATAGTCCACACGGACCGAGATGAAGCACTATTCTATATGCGGTCCAAGCAGATCAAAGGCGCACCACATCTGGATTCTCCTCTCCGTAATGAAGAGGAACCTTGTCCGTCTGCGTGCAGCGACTATGAGCGCCAGTGAGAGCAAGACCAAAAATGGACAGCAACTGTTTCATAAGACGGCATCATTCTGTTGAAAGCAGGCTCGCAGGACAGAGAGGTCGGCAACAGGCTCTTCTGTTGGACATACCTGCTCAGGGTCACAGATGCTGCATCTGATCGTCGGAGGCCGAAACTATCCGGCGGACGACTTGGCTCCCTCCAGATCCAGCATGTCCGGATCTTGTGAAATCTGTACGCCAACATTCCAGACTTCACCCTCCACAGAAATTGGAGGGGGATCCTGACGGTTGAAAATGAAATTGAGGACAATTGCAGCAGTCGCGCCCAGGGTAATCCCGCTACCAAAGATGATTTTCATCCAAGCAGGGAAATGGTCCGTAATATGCGGCTGGGACACAAGCAACATCCCTAGCCCGAGGCTGGTCCCGACAACCACGGTATTGCCCTGATGCTCGAAATTGACCTGTGAAAGCGCTTGAATTCCCACGACCGCAACAGCACCGAACATGGCGAGAGCCGCTCCACCCATGACCGGTAAAGGAACGCAGGCCATCATGGCGGCCAGTTTTGGCACACAGCCAAGAATCATCATGATCACGGCAGCCGCTGCAACAACCCATCGGCTCCGGATGCCTGTCAGACGAACCAGACCGACATTCTGGGCAAAGCAGGTGTAGGGAAAGGAATTGAAAATCCCGCCGAGAATGGTGGCGGCTCCATCAGCGCGGATGGCCTGCGTAATTTCCTTTGGCCCGATAGGCTTGCCTACAATTTTTCCAGCTGCATACACGTCTCCTACCGTTTCCAGCATGGCGATCATCATGACGACAATCATTGAGAGAACGGGCATCAGACGGAAAGTCGGAATTCCAAAATAAAGAGGTGTCACTACAGTAAGAGCAGGTGCCGCGGCGACCGTGTCAAATTGGGCGTCACCCAGAAGCCACGCGAGGGTGGTTCCGCTGATCAATCCCAGCAGCACGCTGATTGCCCGCCAAAAACCCGTAAAAAAACGCTGCATGAACAGGATGACAAGCAATGTGCCCAGTCCGTAGGCTACATTCCGCATATTCACGGGGTCCTGCATGACGGACGTGCCATGGCCATTGACAATATCATTGGCTGCTACTGGCAGAAGCGCGATCCCGATCACCAAAATGATCGACCCGGTTACGACGGGCGGAAAGAAGCGTACCAGCTTTGCAAAATGCGGGGCCGTTACAAAAGAAAACAGACCGGCGGCAATGACGGCGCCGAAGATCTGCTGCAATCCTTCCACGCCGCCGCCCGCAGACAGGCCGATTGTAATCATTGGAGCGACAGCAACAAAGGTGACGCCCTGCAGAAGCGGCATTCTTACCCCGATCGGGCCAAGGCCGACGCATTGCAGCAGGGACGCTATACCGCAGGTGAACAGATCAGCTTCGATCAAATGTTCCAGCATGTCCCGCGACAATCCCAGCGCACTGGCGAGAAGGATCGGCACAATAACGGCTGACGCATAAAATGTCAGGACATGCTGGAGTCCATAAAACCCAAGCTGCCAGAAAGGAAGAACTTCATCAATCGGATGAACTTCCCTGCTGATTTTTTCTGGTGTTTCCACAGTATATCGTCCCTTGAAAATCCAGCCTCAGTCTGGAACGGGCAGTCCTGTGACTGCCACTCACACTGGAGGTGGTTCCAGACTGACAAGTTCATCCACCTGATAGGCCAGCAGACTTTTCAGGTGCTGATCTCCATCTTCAACGAAGAGATCACGACCGATGGCAAAAGACAGTTTCTCGACACCGAACCGCATGGCGCTCACCGATGCGCCGGACAGTCCCATGCTGGGTGTGGCGGAAAAGGTGAAATTGTGGATGGCGGACAGCATCGGCGCGATAGGGTCTTTTTCATCCTTGGGAAGAAACTGAAATTTCTTGCCCAGATAAGGATAATCGCCAAGAACAGCGCTCGGCTCGTCTTCCGGTGCGGTAAAGCGCTCCTTCCAGAGCGCAACATGACCGGCGATGCCTGCCAGTTCAGGACGCAGCGCCATGTCGATGGTAAAGCCAGTTCCGATGATCAGAAAATCAAACCGCATCTCACCCTTTGGCGTCGTGACAACGATGTCATCGCCATCCCGACTGACGGCTGTCCAAGGCGCGCCGGTATGAAATGCGAAATTCTCATGACGACGGCAGCGCCAGAAAGTGTCCTGCGGAGGAGGCTGGTTGAGATCATAGATCCGGCGCATGAAACGCCAGCGGATGAGGTCCGGCAATTCTGAAAAATAGCTGAGGAATCCAGCATTTTCCATCCAGCGATAAGGATTGACCGAGGGAATTTCCTTCCGTCTCAGGCAGAGATCAACACGCGCTGCACCCATTTCCAGAGCTGTTGCGGCATTGTCGAAAGCCGATGCGCCTGCCCCCAGAACACCAATTCTCTTGTCACGCAGTTTTTCAAAATCAATCGGCTGCGATGTGTGAGCATAGCAGGAAGGTGGCAGGACATCGGAAATGAAAGGAGGGACATACCATCGTCCACCACCGTCGATCCCCGTCGCCAGAACCAGCTTGCGGGCCCAGACGGTTTTCCGCTCTCCGCCTGCACATTCAAAGGACAGACGCAGCAGCCCGTCCTGCCATTCCATGTTCATCAGACGGTGTTCGTTCCGGACCGGCAGTTCCAGCACGTCGCGCACCCAGTCGAGATAAGCCTGCCAGTCCTGACGGGAGATCTTGTTCAGATCTTTCCATGCCTGAGCACCATATTTCGCTTCATACCATGATTGCGGCGTCAGGCTGGGAATGCCCAGATCTGGTCCTGTCACATATTTGGGCGTCCGGAGCGTGAGCATCCGTGCAAAGGTGATCCACGGACCTTCTCCACCGCGTGGAGCAGCGTCGAAAATGCAGCAGTTGGAAATGCCGCGTCGCTTGAGCGCAAAGCATGTCGCGATGCCGCCCTGACCGCCACCAATGATGGCGACATCCAGAACCTTCTGGCCATCCTTCTCTCGCGGGATGCTCCAGTTGCCTGTGGCATACTCAATTTTCTGCAGGTCGGCCTTAACCTGTGCGTCCAGCTGTTCCATTTGGGCTTATCAATCCTCATTGCGCCATCAGAGAAGCTCTATAACGGACATTCCCGGTAGCGCCTGCAACTCTAAAGTTAATGTTTCACAGCCGGAGCGTTCTTGTATATATTTTAATTCAGCATGATGCGTTCGCAGAATGAGAGCAGATCCGGATGCCTGTCTTTTCCCGTTTTCTTCGGTATTTCATGAGTGTCGCCCAGCACGGCTCCATACGGAAAGCGTCCGATGAACTGCACATCGCAGCGTCCGCAATTGACAGACAGATTCTTCAAGGTGAACGGACGCTTGATACGCTGCTCTTTGAGCGGCTTCCCACGGGCCTGCGGCTGACTGCTGCGGGCGAGTTGCTGCTGACAGCCTGCAATCGCTGGTCACGCGACATGAACACCGTCAGGACGCAGATCGATGGTCTCAAGGGACTGAGACAGGGGGCCGTAGATGTGCTGATCCCCGATGCCCTGACAAAAGGTTTTCTCCCGCAGCTTGTTGGCCGTCTAAGGGAGAGTCATCCGGGTATTGTGGTGAGTCTGCATATCCGGAAAAGCCAGAATATGGGTGAACTTCTGGTCAAGGGGCATGCCGATTTCGCCCTGATGTTCAATCCGAATCACATGCGGGAGCTGGCAGTCCGGATTCACAAGGATGTGCCGCTTGGCTTCCTGTGCCTGCCTTCACATCCCATTGCCAGCATGAAGGAAGGCCCGTTCAGTCTGGCGACAGAATACCCGACCATTATCCCCACGCCCCCGCTCGCCCTTTGGCGTCCGATCGGACTGCTGGAGGCTGAAACAGGGATCAAGATCGCTGCTGTCGCCCGCACGGACAATATCCAGATGATCAAGTCTCTGGTGCAGGAGGGAGTAGGGATTGGCATCCTGAGCTATCTGGATGCCTATGACGAAATTTCCCGTGGACAGCTTGCTTTTGTGAAAATAAATCACAAGAAACTTCTACCCCTCAGCCTTGCTCTCTGCGTGGATCGCTCAAGGCAGCTTTCCGTGGCCGCCCGTCTGATCATGGCGGAAATAGAAACATTCTTCATGCAAAGCCTATGATGCGGCAGGTCCAGCAGCTTCTGACTGTTGCGCCATCAGCGACACATGCGCCGCGATTATTTTCCATTGCGCGTTAATACGCGCCCATGTCTGCATCTGCCGACCTATACGCTGGCCACCTTCACGCCTGAACTCCAGACTGACGACAGCGATATCATCGCCCATGCAGGTGATGTGTCGGCGCAGAACCGTCCGTGGAGGCGAGCCGCCCTGTCGCGCACGACGGAATGCGGCAATTTCTTCGCCGCCGTAAAGGTTTTCCCCGACACCATAACGGACGACTTCCGGTCCGTCCCAGAAGAAATTGTCCAGCGCCGCAACGTCGTTATCAGCAAGGGCCTTTTCGTAGCGATCGGCACAGTCTACGATTTCCCGAACTGTCTTGTCGTTATTGAACTGCATATCTTCCTCCCTCAGTTGTCAGGACCGCCAAACTCATATTGCAGGGTCAGTCGGTTCTCGAAATATTTCTTGTCATGAGTCGGTGAAACCTGAAGGGCGGCAAGTTCGGAAAGGCTCAGTCCCTTGAGCGCACCGCCAAAACTATAGGCTGCAAGAAACAGATATTCCGACTGATCGATCCTCGGTATGCCGCGCTGTGTCCGCAGATCCATATAGGAATACCGCCCGGCGACAAACCAGTGTTTGGCCGGTGCGCCGGTGATGTTGAGCGCATAGGCATTGCCGCCGCCCAGATCCTGTGCGCTGGTCAGCAGCGGCTGTGCGAACAGTGGGCCGGAGGCGACATTATGGGCATAGGGCGTGACCAGAACGCCATTCCGGAAGGAACCGGCGTGCGGGTCCATCCGGTCGAAGCCGAGGCTGATGGTCAGGGAGCGTCTTTTCAGACCGATCTGTGCGCCGCCGCCTAGTACATCGACATGGCCGAGAAGCCGACGACCGTCGCCCACCTGACGAAATCCCTGCAATGCAAGAAACGGCTTGAACTCGCCCTGTGAGCGGATCACCTGTCCTTCGACATAACCGAATTTCGCGTAGTCCTGATAGGTCTGGTACCAACCCTGTGCCGAAATGGCGACCGGGTTTATTTCCCATCGATGCCCTACGCCTGTGCCCCAGAAACCGCCGCTTGGCGCATTGCCGATGCTGGAATAGGCATCAAAATCGGAATTGTAATTCGTATGATTCTTGAACGAGTTATACGTGTAGGACTTGTATCGGAACATCTTGAAGACGTGAATGAAATTATCCGCATCGCCGTATCGGGCTGAAATGCCCTGATAAAGCTGCGGTGCCATACGCCAGTCATAAGAGGAAGCAAACGGCACATCGAGCGCCTGATTGCCGCCGACAACTTTCAGTCCGTATCCCTCGTACTGGAGATAGGCCTCACCGATCGTCGTCAGATCAGGCGCAAGGTAGGAATTCACCTTGTCCGGATTGTGCGAATGCGCAATACCGCGCTGGAAGAAGGCGCTGACGCCAGCAGAGAAACCGTGCCAGGGCAAGGTGTTGTAGCCGATCTTGCCGCCATAACTGACGGTGTCCTGATTGACACCCGGAGCATAGAACGCATTGCGTGACGAATAATACAGCGTTCGAAAATAGCCTGAAAAATAGCCCTGAATAAACATGTCGGTAAAGGAACGGGCATGATTGCGCTGCTCCTTACGATCTTCGTGCTGTTCCCGCACTTCCTTGTTCTCCTCATCGGGAGACGAAGGCTGTTCGACTTCTTCACTTGTCTGAAGGGAACCGGGCGCATCTGCATCGTCGAGCATCGGCCGTAGAGCCTGCTTTCCGCCAGTTCCTGATTTGACGGTAACCGCTGCATGGGCGTGAGGGATGAGGTGGACGCCGTTTTTGGTATCTGACACGCCCCACCAGAACAGGGCCACAATGCACGAGCAGGCGATATAGTCGCGCATCAGGGCACGACCTTCATGTATCGCTGCACACCATCTGTGCGCAGCTCCTGACAAACCGTGCTGTGACTGCCCTGTGCACCTGCGGCGTCTCCACATCAAAGCTTTTGCGTTATCGATGCATACAGGGCACCTCGTTCTCTAAAAGAAGCAAAAAAGCACTCCCTCATTGCTTTTTTGCGCATGGGGTCCGCTCTATTAAAAGCAACGAATAATTGTCTTTTTTACTTTTGTGAGAACGGGCCTGACTGCCTAAAGTGATTCTGAGCCATCCTTATGCTCAGTCAAGGGATTCGCCCTGCTCGACGAAAAGGACACAGAGAGAAGCGCCATGTCTTTTTCATCGTTTTTGCTTTTGTCGACAGGTTTTCGAAGTCTCAAAAAAATTGAGATGTCAGATTCTGCATCCTTTTTCCGTGTGCAGGGTAGCCCACGTCCTGCCTGTCTTTCCCGGCACAGGCTGCTACGCCTGACTGTGCAAACGCGGGGCAGCGGAAACCGGTGGAACATCTCACTTCGGCTTCAGGATTGCTCATCGGCTGTTCTGACGGAAATCCTGTCCAGTACAGTCGTTGAAACAGCTTCCTGCTTCATAAACGAGTTTCCCAATCAACCCATCAGCCTTTCAGGGAGATGTCCGCGTGACTCCCAGTCTTTTTCGACAGATTGATCCGCCACGCCGTCTCCTCATGGGACCGGGGCCAATCAACGTCCATCCACGCGTGCTGCGCGCCATGTCAGCCGATATGCTTGGGCAGTTCGACCCTGAGATGACAGGGTATATGAATGAAACCATGTCGCTGTACCGGCAGGTTTTCATGACGGAGAACCGCTGGACCTTTCTCGTGGATGGAACGGCGCGGGCCGGTATCGAAGCCGCCATGGTCTCGCTGGTGGAACCGGGAAGCCGGGTGCTTATTGTGCGCGCCGGTCGGTTCGGACTGCTACTTTCGGAAATTGCAGAGCGTCTTGGCGCTGATATCCGCACGCTCGATCTCCTTTGGGGTGAAGTCGCTACCCCGGATCAGATTGAAGAAGCTCTGAAGGAACATCGTCCGCAGGTCTTCGCCTGTATTCACGGCGACACCTCCACCACGATGGCGCAACCGCTGGAAGGGATCGGTGCCCTTTGCAGGAAATATGATGTCCTTTCCTATGTCGATGCCACCGCGACGCTGGGCGGTGTGCCGGTCTGTGTGGATCAATGGGAAATAGATGTTGTGTCGGGGGGATTGCAGAAATGCATGGGGGGACCACCGGGGTCCGCACCCATTACGATTTCCAACCGGGCAGCGGAGTTCATCATGAGCCGTCGTCATGTCGAGGCCGGTATTCGTGGAGCGGATCAGACAGATGGCCAACGTTCACGGATCCCTTCGAACTATTTTGATCTCGCCATGATCATGGATTACTGGTCGGAGAAACGGCTCAACCATCATACGGAAGCGACCACCATGCTTTATGGTGCACGGGAAGCAGCGAGGGTCGTGCTGGAGGAAGGGCTGGAAGCCCGCTTCGCCCGTCACAGGAACGCCAGCGGGGCGCTGATTGCGGGGCTGCGCGGCATGGGGTTGTCCATCTTCGGGGATGACGCGCACCGCATGGCCAATGTGACGGGTGTATGGATTCCTGACGGAGTAAACGGCGAGGCCATTCGCTCTGTTATGCGGGATGATTTTGGTATCGAGATCGGCACGGCGTTCGGACCTCTGGCCGGTCGCATCTGGCGGATCGGCACCATGGGTTACAACGCCTGCAAGCCAAACGTGCTGACCACGCTTGGGGCTCTGGAAGCGGCGCTGGTTTCCGAGGGGTTTGCGTGTTCGCGAGGTGTCGCGGTTGACGCCGCACGTGAGGCGTGGCGCTGATCTTTCTACGGAGTATCGCACAGAGCGTTGAACAGGGAGGTTACGCGATGAAAGAGTCCCAGACTGACTTGACACTGCTTGTTCAGGCCCGCGCCGCAGCGATCGGCCTTGATCTTTCCGATCGCTGTCTGCCCGGCGTGCTGACCAACACGGAACTGCTTGGCCAGTACGCAGATCTGTTGAACCGTCACGTCTTTTCCGACGAGTGTGAACCGGCTTTCGAGTATGTGCCATGAGAGATCTTTCTCCCCTTCCCGGCGCACTGGATCTCGCGACCTCAATCCGTACAGGAGAGAGGACCGCCCGTGATGTGGTTGAAGCCACGCTGGAAACCCTGTCCAGCAAGGATCGGTCTATCCACAGTGTCACGTATCTGTTTTCCGAAGAGGCCTGCCGACAGGCCGATGCTGTCGACGCTCTCCGGAAGCAGGGAAAGACGCTTCCTCCTCTGGCAGGCGTACCTTTTGGCGTGAAGGATCTCTTTGACATTGCAGGTCATGTCACCACGGCGGGATCGATCGTTCTGCGCAGTAATCCTCCTGCGAAACAGGATGCGGCTGTCGTGCAACGTCTACGGCAGGCCGGAGCCATTCCTGTCGCAACACTGAACATGGATGAGTTTGCCTACGGATTTGCAACGGAGAATGCCCATTATGGCACGACGCTGAATCCGCATGACACATCGCGCATGGCCGGAGGGTCTTCTGGCGGGTCGGCGGCTGCCGTAGCCGCAGGGTTTCTTCCTCTTTCTCTGGGTTCAGACACCAATGGATCGATCCGTATTCCGGCATCCCTGTGCGGAGTGTGGGGGCTGAAACCCACGTTTGGACGTCTTCCCAGAGAGGGAGCCTATCCTTTTGCGGCCAGTCTGGATGTTGTTGGTCCTTTTGCCAGAAATGTCTCTGATCTGGCGGCAAGTTTTTATATTATGGATGGATGTGACAGAATTCCGGAGCCCGCCGTTGCAGGATCATGGGAAACGCTGCGCATTGCGCGTCTGGAAGGCTGGTTTGCCGACAATCTGTCCAAACCGATGGTCAGGGCGCTTGAGAGCGTCTGTGCTGCGCTGGATGTGACACGCACGGTTTCCCTGCCGGAAGTCGCAACCGCCCGCGCGAGTTCTTTTCTGATTACCGCTGCGGAAGGCGGGAATCTTCATCTGCCCCGTCTGAAAGAGCAGGCCGATTCCTATGATCCGGCGACGCGGGATCGTCTATTAGCGGGTGCGATGCTTCCCGCAGACACTTATCTCAAGGCGCAACGCTTTCGTCGCTGGTTCCGCGAGCAGATCCATGCCGTGTTCCGAGACGAAGCTGACGTGCTGATTGCGCCAGCCGTGATGGGGGAAGCGCCGAGACTGGATGAGCCTACTGTCACTGTGGGAGGAAAGGTCGTTTCTGCACGCGCCAATCTCGGTCTGTTTACCCAGCCTCTCAGCCTGCCCGGAGTGCCCGTCCTGACGGTGCCTGTGCTGGTGTCCGAAGGGCTGCCGCTCGGTCTCCAGCTTGTTGCGGCACCGGGATGTGAAGAGAAACTGTTCAGGGTTGCCTGGCATCTGGAACGAGCCGGCCTGGCCGGATGCCGACTTCCGAAGAGTGCTGCCTGACTCAGGCTCTGTTAATTTATTGAATTGAACGTGCTGTTGTGATTCACAGGCCCGTCGATGGGGAGGTGTCTGAGAGTGACATATTTGTTCTGTCCGGGCATCAGATGGAACGGATCAGGCCGTTTTCCCACTGGCTCACGGGGTTCCGTGCGTGGATGACAGCGGGTTCTGAGGGGAATTGTTTACGTGATCCGATCCGTCACGGCCTTCAGCGGAAAGACGCCCTGAAAGTTTATGGTCTGCACAAGACTTTATACAACCGCTTCATCTCTTCGTCGCGCTGACGGAACAGTCAGAACGGTCGAAGCACCTGATGATTGACGCGACACACCGGACAGCAGCGTCTTTGCTCAAAAGCGGACTTTTCCCCGTCATATCGGGCGCACAAAAGGCGGTCTGACCCAAAGCTGCATGCTGTGTGCGACGGTGAGGACCGTCCTGTCCGTCTTCATCTGACGGTGGGTCAGGCCAACGACTTCAAGGGAGCAGATGTACTTCTGGCAAAGCTTTCCGATGAGACAGAAGAGGTCATCGGGGACCGAAGATACGACAGCAATAAATCAGGCAGTCGCTCGCCGAGCGGAATATCACGGCCTGTATCCCACCGAAGAAGAGCCGGAAATCAGGGCCGCCTTGCAGCTGGCATCTTTATAAAAAGCGTCACCTCAGCGAAGACATGACCGCAAAGCTGAAAGACTGGCGACGGGGAGCAACCCGATACGATCGGAGCGCTCGTGCCTTCATGTCCGCTATCCACATCGCAGCAACCGTCTTCTGGCTCAAGGAATGAGGCCTGAAATCATGGCTTACGGTTAGAGCATCCGTTCCAGAACCCTGTCTTTGAGAACAAACTGATGGAAAAGAGCAGCACTACCGTGACCTACTGCAAGGCCGACGATCAGCCATGCATTCCAGTGGTGCAGCGATTGAATCCACTGAAGCGTCTTTGTTGGAAAGCGTGGGAATGGGGAGAGAAACGAGATGTTAAAAAAGCTCATGGCTTGTCCGCCACCCCAACGCCAGAGATAGCCGAGCCCGATTTCTGTCAGCAGCAGAATATAGAGCACGGACTCCATTCCAAGAGCGCACATCCGATCGAGAGGCGAGAGAAGCTTTGACAGATCCCGCCCTTTCGTCAGACGCCATCCAACGCGAAACATCATGACAGCCGTCAGGCAAATGCCTGCTGTTAGATGGGCGACAACCATGAGATGATGAATGGGTTTTGTGGGCAAACTCCATGTTTCACCAAGAACAAACTGAAATATCACGAGCAGGGCCGTCATCCAGTGGAGAACGATCGTTGGTGTATCATAGCGTGGGCTGTCTGTAGGGATGGAGGACGGAACAGGCATACGCACCTTCACAAAACGACTGCAAGCTGATCTGTATAACAGAATCACCTTACAGGAAACTGAACGGTAAATATTTACACTTACGTTATTAATATTAAAAATAAATCTTATTTTGTTTGGCGTTTTTTCGTGTTTCTGGATGATTTCTTTATTCTATAGGTCTGCGTGACCTTTGTTGTAGAAGTGAGTCTTCTGATCTCACGTCTTCCTCCCCAAGCTGAACGCCATTCCGTCGAAAAACTGGGATGGCTGCGCGCGGTCGTTCTAGACGCCAATGACGGAATATGATCGACCGGAAGTCTTATCGTCGGGGTTGCCAGTGCCCATGGAGCACGCGGCAGCATTCTCATCGCAGGATTATCCGCAACTTGTGGCCAGCACCTTGTCCACGGCAGCAGGCGAGGATGTCTCGGTCAGTCACAGGCGAATTCCGAACAGGCCGATATCGTCCGTGAAAAACAGGAGTTTCTGACAGATTGGGATCGGGAAGTCGCAGAACTGGCGGCAATCTGCCAAAAACGAGGACAAGATACTTTGGCACACATGCCCGGGACGAATTGAAGCTATCCGCAGCGACTGCGGCGAATCCCTTTCAGGCCGCTTTCGCGTCCGCCACAGCGTTTTCGTCAGGTGCGGTGGTTCCCATACGGGCGGCTGTCCAGGAGTGTGTCTCTGACCTCCATCGTGATACTCGCCATTCCCCAGGTATGATCTGGCGCTGCAACAGGTGGCGCATCACCATTCTTGGCCGCCCCGAGACACCTGACGATGTCGCTTCACTCGTATCCTATCTCGCCAGACCGGATTCCGATTACATGACGGGGCAGGCGGTTCTGATCGATGAAAGTATGGTCTATCGATGACCGCGTTTTGGAAACGCGATGCTGCTGTCAGCCTGTAACAGCAGGCAGCAGCACAGCAAATACGGCCAGACAGAGGGCGATCAGGACAATGGTCAGGATGCCCTCGACCTTCGCCAGAGCAATACTCATGGTTTTCGTTTCATTCAGCGCCGTTCTCACCTTGCAGAAACGCCAGTAAGAAACCGGAATCAGCAGAATACCTGTCAGCACGGTAAGAATGCCTACCTGCGAGGTAGACGCGAAGGACTGATGAGCAGGCATGGCATGCTGGACTGCCAGAAGACGCAGGAACAGATCGAATTTTGCGAGAACGCAGCCGAAGGCGACCAGCGCCAGAGCTGTCCTTATCCACGCAAGAAAGGTGCGTTCGTTCGCGGCGTGATCCGTATAGCGTTCGATCATGAGAAGAGGTTCCTGTCGCGCCGATGAAGGAGGCCGGTTTCTCAGACTGCGGAGAAAGACGCAAGAGACCGATCAGTGATCCTGCTCCTGAACGTAGCAGTTTCATGAGGCCCATATAGTTTCCCCAAAAAGAAAAAGGCCCCCGAAACCGGGAGCCTCTTTCATAGCGTCATTTACCTGATCGATCAGGCGAGAACAGTTGCCGCCTCGCGACCATTGATGATCAGACCATCGCCATTGGCCGAGACTTTGACCTCTTCGCCATCGTGGATCGCGCCTTCGAGCAGCAGTTCCGCCAGTGGGTTCTGCAGGCTGCGCTGCACAACTCTCTTGAGCGGACGGGCACCGTAAACCGGATCGTAGCCTTCGTTGGCCAGCCACTGGTGGGCAAGGTCGTCCAGCTTGATCACGATATTCCGATCGGTCAGCAGCGACTGGAGACGGGCGATCTGGATATCCACGATCCGCGCCATGTCCTTCTTCTGCAACCGCGAGAACAGCACGATCTCGTCCAGACGGTTCAGGAACTCGGGACGGAAGTGCGCACGCACGACTTCCATGACCTGAGCCTGCACCATGTCGGTGGTTTCGCCATCCGGCTGGTTGGCCAGAACGTCGGAACCAAGGTTACTGGTCAGCACGATCAGTGTGTTGCGGAAGTCCACCGTGCGCCCCTGACCATCGGTCAGACGACCGTCATCAAGCACCTGAAGCAGGATGTTGAAGACGTCCGGATGAGCCTTCTCCACCTCGTCGAACAGGATGACCTGATACGGACGACGCCGCACGGCCTCGGTCAGCACACCGCCTTCCTCGTAGCCGACATAGCCTGGAGGCGCGCCAATCAGACGGGCCACGGAGTGCTTCTCCATGAACTCGCTCATGTCGATGCGGAGCAGGGCCTTTTCATCGTCGAACAGGAATTCGGCGAGCGCCTTGGTCAGTTCGGTCTTGCCGACGCCGGTCGGGCCGAGGAACAGGAACGAACCGATCGGACGGTTCGGGTCCTGAAGACCTGCGCGGGCGCGACGGACGGCATTCGCCACGGCCTTGAGCGCGGGCTCCTGACCGACGACACGCTTGCGCAGCTCGTCTTCCATGCGGAGCAGCTTGGCGCGTTCGCCTTCAACCATGCGATCCACGGGGATACCGGTCCAGCGGGACACGACCGAGGCAATGCTCTGCTCGGTGACGGCCTGCGAGACAAGGTCAGTCGCCGAGTTGCTCTGTTCTTCGTTCTGCGCCTCGGTGATCTTAGCTTCCAGCTGCGGAATGGTGCTGTACATCAGCTCCGAAGCACGACCCAGATCGCCCTTGCGCTGTGCGACTTCCACCTGCGAACGGGCTTCGTCCAGCTGCTCCTTGAGCTTCTGAACAGCGTTGACCCGATCCTTTTCCGCATGCCACGCGGCGTTCATCGCGTCGGATTTCTCTTCCAGCTCGGCCAGTTCGGCATCGACCTTTTCAAGACGATCACGACTGGCGGAGTCATCCTCCTTGCGCAGCGCTTCACGCTCGATCTTGAGCTGGATGACACGACGATCGAGCTCGTCGAGTTCTTCCGGCTTGCTGTCGATCTGCATCCGCAGACGGCTGGAAGCCTCATCGATCAGATCAATGGCTTTGTCCGGCAGGAAGCGGTCGGTGATGTAGCGGTTCGACAGCGTGGCGGCGGCGACAAGCGCACCGTCGGCGATGCGGATACCGTGGTGAAGCTCATACTTCTCCTTGATGCCGCGCAGGATCGAGATCGTGTCGGCCACCGAAGGCTCGCCAACGAACACCGGCTGGAAACGACGGGCCAGCGCCGCGTCCTTCTCGATGTATTTGCGATACTCGTCGAGCGTCGTTGCACCGATACAGTGCAGCGTGCCACGGGCGAGTTCCGGCTTGATGAGGTTGGAGGCGTCCATCGCGCCATCGGAGCGGCCTGCGCCGACAAGCGTATGCATCTCGTCGATGAACAGAATGACCTGTCCTTCGGCGGACTCAATCTCCTTGAGAACCGCTTTCAGACGTTCTTCGAACTCACCGCGATATTTCGCACCGGCAATCAGCGCGCCCATGTCGAGGGAAAGCAGCTTCTTGTTACGAAGCGCCTCCGGCACGTCGCCATTGACAATACGCTGGGCCAGCCCTTCGACGATGGCGGTCTTACCAACGCCCGGCTCACCGATCAGAACGGGATTGTTCTTGCTGCGGCGTGCGAGAACCTGAATGGCGCGACGGATTTCCTCGTCACGGCCAATCACTGGATCAAGCTTGCCAGCCAGCGCCACGGCGGTCACGTCGCGGGCGTATTTCTTCAGCGCGTCGAAGCCAGCCTCGGCGTTCTCGCTGGTGACGGTGCGGCCCTTACGGACAGTGGCAACAGCTTTTTCAAGCGCATCGGCAGACGCGCCATTGTCTTTCAGGGCGCGACCGGCCGCAGTGTCAGACGCCGCAATGGCGACGAGAAGACGATCCTGCGCCACGAATGAGTCATTGGCTTTCTGGGCAGCCTGTTCGGCGTTGTCGAGCAGACGCACGAGGTCGGGCGTCGCCTGCGGCTGACCGGCTCCGCCTCCCTGAACTTTCGGCAGTTTGGCGAGTGCTTCTTCGACAGCGGAAAGTGCGCCGAGCGGGTTGCCGCCAGCGGCCTTGATCAGTGAAGAGGCAGCGCCTTCGTTGTCATCCAGCATCGCCTTGAGCAGGTGCTCCGGCGTGAGCTGCTGGTTGTATTCGCGAAGCGCAATCGTCTGTGCGGCCTGAAGAAAGCCACGACTGCGTTCGGTAAATTTCTGAATGTCCATATTCCTGTTTGTCCCTTTGAAGTGAGGCGACGGTCAGGGCCATGAAGGGCGCCCCTCAAGGAGGCAGCGCGGCCATGGTCTTGATCTTGTTGAAGGATATGGGTGCTGAAAAACGGAATGCAAGAGGAAACATGCCTGTTATCGCGCACGCTCATATCCTTCCGGAGATGAGAGTTTTGAGCGCAATCTGCCCTTGGGGAAACTCTTTGTTCAGTGAAGCGGGCTTGCGGGCGATCGTCCGGGCTTCGCGATCTCCTCCAGGAGATAATTCCAGACGATGAAACCGGCTTCCGCCATCCTCTTTCCTCAATAACGTTGATAAGTGATGCAGATAAACTGCAACCGAGACAGTGGAACCTGTATCCACGCGTCTGGATGATGAACGCGAGAGCACCAATATTGAGGATGGACGTGGTTCTGGCGGTCGTATGCCCCTGCGTATCGGCGGCATTGGTGGTGTGGTGCCTATCCTTGGGGCGCTCTATTTTGACGTCGATCCGCGGAAAACAGCCAGACCGTACAGGCGCCTTCATCCAGAAGCGGTTCTGCTTCCTTGATGTCGGCTCTCTGCCCGTGTGTCAGGAAAAGAGCCACAGCCATTCCCGCAGTATCGATTATGGCGTGGATTTTGGTGACCCGGAAGAAAATCCTTTATCCGCTCCCACTGTCTGTCACTCCGACCATACCGGCGCATTCACCCTCTCCGTGAAAACAGAGAAAAACATCACAGGTCAGGCAGAAGTACAAGCCTCTGTGCCGCCCCCGTCCCCTGTGCAACTTTTTGTGATGCTGCCATGCAGAATTTCCTCTCTGGGCATCGGCTCTGGCGGTAATCCGGAGCACATCACGCCAGCATCGCCGATTACAAAATATGTAGTTTCAGGCTTTCATCTTCGCGACAACACCATGTCCATTCTGTCGCATAAACGCGACAGGACTGCAGAAAAGATATTCTGGATTTCAATCAGCAAAGAGTTGGGAAGAAATTTACATGATCAATGCGGAATGGTTTCCGGATGCCGCGCACCCGACCTGTGTCCCCCACGCAACCTGAGCGTTTGCCGTATGAAGCCGCGTGTGGAAGCAAGTTTGTGCTTCCCGGAAGACTGGCATTTCCAATGACGCCGCAGAAAGAACAGACCATCTGACGCACCTGAGACACCATGAGACTATCCGGCCCTGAGACGCATACCTTCAAACCTGAGAAACTTCTCCATTCCGTTTTGCGTTCAGACGCTACCTGAACGGAGTATTTCCCATGGATCTTTTACGCTGGACCCTGATCTTTCTGGTTTTCGCCCTGATCGCGGCTGTTTTCGGTTTTTCCGGTATAGCCGCGAATTTTGCCTATATCGGCAAGGTCCTGTTCTTCATCTTCCTCGTCCTGTTCGTCATCAGCCTCTTGTTCGGCCGCCGAGGGAACTGAGCAAACCGGAGATCAGAAGAACGAGAACAGCAAGGGCTGCCATCCCCTCCATCACGGTCAGGGAGATCGGCAGCCCGTTAAAGAGATAGGTCGGCAAGTCACATGGCTTGGAAGGCCGTAACGGCATGGAAGCCAGCCGCTCGGCCATTGTTGCACCTGTCAGATGCGGCGACAGACATTCCGGCAGCGGGCTCTTCCAGAAACGCCATTCAACACCGGCATGAACTCCGACAAGAACGAGATCGGCAAGCAACGTCGGCACGCCGAACCACGCCACGGTTCTGGCCCAGCGTCTGGGCACGAGCAGGCCAACCACTCCGATCACCACCAGCACGCGCCACGGCCAACGTTCCCACAGACAGAGCGCACAGGGCGCTATGCCCAGCCCGTCCTGCACCCACCATACGAAAAGCATTGCCACAACCCCTGCAAAGATCAGCAGGAGATTGGGCAGGCGGACAGTTCCGGGTGTCTGTTTATTGAAAATTCTGCGTCGTGGCATCAGCACCATGCGCCAAGCTTTCTGTTCCACATGAAGGTCATGTGTTTTCGGGAAACGTGCGTATAGCAGCCCCCCGCAGGAATTTCACCCGACGCTGGTCTTTCTGGTGCGATTCAGGGCCTTCAGGAAATCCCGCGCCCAGGAACCCGCTGTCGTATTCCTGATTTCGTTGTTCAGGATATTCCAGCGGCGCTTGCGCTCTTCCTTTTTCATGGTCAGCGCCAGATGCAGGGCATCAGCAATAGCGTCTGAATCGTGAGGATTGACCAGCAGCGCTTCATCCAGTTCAGGCGCGGCTCCAGCCAGATGCGACAGGACAAGAGCACCGGGATTGTCCGGATTCTGCGCAGCCACATACTCCTTGGCGACCAGATTCATGCCGTCGCGTAGCGGCGTGACAAGAGCCACATCAGCAAGACGATAGAACCCCGCCAGCGTCTGGCGCGCAATCGGGCGTGTCAGATAACGGATCGGCGTCCAGTCATAGGCGGCAAAAGCGCCGTTGATCCGCCCGATTGTTTCATCAAGCTGACGACGCAACAGACGATATTCCTCGACCTCTCCACGGGAAACCGGCGCGACCTGAAGATAGGTCACATGGCGATGATGTTCAGGGTAGCGGATCAGCAGCTTTTCATATCCGTGAAAACGCTCTTCCAGCCCCTTGGAATAATCCAGCCGGTCCACACCGATAATCAAAGGCTCGTCGTGAAGACTTTCTCTCAGCCGGCGCACTTCAGGTCCTTCGAAGGCGTCCCGAGCCTCTTCGCTGAAGGAAACCGGATCAATGCCTATGGGACAGGCCACGACCCGTGACGGGTCTGTCATCCCTTCGACACGCAGACATTCCCAGAGATTCTGGGCGTCTTCTTCCGTCTGAACGCCGATGAGATCATAGGCCTTCATATCATCCAGAAGCGCGGTCGCAGGCGGCAGGGCGCGGAACAGGCTCCAGGGCGGGAACGGAATATGCAGGAAGAAACCGATGGGCGCCGTCACGCCCAGCTCCCGCAACGCCTGCGCCAGCGGGAAAAGATGATAATCATGCACCCAGATGATATCGTCGGGCTTCAGCAGGGGGGCGAGCACCCGGGCGAACATCCGGTTCACCTCGAGATACTGCTGCCAGTCGGCCCGCGCATAGTCCATCAGCCCCAGCCGGTAATGGCAGAGCGGCCAGAGAATGGCGTTCGAGAAACGCTGATAATAGCCGCGATGCTGCGTCGGGGTCAGGGGAATGGTGGCGTAGGTTACCGTTCCATGTGTATCCAGAGACGGCACGGGGTCCGCGTCCGCTTCCACCTGACGGCCAGACCAGCCGAACCACAATGTACTCTGGTCTCCACGCAGCGCGTCCGCCAGACCAACCGCCAGACCACCTGCCGGCTTGTTCCTCTCCCGAGGATCCGGCACGCGATTGGAAACGATAACAAGACGCCCCATCGTTATGCCCCGTTACCCGCAGGGCGGCCTTCATCACGAGAGGGTACCAGAGACGCCAGCCAGCTCCGGAAAACAGCAGGTGTAGGGAAATCCACCGGGATACGGAAGCCAGCTCCACCCAGACGGACTGCGGCGCGGATGGCGTCCTCGTCCGTGACATCGTCTCCGACAAACACCGGTCTACGACCTGCGAACGGCGCATTTTCCATGAGCAGTTCGACCGCATAGCCCTTGTCGACACCGGCAGGCCGGATTTCCCATGCCATTTTTGCCGCCTGGATATGGAATTTGCCGCCCTCGTCCTTCACCCATGCCTCCGCTGCCTTACGGAGCTGCCCTTCCGCTTCCGGCGCACCCCTGTAATGCAGAACGAAACCGCCGACCTTTCGTTCCAGCCGCGTGCCCGGCAAAGACGCAACCAGCGCCTGCGCCTCGATCACCCACTGGCTGGGAACCGAGGGAAGCGCTGCCCGCTCGATGGGACCGCCGGGACGATGGCGGATGGCAATGCCGTGCTCTCCGGCGACGGCGAAAGGCACATCTCCGAGAAAAGCGTCAATCTGATCAATGGACCGTCCGGATATGACCGCCAGCGCATCACCGGTCGCTTCTCTCAGGGCGAGCAGCGTTTCCTTCAGACCCGGCGGCACAACCACAGACTCAGGAGTGGGCGCAATATCGACAAGCGTGCCGTCAAAATCCAGCAGAAACGCCACCTTATTGAGAGGCATGTAATTCCGCGTCAGTCTTATGGTGGACGTCTGAGGCGCTGAAGTCATGTCCGAAGAACTCACGACAAAATGCCTTCCCTGCTCACCTGTTCAGCCTGCATCAGCCCGGCTTATCCCGGCGAGCGGCGCGTACAGGTCGTTATACTGATGGAGCCGCTATCTGCTGCATAGAGTGTTCTGTTTCACCACAGCTTCCCCGGCATTACCATAGACCGACCGGGGTTCCTGCCCCGCATCCCGGTCGGGGCAGCTTCAGGGTTGATCACCCTCCGTCGCACCATGATCTGCCTGAGAACCGGAAGAGGATGGAGCCGCACCCGGATTCTGCGGAGCAGCATTCCCACCACTTTCACCCTGCTCCTGACCGGATTGTGAACCATCAGGCTTTCTTCCGGGTAAAGGCGGAACCGGCGGATGCTCCAGCGCGGGCAGCATGGGCTGAACGTCGTTCCCTTCACAGGTCACGACATGCACATCATAGATCGGGCTTTCCAGAATCCCCAGTGACGGTTCAGCGGCCAGCATCCAGCCGTGAAAAACCGCTCCTTCAGCCCGTCGATCCTGAATATCGAGCCACGCCGCCGCATCCTGACGCGCTGTCGGAGCATGCAGCAGGCACCGCGTCACGCCGATGGCGAGCGTCTCATACTGAGAGGTTCCACCGACAGGAACCTTGATGGTTTCAACACGGGAATCAAGGCGATTGAGCACCCGGACAACGGCCGTGCTTTTCCCCTGCCAAGTGTTGGGCGGATACATGGCCGGAGGCGCCAGCGGCTCCGCTGCGAGGACTGATCCAGCACCGATCAGAACGGAGGCCAGCCCCAGACACGCTTGAGCAGACCGCAACAGCATCTTTGTTCCTATCCCGTCTGTCATACTGAAGGCTTGCCTCGTGGGCTGGTGAGAGATGCTACAAGAGACGTCAGCATCTTTTTCATTTCGGCCTCATCCACACCCATCAGTACGGCATCTTCAAACGCGTCCTGCATCACGCCCTGCAACTCCTCCCAGTTCTGACGCAGAACCAGCAATTTTTCCGTGCAGGAAACCGGCGTTCCATCCGGCTGGGGCCAGAGAGCAGGCGTCTCCATCACGGCTGAGCCTCGCCCTTTGGCGCGTCCATTTCCTGCTTCGCTTTCGCCTGATTGGCCTGAGTCAGCGTATCCGTCACAGAGAAAATGAACTTGCTCAGCAACTGCTCCAGACTGATCGCTCCCTGCGTCTCGCTGATCTCACCGCCCGCCTTGAGCATCTTCGTGTCACCGCCCGGTGAAATGGCGATGTATTTACCGCCAAGCAGACTGTCGCTGGTGATGATTGCGGCGCTGTCCACTGGCAGCTGCACGTCTGGACGAACGGTGAACACAACCGTCGCCTGGAAAGTCTTCGGGTCCACCCCTGCGGATGCAACATGACCAATGCGAATTCCGGCCAGTTTCACGTCCGAGCCGATGTCGAGACCATCAATATGGGAGAAACCGGCCTTGAGCTGATAGCCCGCATCCGTCTTGCGACCGCTGCTGACCACGGCGAGCCCCAGCAGAAGCACGAACACGACAATCACAGCAAAGCCGGCCACGAGTTCTACGGTCGGACGTGAGTTACGCAGAGGCGGCAACGCCGCCGTTGCCGGCTGGGAAGTGGTCGAAACAGAACTCATGGGTTCTCACGCGCCTTTGTGATCATTCGTTCTTGTCGTCTGGAACGATGAAGTCTGACAAGCCCGATAGCGCAACTCTCTGGCAAGAATGTGCCCATAGCGACGCATTCGTCTGTTCAGGACATATGAAAAAAGCGCGTAAGGGGTTTCACCCTTCCCGCGCCTTTCAGTCCCATTCAACGCCGTAAAGGCTCAGCTTTCCGGTGTCCAGGCGTCATAATCGCCAGTCGCGGGTGGGCGGTGTCCACCCTTGTAAGCGCTGCCGGGTGGACGATACGCCTCGACCGTTCCGGTCTTGTTTGGCTCATACGGCAACTGCCAGGGCTTGCGGGCCTCCATGGGGATCGGCTGATCTTCCATGTAATGCAGCCAGCCCCACCATTCAGGCGGCACGGCGGACGCATCCTCGCCCTTCTTGTAGATGACCCAGCGCTCATAGCGCTCGCCCCCGCCCGTCTTCCGGGTGGGTCGCCGCGACTCGTAGTAGGCGCGACCATCGTTGTCCTTGCCCACAAAACGTCCATGCAGGCGGGTATGAAGAAGGGTGCCGAGCGTTGCCATGGAAAAGACCATAAGGAGTCGAACCGCCGCCGTCCACTGCCCACACGCATGCTTTCGTTCACGTTACGCGGCACTCCTCCCGGAGCGCACAGAAAGCATCGCCGTGCCGATCAGAAGAGTAATTTCAGCCCCGTTTCGGGCCTGCTGAAAGTTATCCCCCATATCCTCGCTATTCCGACCATTATCCCCCCCTTATCCTCAGCCTGCCCCGCTTCCGCCCGCCTCTTGCGGAACGATAAGCTTCCGGCATGAACGCTCATCATTTCTGGAACGGTGTCGAAATGCGCACCGTCATGGCCTCCGCCGACCCTGATGCTCCGGCACGCGCCATTACGCTGCCCGCCGACTGGGATGACGACGCCGCCTCCGCACTTGCGGAAATCGTTACCGGAATCGGTGCGGTTTCCCTGCCGCGAGAATCCGCTCGCTGGATCGACTCCTTTACATCCGGTGCGCCGCAACCGGATGGACAGAGCGCTGCGCCATCACGCGGGGAGATCATCAGCGGACGCTCGCTCGCATGGCTCCTGATCCTGAGGCAGGCCGCGCCGACGCTTGCCGTCTGGCATGGCGCTTCCGACAGACGGCCGGGATTTGTCCTCAACCTCGCCGCCTTTGTCCTGCCGGGCGAAGACTTTGCCGCCGAGACGTTTGTGGCGGCGCTTCGCCTGCTGTGCCTCGTTCTGCGCACGGATGCCCGCGTCAAGGCAGCGCGACGGAACGGCGAACTGCCGCTCGACGAGGCGATGCCTTCCGAGCCGCCCCTGTTCGATCTGCCAGTCGCCTCACAGACAACAGCATCTGCCTCGGCAGAAGCCGACATGACAGGCAACCTGCTTCCGGATGCACCGCTTCCGATTGTGGGTGAAATCCTTCTGACCAATCTGGACGCCTGCCTCGCCGCGCTTGGACTGGACTATGACAGTGATGATGGACGTGACGCTGCGTGTTCGATCGTCGCACTGACGACACTTGTTTCCCGTGAGGGCACGGGTTGCGATCACCTTCCCCTCATGCCGCACCGCCATGTCCTGCCGGGCCTGTCTGCTGCAATCCGGGATGCCTGGTCGCGGGCCGCTGTGGATACTGAAGCACCGGAAGCCCGCATTGAAACCGGCTTTTCCTCACCCGGTCCTGTCGATGCGCTGCTCGGTTGCGAAGCCTGTGGTCTCGCCCCCATCTTTTCCCCGCTTGGACCTGATGGACAGCTTGCCGCAAGCACGCTCAATCGACTGGCTGCACGGGGCCTGTCGGTGGAAACGGCTCTCGCCGCCTCCCTCGCAGGTGAAAGTCCGCTGCTTCTGCCGACGACCGACGCACATATGCGGATGTATCGCGCCCTCGCCGGGTTTGTGGATCGCGTTCCGGCCCGTCCTGACCCGACGATGGCGCCGCCGCCCCGTATCCTGCCACGCGGCACGTTGCAGCCACTCCCCGAACGTCATACCGGCATCGCCCAGAAGGCCTCGGTCGGTGGCCATCGCTTCTTCCTGCGAACGGCCGAATATGAAGACGGCACGCTTGGCGAGATTGCCCTGACACCGGCCCGCGAAAGCGCGATGGTGCGTGGTCTGATGGAAAGCTTCAGTCAGGCCGTAAGCATCGGTCTGCAATATGGCGCGCCGCTGGAGGATTTCGTCGAGCGGTTCGCCTATTCTTCATTCGGTCCCGCAGGCACCGTCGAGGGCGATCCGGTCACATCCTACGCCACGTCGATTCTGGATTACGCTTTCCGCGCCTTGTCCAATCTGTATCTTCAACAGCGTCTGCCCGACGCACCGCACGAGGATGACAATCAGGGTAATTCACCGCTTCTGCCGTTCGACTTCAAAAGCGGAGAGACACCCAAACCTTCAGCGCCGGGTGGAAGGCGCGGATTGCGACTGGTCAGCTAAAGGCCAGTTCACAGCAGTTCATTGGTGAAGAGGATTCACGTCGCTTCCGAAGCGGATTGAGATGTATTCACAGGCCTGAACCAGAAAATGGGGGCGCGAGGAACTTTCCCCTGCGTCTCAGGGCAGCCTTGCGAAGCATCTGGCAAACCTCCTGACGCTGTTTCGCAATTATTGGTGGCAGATCCTTCGCTGACATACAGGCCGCGAAGGATCTGACGCCAGCGTCTTGGGAGGATGACGGCCGGTTGAAGGTAAACCGATCAAGACTTCCTGTGTCTCTTTGTAAGTGTCCGGCGCAAAGCCTTTAAAAACTCTTCAAAGCAGCTTCACCAGATACTGTCCTCTGCTTCATAACTCGTCACCAGAAGAATGCAGTCTACAGCAGCACTTCTTCCCCACCATCATCAGTCGTATCGAGACTTCGCAACTGCCGGGCCACAACCCGTGTGCGCTGCCGTGCGTCCTCGATTGTCGAGCTCATCGACTGGGCATTGCGCGAAAGTTTTTCGAGTACACCGTCCATTTTCAGCATTTCCTGACGTGTCGCACCAAGCAGTCGAGCAATGGTGTCCGTGCGTTCTTCAAGAGAAAGCGTGACATAGCCAAGATGAATGGTGCGCAGGAGCGCAGGCATCAATGACGGCCCCATGATCAGAACACGGTATGTACGACCGATCTCGTCAATCAGTCCTGGCGCCCGGGCCACTTCCGCATAAAGACCATCTGTCGGCAGATAAAGCACGGCGAACTCCACCGTTTCGGGCGGCACAATGTATTTGGAAGCAATCTTGCGCGCTTCCATCTTCACCGTATTTTCCAGAGCCCGTCGGGAGCCGCGTTCCGCATCCTTGTCATCCTGCGCAACGGCGTCGAGCAGTCGCTCGTAGGCTTCTGTCGGAAATTTGCTGTCTATGGCGAGCACTGGCGGATTCGATCCCCGCACAGGCATACGCACGACAAACTCGACGACCTCACGCCCCTGCCCAAGACGACGGTTGGCCTCGAAGGTACCCGGAGGAAGCACATCCTCCAGAATGGCACGCAGTTGCGCCTCACCCCACCCACCGCGTGTTTTGACATTGCCAAAGAGACGCTTGAGATCGCCAATCTGCGCTGTCATTGCAGACACTTCGCCCATCGCTTTCTGCATGGCCGAGAACTGCTCCAGCACCCGTTGGAAGGACGTCTGCATCTGACGCTCAACCGCTGCGTGCAGCTGCTCCGTGACAGCACCACGGATGGCGTTCAACTGAAGCGCGCTGGCTTCCGCCATTTCCCTCAGCGCCTCGGACTGCATCGCCCGGGCCTCCGCCTGATCCTTGCCGAGCGCACCGGACAGATGCGCTACGCGTTCCATCAGTTCAGCCCGCATCTGCTCGACACGACCGATCAGCGCCCGTTCGGTTTCCGCCAGTCTGATCCGCTGCTGTTCCGCTTCGGCATGACGCACCCCAGCTTCTCTTTCCACCAGCACGTAAAGCCGCGCCAACAGATCGCTGTCACTCTCCCCACCGGAAGTTGAACGGTAACGCAGAACTATGAACAGTAGAAAGGCGATTATCAGACAGGCGCACACCAGCAGCCCAATCCACAGACCGGTTTCAGGGGAGCCCGCAGACGTTGGAATCATGACTCACAGTGCTTTCTGAACGATCGAACGCCTTCCCTCTAACAAATCAGAACAAAACAAGAAAGTGCTACTGGATTTGGCGCAAAGCCTTTGTCCTGTTATCGAAACCATTCCATCCACCGCCTTGCTGCTGTGACAGGACCAACAACAACAAGAATTCTCCTGCACGGGATCACTCAAAGAACCATGATAATGACAGAAACCTCTTCTCCATCCCCTCGGCGGCAACTCTGGAAAAGCCTGTATGTGCAGGTTCTGGTGGCCGTGGTGGCCGGTGTCCTGCTTGGCTACTTTGATCCCGGACTGGGGGCCGCCCTGCGACCGCTGGGCGACGGCTTCATCAAGCTGGTAAAAATGGTGATTGCGCCGGTCATCTTTCTGACCGTCTCAACAGGCATTGCCGGAATGGGCAATCTTGGAAAGGCGGGACGGATTGGCGCAAAGGCCATGACCTACTTCCTGTTCTTCTCAACCCTTGCGCTGATTGTGGGCATGGTGGTCGCCAACATTGTCCAGCCCGGCGCCTCGATGCATGTGGACGTACGCTCCCTCGATGCCGCCAGCGTCGGCACTTATGTCGAACGGGCGAAAGAACATTCCTTCTCCGACTTCCTGCTTCAGATCATCCCGACAACAACCGCCAGCGCCTTCACCTCCGGCGAAATCCTTCAGGTTCTGTTCGTCGCCATCGTGTTCGGCATCAGCCTGTCGCAGATGGGACCGCGTGGTGAACCGGTTCTCAAACTGTTCAAACAACTGACCGAGCTTGTCTTCGGCGTGGTTCGTATTGTCATGCTGGCGGCCCCTATCGGCGCTTTCGGCGCCATGGCGTTCACCATCGGCAAGTTTGGCATTGGTTCCGTCATCAGCCTGATCTGGCTGGTAGCGACATTCTACTTTACCTCGATCCTGTTCATTCTTCTGGTTCTGGGAATTGTCACTCGCCTGTGCGGTTTTTCGATCATCAAGCTGCTTCGCTATCTGCGCGAGGAACTGCTGATCGTACTGGGAACGAGTTCTTCGGAATCTGCTCTCCCCACTCTGATGTCCAAGCTGGAAGCTGCAGGTTGCGACCGCCCTATCGTCGGACTGGTCGTGCCGATGGGCTATTCCTTCAACCTTGACGGTACCAACATCTACATGACGATTGCCGCTCTGTTCGTGGCGCAGGCAACGGATGTGCATCTTTCTCTGGGAGAACAGCTGGCCCTTCTGCTTGTCGCCATGGTCAGTTCCAAGGGTGCGGCTGGCGTTACAGGCGCAGGTTTCGTTACTCTGGCCGCGACCCTATCCGTCGTGCCGTCCATTCCGGTCGCGGGCATGGCGCTGATCCTCGGCGTGGACAAGTTCATGTCCGAGTGCCGTTCCCTGACCAATATTGTCGGCAATGCTGTCGCAACCATTGTGGTGGCGCGTTGGGAAGGCGCGCTGGACATGGACAAATTGCAGGACGCCCTGGCAGGAAGGCTTCCCCCGCCGGAAGCACTAGCTTTGGACAATGCCGCAGCCGATCATGATGAAATACCGGACGAAGGAGTCCACAGTTTTCATTAAGGCAGGAGAGCGTCCTGATCTGTTTATGAAGCGTTGCTCCTGATCAGCTAGCGCTATTCCTTCCTGTTCTCAGGGAAGGAATAGGCGGCCTGTTAGTGTGGGCTCATACCAAGGACAACGACTCTCATGTCGTGATGAAGGCAGGCCAAGCAGATCAGGATGTAAAAACGATCGCCTTGTTTCCATTCAGGATCGTCCGCATCTCAATGTGATAGCGCACGGCCCGGGACAGAACACGGCGCTCGATATCACGTCCCTTGCGGATCAGATCTTCCGGGCTGTCAGCGTGCGAGATGCGCTCCACGTCCTGTTCAATAATCGGACCTTCATCAAGATCGCTGGTTACATAATGTGCGGTCGCACCAATCAGTTTTACGCCCCGGTTCCATGCCTGATGATAGGGTCGCGCCCCCTTGAACCCCGGCAGGAACGAGTGATGGATGTTAATGCAGCGTCCCGAGAAGGCGGCCGCCATGTCATTGGACAGGATCTGCATATAGCGCGCCAGCACGACGAGCTCCGTCTGGCTGTCCTGAACGAGCGAGAGAATGCGGGCTTCCTGCTCGGTCTTCGTGTCTTTCGTGATCGGCAGGTAATGAAAGGGGATGCCGTAGAAATCGACATCCCGGTAGATCTCTTCAGGATGGTTGGCGATGATCCCGACAGGATCAATCTGAAGCTCACCAATCCGCCAGCGATACAGAAGGTCCACAAGACAATGGTCGAATTTCGACACAAGGATCATGACCTTGGGACGATAGGACTGACAGTTCAGGCGATATTTCATCCCGAACCGATTTGTGACCGTCTCGATAGCCTCGCGAACTTCGGCTTCTGAGTGACCGCTTTTCCTCACGTCGAACATGATGCGCATGAAAAAACTGCCACTGCCCGTGTCATCAAACTGCTGCGCTTCAGTGATATTCGCCCCAGCTTCAAACAGGGTCTGACTCAGAGCGGCCACGATACCCGGCTGATCCGGACAGCTCAGCGTCAGAATGTAGCCTTTGCCGTCAGGAGAGAGCGTCGTCATACACACAAGTCCATTTCTGAAGAAAAACCATTGAGCATAACAGGAAAACTTCCAGTCGGCCCACTGCCTGCCTTGGGAAGCCAATAGGGAAAGCCAGCATTTCCTCCACATGGCTCATAAAAGGCGGAGCATATCCTGCCAATATTAAGACGGTCTGATGGGTGCGGGACGGTGACGAATACAGCCTAGCGCCGATCGTCTCTGCATACCGTCCGGGTTATGCTCCCGCTGCTCGGAGTCCGCCCTGGGTACCATTTGCCGACTCGAAATGTCCTTCAAGCGTTCATTAGCGCTCAACCCGCTTTATAACTTCATTCTTCAGGCGTGAGCTGCCGTCCGGCATCTGTGTTGTTTATCTTCTTCCCCTCAGAACACTCTCCATTACGCCGGACGATACCTTCTTCGCTTCGTTTTCCCGACGTATGGAAGAACATTTCCAGCGCACAGGCTTTCCCAGCAGAGCATATAGGGCGTTCAAAGACTGCTCCGATCCGGATTAGCTTCTGATTGATGACGCATGAGGGGAAAACAGAGTTTTGGCCCCTGGGGTTGATTTTACATCTTATCAAAACATTGCTGAAGTGGGGTGCATTTACACTTAGCTTGACTCTTCAGACCTGCTACAGATTCGGCTTTTCCTGTTCCGTCTTCCAAAAGAAGATGAGCTCCTCACGGGCAAGCCACCACACACGCATCTTCGACAAGAGCCCATCACGTCATTGCGCTATCGAATATACGAGAGATTTTCGCAATCAAAGTTGTCCCAAACAAAAGACAGCCCTTCCCCTAATCCTTAGGTCTGTTATTTATTCAAAATATGGATAAATGTGATAATTATATCACATATATAACTTTCCTGATGACCACACGATTTCTCGATGTGACGAAACATAAATATACGTGCAGCGTATGTGTTAGCTGCCATGCAAGAGCAGCATGGGTTTAGACGGCGTCAGGCTGCAAAAAGAATGAAAAACAAACATCGCATCGCCCCCTCTGGAAAACTGCCCCGTTCCCTGATCGGCCAGCTGGTCTTTCCGACTGTACTGGCTGGACTTCCCGGCATACTGCCAATTTCCGCCATGGCGGAGACGGCGCCAAACGCCAACGTGAATCACCACGCGCAGATTCCCGAGGAATATCGCAGCGCTCCCAAAGCCACGCCCCCACGGGGCAACAAACCGAACCCCTGGAGCAACAGCCTTCTACCGCCTCTGGAATCGCGTCCGGAGAACTATGCCCAGCCGCAGACCCTGATGCTGACAAAACAGCAGTCAAACCCGGCCCTGCTGCATCAGGGGCCCTGGGGGATCTTCAACTCCAACACCGGTGCAGCCTCAGGCTGGGGCACTGTGGGCTACTACGCGATCGCCCGCTGGGCGGAAGACTGGTCCAATCTGCGGGACAAGAAGAACCGCATCGACGTCATGGACCCGCTGAAATACATCCCACTGAATGATAGCGGATCGATCTATCTGTCTTTCAGCGGCAACTTCCGTCAGCACAATTTCTACGATCAGCGGGCAGGTTTCGGACAGACCAAGAAAGATCCGGCCTATCGCAACAACTTCCGCTGGAACGTCGGTGCGGACCTGCATCTTGGCGAACACGTCCGTCTGTATGGCGAACTGCTGAGCGGTCAGGCCGGCGGCACGAACTATTACGGCTATGCCAATGGCCGCTGGCGCAGCAAGCTCGACGCCCAGCAGGCTTTCGTCGAGGTCAAGGGTCATCTTCTCAACGCCAACATGGGCGTGATGGTCGGCCGCATGACCTTTCTTGACGCGCCGCCCTACTTCACCGCCGGATCGGTCTATCCATCGGTTCCGTTTTCCTGGAATGGCGTGCGCGTCTATTCTTTCTGGAAGAACTTCCGTGCGGACCTGTTCGACCTGACGTTGACAAACTGGACGCAGAAGAATGTGCCGTTCAGCGATCAGGTCGGTTACAAGACACGGCTTTTCGGAGCCTACACGTCATACGCCGTACCGTCCTTCACGTTCCTCGGCAAGAAAAGCCAGATCTTTGTCGATACCTATTATTTCGGCTTTATCATGGCTTCAGCGCCAATAGCCCAGCAGACCGGCACGATGGCCGGCTCTACGCACCGTGATAATCCCGGCATGCGTATCTGGGGCAATGCTGGTCCTCTGGAATTCTCCGCCGGCGGCGCTTGGCAGGGAGGCTCTTTCAACGCCGCCAACAACGGGCCGTCCCGCCCTGTCAGTGCGTATTCCTTCAATGCGCAGGCATCATGGCGTTTCGCCAAATGGTGGGGTCGTCCGGCCATCGGCATTCAGGCGGACGATATCTCCGGCGGCAATTACAACAAGAGCAAGACAAGCTCATGGGGCAGCTACATGTCGCCCTTCGTGCCGTCAGCCTACTACCTCGACATCAGCACGTATCTGGGCAACCAGAACCTGATTGATGTCGGCCCCATTCTCACAATGTCACCCACACCGAACACAACCCTGCTGGCGAAAGTGCCGGTCGTCTGGCGCAACAGCACCAATGACGCAATTTACGCGAGCGGAACGGCGGCTTACGGCCTGCGCCCGCACGGCGGTTATACGGCCACCCTCCCGCAGGCCAGCTTCACCTGGCGAGCAACCCGCCACGTCACGTTCAGCATCGACGGCGAATACATTTTTGCGGGCAAGGCGATGATCAAGGCTGGCGCTTCGTCCGGTGCCTATGTGCAGAGCAACCTTGAACTAACGTTCTGATCGTGTATCGAACCCGCAGCCTGCGTCACAGCGCAGGCTGCTCACCCAGAGTTGCTGGAGGGACATCTTTATGAATTCCCCGATTCCGGCCAGTTGAACCACACTCTTGTGTCGCTTTTTTCCGGAATACAGGCCGCAATGACATCATCCCCCTCCGACCAGATGACCAACCTCCAGCGTCTGCGCGGCATCTTTTCCGGCTCGGCAGGCAATCTGCTCGAATATTTCGACTGGTATGTCTATTCGGCCTTTGCACTCTATTTCGCGCATGCCTTCTTCCCCGGCCATGACCACACCGCCGAACTGCTGAACACGGCCGCCGTCTTCGCCGTCGGCTTCCTGATGCGTCCCGTCGGCGGATGGCTGATGGGCGTCGTCGCCGATCAATATGGACGCAAACGCGCCCTCACCCTGTCAGTCGGCGCGATGTGTATCGGCTCTCTGGCCATCGCCCTCTGCCCGACCTATGCCCAGATCGGGCTTGCTGCTCCCATCATCCTCGTTCTGGCGCGTCTGGTGCAGGGCCTGAGTCTGGGAGGAGAATACGGCGCTTCGGCAACCTACATCGCAGAGGTCTCACAGCCTGAGCATCGTGGCTTCTGGTCCGGGTTTCTCTACGTCACGCTGATCATGGGGCAGCTGGGCGCAATGGCTGTGCTCCTGCTCATGCAATATCTGTTTTTGACACCGGAGCAGATCAACGCATGGGGCTGGCGTATCCCGTTCCTGCTTGGCGCTGCGGGTGCCGTTCTGATCTTCTGGCTGCGTCGGAACATGGAGGAAAGCACGGCCTTCAAGAAATCTGAGCAGGCGCATGAAGGGGGCGGGCTGAAAGTCCTGCTCCGTCACAAGCGCGCCGTGCTGACGGTTGTGGGTCTGACGCTTGGAGGCACGGTCGCGTTCTACACCTACACCATCTACATGCAAAAGTTCCTCGCCAACTCGCTGGGCTTCGGCAAGGACGAGGCGACGCTGATCTCCTCCGCCTCGCTGCTGGTGTTTGCCGTGGCTCAGCCGCTGTTTGGCGCAGTATCGGATCGCGTCGGTCGCAAACCTCTGCTGATTGCGTTTGGTGTTCTTGGAACGCTCTGCACCGTTCCTCTGATGACCCTGCTGGCTGACACCCATTCCAAGCTCGGGGCCTTCGCCCTGATCACTGTCGCCCTGCTGATGGCGTCGGGCTACACCTCGATTAACGCCATTGTGAAAGCCGAACTGTTTCCAACCCGTATCCGCGCACTGGGTGTTGCGTTCCCTTATGCCGTGACCGTTTCCGTCTTCGGTGGTACAGCGGAATATATCGCGCTCTGGTGCCGACATGCGGGTCATGAAAGCTGGTTTGCGTGGTATGTCTCGGCCTGCGCCTGCTGCACGCTGATCACGGCGCTGACGCTTCCGGCGCGAGGCTCAACCCTGCCGGACAATGGAAGCTGAGCAGGCAGATAGGGCTTTGGGGCAATGGGTCAGTTTAAAATTTCGCGCTTCTTGTAAGGATCGTGCTTTCTTGGTGCAGCTTCAGCTTGCTCGATCAGCATTGCAATATCTTCAATCTCCCATAGCCGATCCGCGACACCAGCGGCCATCGCAGGTGTAATGCTTGACACCTTATGTATCCGGACGAAGTTGTAATACATCATGTGCAGCGCGACCGCATGCGCGTGGTTTTCGACCCTTTTGCTGAAAGTGTTGGTCAGGCGAGTGAATTGGTGCATGTGCATCCGCATGGCCAGATTCTGCCGTTCCACGTAACTGGCCGAAACGTAGGCTGCATCGGACTTGCCTGCGATGGCACGCTTACGGATGCCATTACATTCAGGCGGACTGTAGCATTTGTCGGTGCTATTGCCGTCTACAGAGCCATAGAGTTTCATGAGCTGCACATAGTCCATATCTGCACAGAAAGCGTCTTCAGCAGCCTCTAAATAAGCGCTCTGCCCATTGATGGTAAGCTGGATACTGTTAGAAACGCGCGCGGCCAGATCGTCCATAAACCACATGGCGTATTCGGCATCACGACCGCCAACAAGATAGGACAAGATCATCTTGCTGTCGGCATCGATTGCGATCCATGTCCATGTATCGCCAGCGCCTTCTGGCGTACCTTTGGCAACCGCGACGTTCTTTTGTTTGGCGTAGGTGAACGACCAGATTTCATCGACTTGCACACAGGCCGCCTTCACATTGCGCACGCTGGTGTCATGGTAAGCTGCACAAATCCTACCTGCATCAATCAGCAGCTTGGCGACAGTGTTCTTACTTGCGCCGGTTAGCTGCGTGATGGCGCGGATACTTATACCTTCGCACAAAAGATGCAGGATGCGAGAGCGTTCTTTGATGGTCAACTTATTCATGCGTTTTCAACGTGACCTATTCGATATTTAGTCAAGCATAAAGGGTCAGTTTGACTATTGGCGCAAGTTCTGCTTGTGAACGCACGCGCCGTTTGATAAGGATAGAGTAATGATGGATCATGCCACGCCAGGCCAACTGATCGTGGAGCTGCTTGATGAACGAGGCTGGACTAAGCGTGCGCTGGCAATTGTGCTGGAAAAAGACGAAAGCACCATCAACAAGATCATTGCGGGAAAAGGGACAGTGACTCCCGAAACTGCCTTGGCGCTGGAAGATATTTTTGGCATTGATGCAGATAGGTTCCTTGAGCTTCAGCGCAAATACGATCTTGCCGTAGCGCGTATCTCTGCAAAGCCAGACCGAACCCGCGCCACTCGCGCAGCCCTGTTTGGTGACTTACCAGTTGGAGAAATGGTCAAACGCGGCTGGATCACAATCGACAATCCGCAAAATACAAAGGCAGTTGAGGCAGAATTAGTTCGATTCTTCGGCGTTGCCTCATCAGATCAGATCGAAATTCTTCCACATGCTGCCAAGAAGACCGAGGTAAACGGCAACCCAACACCGGCGCAGATGGCTTGGCTCTATCGAGTGAAGTCTATCGCGGAAGAATTAATGGTACCAAATTACTCTCAGGCAAACTTGGAAAAAGCGCTGCCTAAACTACACGCTTTGACTGGATCGCCCGAAGAGGTGCGTCATGTTCCTCGCATCCTAGCGGAATGCGGTGTTCGCCTCGTGATTGTTCAGTCATTGGCTACAGCTAAAATCGACGGCGTCTGTTTCTGGCTTGATGACACCTCGCCCGTCATCGGCCTGACGATCCGATTTGATCGCATTGATAACTTCTGGTTCGTGCTGCGTCACGAGATTGAGCATGTACGGCTAGGCCACGGTAAGGCCGCCATGATTCTTGATGCAGAACTAGAGGGTGAGAAGGCCGGGCAAAGCCCTGATATCCCGGAAGAAGAGCGTTTAGCAAATAGCGCCGCGCAGAACTTTTGCGTTCCAGTAGATAAGCTGGAGAGTTTCGTTGTTCGGAAATCACCGTTCTTCTCGGAGCGAGATTTTCTGGCTTTTGCCAAAATTCTACGCATCCATCCTGGTATCCTGGCAGGACAACTTCAACGCAGGACGGGCCGATATGATCGGTTCCGACAGCACCTCGCAAACATTCGGAGTAACCTTGGCTCTGGCGTGGCAATCGATGGGTGGGGCGATGTTTACCCCCTTGGTGAATAGGGTCATTTGAATGTCGAAGATCGCAGAGCGTCAGAAATTCATCCGGCATTGGATGGAAGTCACCGGCGAGTCCGAGGTTGATATGCTTTCCGTAGCAAGGATGGCCAAATCTATGGGCTGGAAAGCGCCCGCGCCAATCACAGAAGAGGAACGACTGGCCAAACAGTTCCGTGATGCAGCTCGGCAAGATATCCGTCGTGACCGAAATACTGGTCGCCCTTATCGTGGCTACCATGCCGTTCCACGGTATTCAGCGAACGGTCAGCTTTCGTTCTCATACATGGATATCGATGATCCTAAGGCTAAACCGGACAGCTTTCGCAAAGCCTGTGTGATGCGGCGGGAGCAAACTATCGGCGACGTTCTGCAATTGCGCCTAGACCAGCATCATTGGAACGATCAGCGACCGCCAGAACAACATGTCGAACTCCTCCCGGCCGACATGGAATTCGACGTTGAACTTCGCCTTGCCGGGATGGATGACGAAGACGACGCTGCTTAGCTCTTTTTCTTCCAACGCGCCTGAGCGGCGATGCTAGCGATTTCCGACCGCTGCTGCGGGGTGAGGGACTTGGCGCGTGCAGGACCTCCCACAGTCCCTGCCTTTGCTGCGCGCACCTCATTAGCAGTAAGCTTGATATGATCGTCGTCACCGGTCGCAAGATCAATCATCAGCTTAGCTAGTTGGCTCGGATCACGCGGGCGCTTGAGCTTCTCAGTCATGCATCCAATATAGCCATGATCGGCTAAGGGTGCAGATTATATTTCAAACTGACCCACACCCGTTTTTAAGGCACTAAAACCGTAGAGCGGAGACATAAGTCGAGAACGGCTCGCATTTGGCTTCCTTCCACGATTACTTCATGGTGTACTACCTCGATCTTCCCTCGCAGGAGTCCTCCCATGAACAAACACGCCCATATCGCGCTTGAGTCGCTTCTGTCCCGCTCCTCCACGGATGCCCTGACCAAGCCCGCCCCCAAGGGTGAGGAACTGGAGACCATCCTTTCAGCCGTCATGCGCGCGCCCGATCACGGCAAACTGCGCCCTTGGCGGCTGGTCGTGGTCAAGGGCGACGCCCGCGTCAAACTTGCGGAAAAGATTGTCGAGAGCATGAAGCGGCTCCATGCGGACCCGGACCCGAAGAAGCTGGAGAAGCGCTACAAGCGTTTTTCCACCATGCCGATGACCATCGTTCTGGGCATGCATCTACGTCCTGATGACAAGATTCCCCTGCTTGAACAGGAACTCGCTGTCGGCGCTGCGGGCATGAATCTTCTGAATGCCCTCCATGCCGCCGGGTATGGTGCGGTGTGGGTCTCCGGCGATGTCGCCTATGATCCGGTGCTGGCGGAAGAACTGGGCTTCCCTGCCCCTCATGCGCTGGCGGGTTTCTTCTTTGTCGGCACGCCGGAGAAGAAGGATCATGAAACGAAACGTCGCCCTGTCGCACCTTACGTGGCCGAGTGGACCGGCGAACCGGTTTCCTTCGACGCCGACAAGGATTAAGAACTGGTCGTCATGAGCACCTTTTCCGATCACGATATGGCCCCGGATCACGACGTCACCATCGTTGGAGGTGGTCCCGTCGGGCTTGCCGCAGCGCTGGCGCTGGATGCCGCGGGCCTTTCGGTGTCCGTTCTGGAACGCGCTCCCGGTGCAGTCTGGGCCGAGCCTTCCTTCGATGGTCGGGAAATTGCTCTGACCTATCATGCGCGGGCGCTGCTCGAACGGCTGGGGGCGTGGCGGCATATCCCGGAAAGTGTGATCTGCCCGTTGAACGAGGCCCGTATCGAGACGGGACGCGGCAATCACCCCCTGATCTTTGAAGCGGATCGGCCCGCCGGAATCAGGGAAGCGCCTCTCGGCTGGCTGGTCTCCAACAACATGATCCGCCGCGCCCTGTATGCCGAAGCTGCCGAGCGGTCGGGGATTACCCTTCTGCCGGACGTCACAGTCGAAACCGTGCGTCAGGATACTGCGACTGCTGTGGTCCACTGTCAGGGCGCACAGCCCCGTCGGATGCGGACACGGCTGGTCATCGCCGCCGATGGACGCTTTTCTCCCACACGGCGTCGGGCCGGAATCGGGGCCGTAATCCACGACTTCGAGCGGATGATGATGGTCTGCCGCATGGCGCATGACCTGCCGCATCATAACGTCGCGCTCCAGTGGTTTGCCGAGGGGCAGACCATCGCGCTTCTGCCGGTGAACGGACATGCTTCTTCGCTGGTCCTGACGCTTCCCCCTGCCGAGATCCAGCGCCTGATGCACATCGAGCAGGATGCATTCAACGCTGAGGTCATGGAGCGGGTCGGCAACCGGTTGGGCGCCATGCGGCTGGTCAGCACACGACACGCCTATCCGCTCAAATGTGTTTATGCCCATCGCTTCGCCGCCCGACGGCTGGCGCTTCTGGGGGATGCCGCTGTCGGGATGCACCCGATCACGGCGCATGGCTTCAATCTGGGCCTGCGCGGCGCGGAAGTTCTGGCGGCCGAAGTGGCAGTGGCTTTTTCCCGTGGTCAGGACATTGGATCAGCGGCGGTGCTGCATCGTTTTGAAAAGAAGCATCGCGCCGCCACGATGCCGCTCTTTGCCGCCACAAACGGAATTGCGACGCTTTATACGCATGACGCCGCGCCGTTCCGTCTGCTCCGCAGCCTCGGCCTTCGGGTTGCGGATGCTCTTCCGCCGTTGAAATCAGCCGTCACCGGCATGCTGATGGATCGCTCCCCCGCCGCCTGACGCGGGATGAAGCGGACAGGCGAATCCTGTCCGGGGAAACTGTTTGTCAATTTTTACACGGCACTGTGTCTCCAGAAGGAGACGTCTGCCGCATGGACAACACGACCTATATCGCGCTGTCACGCATGGACGCAGAGCAACGCGCCATGAGCGTGCTCGCGAACAATATTGCAAACGGTTCAACCGCCGGCTTCAAATCAGGACACGTTCAGTTTGCCGATTATCTTTCCAGGCTGAAGGACGGTCCGCACGCGCCCGGCGAGAACCCGGAAGTCTATGTGCAGGACCGTGCGACCTATCGTGACTTCACGCAGGGTGCTCTCACGCAGACCGGCAACCCGCTCGACATCGCCATCACTGGTGAGGGCTTCTTCTCCGTCATGACCGCGCAGGGCGTGCGTCTGACCCGCAACGGTCGTTTCCAGCGCCTGTCCGACGGAAGCGTTACGGATGCCGCCGGTCACGCCCTGCTGGACCGCACGGGACAGCCCATTGTGCTGCGCCCTCAGGACCGCACCGTCAGCATTGCCTCCGATGGCACCCTGTCCACTGAAAATGGTGTGGCTGCGGAAATCGGCCTCGTCCGGGTGGCCAACAACCATGACCTGCACGGAGAAGGCAGCGAGCTTTTCCGGGCAAGCACACCGACGACGCAAATGGACGTCAAGGAACTCCGGCAGGGCATGCTGGAGGGCAGCAACGTCAACATGATGAGCGAGACGACAAATCTCGTCGAACTGCAACGTGATTTCCAGATTACGGCCAATCTTGTCGAGAGCGAATCAACGCGTCGCCAGAATGCGATCGACAAGCTCACCCAGACCCAATCCTGATCTGACACAGACGAAAGCTTACCGACATGATGCGTTCTCTCGATATTGCCGGAACCGGCATGCAGGCCCAGCAGACGAATGTGGAGGTCATCGCCAACAATATCGCCAACATGACGACGACGGGTTTCAAGCGTCGTCGCCCGGAATTTCAGGATCTGATCTATCAGGACATGCGCCGCGTCGGCACGATGAGTTCCGACAGCGGCACTCTGGTTCCGGCAGGCGCTCAGGTGGGCCTTGGTGTTCGCACGGCGGGTATTTACCGCATCAACGTGCAGGGTACGCTGGAACAGACAAACAACAGTCTGGATCTTGCCATTGAGGGTCCGGGATATTTTCAGATCACCCTGCCCTCCGGTGAATATGCCTATACCCGTGATGGCACATTCTCCCTGTCCGACACCGGACAGATCGTGACGGCGGATGGTTATCCAGTCAGTCCCGGCATTACGGTTCCGAACAATGCTCAGACCATAACGGTTGATCAGACCGGTCAGGTGCAGGTGACCATTTCAGGTCAGACCCAGTCGATGGTTGTCGGTCAGCTCCAGATGGCGACCTTCCAGAATGAAAACGGTCTGGCCGCCATGGGTCAGAACCTGTTCACCGAGACCCAGTCCTCCGGCAACGCCATCACTGGCACGGGACAGAGCGTGGGGTTCGGCGATATCCGTCAGGGCTATGTCGAGGAATCCAACGTCAACGTGGTGACCGAGATCACGGACCTCATCACCGCCCAGCGCGCTTATGAGATGAACAGCAAGGTCATCACAGCGTCCGATGAAATGCTGCAGACCCTGACAGGACTGAAATGAGGCGTATAGCCCTTCATTTTTTTGCCGCATGCCTTGTGGGTGGATGCCTGAACATCGCTCCTGCGGATGCAGCAAGTCTCCGTCGGACAAGCGTGCTGCATCATTCACAGGTAAAACTCTCAGACCTTTTCAATGGGATCGCACCCGATCAGGATTGCGATCTTGGGCCTGCTCCTGCGCCGGGACAAAGCCTTACCATCAGCGCGCCCCAACTACAGGCCATTGCCCAGCAATACGGCATTGACTGGCCGGAAATGTCTGATCTGGCGCAGGCTACGCTCACTCGGGCCAGCCATACGGTGTCGCGCGATGACATCATGCCGCTGATCGTCGATGGATTAAAGACGCGTGGCGTTTCGGACAGTGCCGCCATTGAGCTTACAAACTTTTCGGGACCAACCGTCGCAGCCGAACTGGCGAATAATCCGCAATTATCCAACATTGTTTATGATGCTTCGCATGGCAGGTTTTCGGCCTTTTTTTCCATTACCTCCGATGATGCCACACAGTCGTTCCGTGCGGACGGAACAGTCAGCTCCCGTGTAAAGATTGTGACAGCCCGCACCGATCTGCCCGCAGGACAGATTATCGAACAGCCGGATATTGAAGTCGCCGAGGTCGATTCACGATCAGTGCCGACCCGGGCCATCCTTGATCCGACCGATATCATTGGTCAGTCCACACGACGGGCCGTTCGTGCCCACACCCCTCTTACCTCCGAGATGACATCGCGTATCGATCTTATTGAAAAAGGGTCTCCTATTATTCTCGATGTTTCTTCATCTGGCCTTCATCTTACCGCAGCAGGAGTAGCATTGGACTCCGGTGCTCAGGGCGAACGGATTCATGCGTTGAATCCCACATCGCGGATGGTCGTTGTCGGTCAGGTTATCGACAGGACACGCATCGCGGTAACCCCTGGAACGGCTCCAACTCCTGCCGATTCCAGGGAGATGCGCTCTGCAGGAATCAGGGCGCCGAAAAATATCTAGACATTTCCGGATTGGATCAGATTTTTTTCATGAAACGTTCTTTATTGCTTCTCCCTCTCCTCAGCCTGTCAGCCTGTAATGGTGGCATTGGAAGTCTGAGCGAAATCGGACATCCTCCGGCAATGACGCGGACGCAGGATCCGACACGTGACACGGCCTACAGGCCTGTCACGATGCCCATGCCTCCCCTCCAGCCACCTCCGGCTGAGGTCGCCAGTCTCTGGAGACCAGGGAGCCGAGCGTTTTTCAAGGATCAGCGTGCTGCACAGGTCGGTGATCTTGTGACCGTCATAGTTGACATCACTGACAATGCCACGATGGTTGATAATACAAGCGCAAGTGGTGGCGGTAGCGAAAGCATGGGTATACCGAGCCTTTTCGGATTCCACGGAAAAGCCATTTCACACATCCTGGGTTCCGGCGCTCTTTCAACATCCAGCAACAACAGCAACACCGCCGCCGGACGGATCAGCAGAAACGAAACAGTAACCGTCAGAGTAGCAGGCACGATCACACAGGTCCTTCCCAACGGTAATTTCGTCGTTGTGGGAAGGCAGGAAGTCCGCGTGAACAGCGAACTCCGTGAACTACAGGTAACGGGTGTTGTCCGACCACAGGACATCACGGCAGACAACACAGTTACGCATGACCGCATGGCCGAAGCCCGGATTTCCTATGGTGGGCGTGGACAACTGTCCATTCTGCAAACACCACGGTATGGTCAGCAATTACTGGATTCTGTTGCACCGTTCTGATAGTATATACTTCTGACAGTTTCTGCTTATACGTCTCTTAATCTAATATACATGTTTTATCAGGATTGAATAAATCTCAGCCCCCTCTCGATACAGTAGAATTTCGTTTTTGAATCAAGGAAACTACCTGATTGCCTGTGGAGGATGTTATGCACTTTGCATGAGGAGGTTCACTGCGTTTCCGGGCCTGAAGCCTGCGAAAGCGATCATGTGCATTGCAGCAAGTGGCGAGGCGCAGCGTTCGTAATCCTTGCCCAGCCTTCTGCATCGCGTGGCCCACGCGAAAGACCGTTCCACAATCCAGCAAGAGGGTAGTAACACGAAACCCCGTCTGTCGGCTGCGAAATGGCCTCAGTATGGACCGGTTTCTGTCTGGTCCCCCTGTTTGCCGAAATTATATGCAGAGCCAGAAGATGCCCCAGGGTATCGATCGCCATGCAATACCATAACAGATCACATACCGCAGACCGTTGAACAATTCCTGTACATCATGATGGCGTTGTTCCGCATCTTCTTTCATCAGAAGGGTATGGGACAATCAGGAACCATTCTTCGTCACTGACATCAGATGGATACGGTTTGCGCGCAGCAATCATCCATCCCCACCGCATCTTTCAGACACAAAATACATAATGCATTCCATTACACAAATATTTGAAATATTCACAAGAATAATTTGCATTAGACTGAACAATCATCACAACCAATGTCATCAAGCATACATTATACTATATCTGCCTCTCACTCATCCCAGCCAGGAAAGGCACTCGTAAAAATCTGTTCAGTCATGCCTAAACGCGCCATATCACCAACAGAAAGCCAAACCTCCAGATCTTGTGACTAAAGCTGGGACTATGAACAATAGCATGAAGTCCAACTTCTGATTACGATATTTTATAGTCATGCCACTTCACGGCTACCAAAATCCAACTGAGAACCAAACACTTTTTCTTGTTTCAACTCCGATAGAACCTTGAAAAATCCAGAAAATTTCAGTATAAACAGCTAAGAGAATTTATGAGTTTGTTTACTTTACTCATCAAAAAAAGAAAGCAACAGGTATGGTTCCGAAAGCATGCGAGATAGGTATTGCAATTACAACATACAATAGAAAAGAAATGGTTTGCGCCCTTGTCGAAAGAATAAGGCAAATTACAAAAGAGAATTATTTCCTGGTTGTATGCGATGATGGATCGACGGATGGAACAATTGAAGCGTTAAAACGATTGGGAGTCACAGTTATAGGAGGAAGCAATAAAGGCATTGCCTGGAACAAAAACAGAGGGCTTTTCTTTTTCTCTAATATTTGCAGAGCAGATTCCATTATTTTAATGGATGATGATGTTTTTCCAAATATGTTTGGCTGGGCACAAGAGTGGGCTTACGGCAGCTACCGTGTTGGTCATGTGAATTATGTGCCTCATTTTTATGACAGATCGTCTCCACGACGCCCGATGACCGCCATGAATCTGGGGGTGGGGCACATGATCGGAGGCATGTTGCTAGCGCAGAATGCGAAAGCTTTGGCATCTGTAGGTTATATGGATACCCGATTTGGGCGTTACGGGCATGAACATACAGATTTTTCCCTGCGATTTTTAAGAGCCGGTTTTGGAGGAGTGCGTGTCCTCTGGAATGGAGAAATGCATAATAGATTTTATCTAATGGACAGCGGTATTGAATTGAAGGAAGCAAAAAGCTCTGGCCAGAAGGCCGATCTGGAGCGAAATGCAAATCTTCTGACAGCCTTGGAGAAAGAGCCTATTTACCGTTCTGCATGGAATAACGAAGAGGAAAAGAGGGATTTTTTACAGGAATTTGGAGCTGGATTTTTTGAAATGGAAGCACCTCCACTCGCTGGAACTGTCTTTAATGCCGATAGCTACCTCTCTTTAAATCCCGATATTTCTCATTCTGGATGGGATGGCTTTGCCCATTATATTGAGCATGGGTTACGAGAAAACAGGAAATTTTAAGTAATTTTCTTATGTTTTCGTGATATATTTATTTTGCCATTTTAAAATTTCCAAGTCTACACGAAGGAATATTCATGATTGCCCCATGTGAACGTGAAAATCTATCATATGATCTTATTAGTGAGGACATGGAAGTATTTGAATATAAAACGGCCCTCGCCATCCCCTCCAGTGAAAGATTACTTGAGGATTTTTCTGGTATTTATGATAAATATGGGCGTATCATATCCGCAGGATCTCTATTCAGAGGGCCTGAACTAGATTATGTGATGGGGAAAAAACATTATATTCTTGGAAAATTCAACCCAAGAAGTGCTTTTCCTTCTATCTCAGATATTTATTGGGGAGGTTTTTTTGTAGGCCATTACGGTCATTTTATAATGGATACGCTGCCTCGGTGGTGGAACTACAAAAAATTTAAAAGTATGGGCTATAAAATTGCTTTAAATAGCCATTTAAGCAGAGAAAAAATTCTTTCTCTGGTTTGGTTTCGTGAATTTTTATTTCTTCTTGATATAGACGAAAATGATTTTGTAGTCTTTACATTTCCGGTAATTATTAAAAATCTTATCGTTGCAGAATCTCCCATGATGGATAGGAATTGCGTAAATGACGAACTGGCCAAATTTTATCAATCAATTGGCGATAAGGCGATGCAGCATTCGGATCCAGAATTGCGTTCAATAAAAAATGTATATATTACAAGAGAAAATTTAAAATACGGGGGATTGTACATAAAAAACGAAAAGGAGATATCAGAGAGTTTAAGGAACGATGGGTTTTCTATTGTAAGTCCAGAGAATTTATCTTTGTGCGATCAGCTCTGTCTTTTCAGAAATAAAAACGTAACAGGGTTTGTTGGATCTGCATTTCATAATAGCGCTTTTAGTAAGGGCACTAATGGCCTTGCTTTATCATTTTCAAAAAAAATCAACCGATCATATGCACTTTTTGATGCTGTCAACGAAGCAAAGATTTCTTACTACCATATAGAAGACTATTCGATTGAAGGAAAAGAGCATTTTGGTGGTTCTTTTTCTGTTCTCAATCCCAAAAAATTAGTCTCATTTATTGATAATTGGGTCTGTGGAAAAGTAAAAAATAACTTTCTTTATGAATTTTCTGATTGGGAAAAAGAAAATATTCCTTCACAGGCTATGGATATTGATGGTCCATATAAAATTTATGATCACAGAGGGTTAGAGGCTTATATTCATCCACAAGAAAGTGCGCTCTGGTTTGGTAGCAGTGGAAACGGCACGCCTTTTACTCACCCAGTACATGCATTTATTTCAGGAAATACTATATTCCTGATTGTAGCCCATAAAGACGCGCCTGTGCTACATATTGACGGGATGGACAGCTTATCGCCAGTTTTGATGCTGGATTTCCTTGGTGATAAAAGCCTTTGCGGAATATCTTTTCAGAAAAATGGTGTTGTTACATCGTCTCCGATTAATGAAAACAATAAAGCCATTATAAAAGGAGCTTATTTTGGTGAGTGGGAGAAGTTTAGATTAGAAAAGGACAACAATATAATTTCTTGCGGTCGCTATGACAAAATAATTTCATTAATAAAGAAAAAGCTCACATACCAATAAGAAAATAAATTTTATAAAAAATATCTATATTTTATAAAAATCCGACAAACACAACAGAAATGAATTTTATTTAATTTTCATTATAATTATTTCTATAATAGGACGATATTTTTCTAATAAACCAAGGTCCTGTAGCGGGATTTCTGTGCCGTGAAGGACTCTAAAAAACTGGGTTTTGAGTCGCTTTCTGTGATTCCACTCCTCCGGTTCTGATTGGAGGAATGGAAAGGCGATATGAAGCAGCCCGGTTTCTATGATGTTGAAGAGCACCTGTTTCGCCTAGAGAGCACTGATCGTAATATATCGAGTTCCTTGCTGACCAGCTTGTCGATGATTATTACGTTGGGAAGGACATTCACTTCGATCGCGAAATCATCGCACTGTGTTTACATGGCCTCCAGCAGTAGCAGGACGATATGCACGGCTGTCGGAATGAAGCCGAACTTGATGCTTCATACGATCGCCTGCCACGTAACCGAGACTTCATGGGGTAATGCACTGATGCTCTTCAGGATATCATGCGCCTCTGCAAGGGTGAGCAGCCAGAACCGGAAATGCCGAAGGCATCACAGTCCTTGTTTCGACTCCATTCTCGACGAGGCCATGCAATGCATACCCTGGCATGGCGCACTGACACGCGCTGCTCCTGCACAACAACTCCTGTCTCAACCGATGGTATCATCGCCCCGTCAGACGTTCACCGCCGCAGAAGACGAACTGCCGGTCATGCCGGGCGATTGCAATCAACGTCTGGTTCATCCGCTCGGCCAGCCGAAAAGCACGCTCAGTCGGGGCTGATACTGCGACAACAGTGGTCATGCCCGCGCATATTGTCTTGAGCGCCATTTCATAGGAATAACGGCTGGTGAGTAGACAGATTCCGTCGTCGGAAAGCGTGCCGTTGCGCATACGAACACCGATCAGCTTGTCGAGCGCATTGTGGCGACCGATATCTTCCCGGATCAGAAGAATCTCGCCTTCCCCGTTTGCCCACGCTGCTCCGTGGACCATGCGTGTCGCAGTATTCAGTGTCTGCCAGCGGTCAAGATCCTGCAACGCACGACGGATCGCAGCCGACGAAATCCTGGGATTGAGCACAAAAGGCGACTGACAGCTCGCATCCACTGAGGGCACATCGTCGCTGCCGCAGATCCCACAGCTCGAATGCCCGGTCTGGGCTCGGGGTCTGCGCCGCAACAACGCCGAAAAGCAGTCACCCGAAACCGTGATATCAAGCGTCGGACCATCTTCACTTTCCGTCATCACGACCGATCGTATTTGTTCTGCCTTCTCAATAATGCGTTCCGTCAGACAGTAACCAAATGCGAAATCCGTCAGATGATCCGGCGTCAGCATCATCACGCCGTAGGGAAATATTCCATTGAAGACAAGTTTGACCGGCACCTCATCGGCGATATTCAGGTCGAACTCCTGCTCTGGACAATCGAGGCCCGTCACTTTCGTTGTATGAAATAAGGGAATCATGGCGCGCAACCACCGCCCTTACCGGACAGACCTGCCGTTTCAGCCGACATGATGACAGGCCACCCATTCAATTTGACCATCCACATAATGCTCGCGTTTCCAGATCGGCACGCGACGCTTGATCTCATCAATGACGTAACGGCAGGCCTTGAATGCGGCATCGCGATGGGGTGCGGCAACACCGATCCATACGGCGAGATCACCAACCGGCAGATAACCCGTCCGATGCATCGCGCAGGTCGCCGTGATGTCAAAACGTTCCCTCACCTCGTCGAGAATGGACCGTCCTTCGGAAATAGCCAGAGGTGCAAACGCCTCATACTCGATGGCTGAAACGAGCCTTCCATCGTTCGTCTGTCGCACCCATCCCTCGAAAGTGCAGAAACCGCCAGCCTCTGGCTTCAGAAGCGTTTCCCGTAGCGCGCCGATGTCGACGGTCGTGTCGGCAATCAGAAAGCGGCTCATCCGCCACTGACCGGTGGAATGAACACCACATGGTCCCCTTCTTTCAGACTCTGGGTCCAGGGTCGGAAAGCCGCATTCACGGCAACACGCATCTGCCCGGCAGGAAGCGCAAAGCCATATGCCGCACGAAGTTCCTCATAAAGCGCTGCCGCCGTGGTCTCCGACGTCTCTCTCGTTTCGACGCGACGACCAGCCTGTTCACCCAGTTGTGCGAAATATTCGAGTTCTATCCTTGGCATATCTGCTCCTGCCAGTGGGCAAGCCTGACTTCAGCCTGCTCCCGCTCCTCGGGTGTATTGATATTGTCGAGTGCGCCGGGGGTGCATGGAGGTAAAAGACCTGTAACGCCGCTGAAAAGCGCCTGCCGCGGCCCGACCCTGCCAGACGCTACCTGATGAGATAATATTTCCAGAGCCTCAGGTTCCCAGATGGTACAGAACGGTTCCGGTAACTCGTCATGCTCACTTCGGAACGCAACAGCCGTATATCCCTCCCGACGGGCCTGAATCAGCGCATCGAGCGTTGGCGCGTCCAGAAACGGCAGGTCGCATGCCAGTACTAGCCATGCGACATCAGGATATTCCTCGTAAGCGGCGAGCAAACCTGCGGCAGGTCCGATTTCCTGAGACCTATCGGTGATTCCGGGATAGACGCATCTCACGGCATCGGTTTTCTGGTTTTCCCGCAGGGATACAAAACAGCGGCTGACGCGCGGCGCAAGCAGGCTGAACGCACGGTCAAGTTGCGGTCGCCCCTGATAAGCAAGCGCCGCCTTGTCCTGTCCCATGCGGCGGCTGACACCGCCCGCGAGAACAAGTCCGTAGAGAGGCTTCATAAAACCGCAGTCACAGACATCATCTTGCCGACAAGACGCACCTCGCGGATCACCATGTCATGGATGAAAACCGGCCTTTCTCCATTCATCGCATCACCCTCCGATATAGTGCATTTCAATTTTCTCCCCCGCCTTATCCTCAGGAGAAGCTTCAGCCCGGGACCGTCGTTCCTGACGCTCTTCGCTGTATCGATCGGTGCGACGATGCCAGATGCCCGCCAGCGCCTGTCGGAGCGGCTCATCCTCACCCGCATGATCGGCATCACGCAGGACTGTCCGCAGGTCGGTGCCTTTCGTGGCGAAGAGACAGGTGAATAGCTGCCCATCTGAAGAGAGCCGCGCCCGCGAGCAATTTCCGCAAAACGGCGCACTGACCGAGGAGATGAACCCGATCTCTCCACCACCATCGACATAGCGGTAACGGGCAGCGACTTCGCCACGATAAGCAGGGGACACCGGATCAAGAGGCCAGAGCGCATCGATCCGCGTCATCATCTCGCGCGAGGTTACGACGTCAGCACGGTCCCAGCCGTTGCGATTGCCGACATCCATATATTCTATCAAGCGTACGATCACATCTGTATGCCGGAAGTGTGCAAGAAGTTTCGGGATACCCGCGTCGTTCACGTCACGCTGCACAACCGTGTTGATCTTCACTCCATGAGGAAAACCGATTGCACGCGCTGCCTCGATACCATCCAGCACGGTTTGCAGATCACCGCGTCCGCCGCTCATGCGCGCAAACACAGTCGGATCCAGACTATCGAGACTCACGGTCACACGGTGCAGACCAGCTTTACGAAGTGCAGCAGCCTGACGCGCCAGCAGCATCCCGTTGGTCGTGAGCGCGATATCTTCGATCCCCGGAATCCGCACAAGCCGCGCCACCAGTTCCGGCAGGTTCGGACGAAGCAGTGGTTCTCCTCCGGTCAGCCGCAACTTGGTCACGCCCAGTTCAGCCGCTACCCGTGCCACCCGTTCGATTTCGTCAAAACTCAGCCGTTCATCAGGCGTCAGAAAACTGAAACCTTCATGATAAATCGAATCCGGCATGCAATAGGAGCAGCGAAAATTGCACCGATCCATCACGGAAATGCGTAGATCCCTGAGCGGTCGATTGAGCTGGTCTTTTGTGGGCCTGACGACCGGCAAGAGTTCTGCATTCATGTTCTAAGGTCTTCGCTTTCCATCCGCGACATTACCCCCAGAGGGATAACGCCGCATTGAATGGGACATACTCAGCCAGCGATCCGGATTGGCGCCGCCGAGGCAATACTCGGCACCACTTTGACCGGAATGGCCTTGGCGGCTGGCGTGCCACTGATCTCGTCATAAAAATCAAGCGGCAGAAGCGGATTGAGTTCCGGGTAATACCCCGCGATGGCGCCACGCGGCATGGGATAGTCAAGGATCGTCAGCCCATCGACGTACCGACGGCGTCCGTCCTCGCTATAGGTTTCCAGACCGATGACCGCTCCGTTCTCCAGCCCCCGATCTTCACGATCCTCCTTGTTCATGAAAATGACGAGGCGGTTGTTGTACACACCACGATACCGGTCGCTATTGCTGTAGATCGTGGTGTTGTACTGATCGTGCGAACGGATCGTCGCCAGACGCAGCATGGCCGGATCTTCGATGACGTCGTTGACTTCAAGTCCCGGCATGACAATGAAGTTCGCCTTGCCGTTCGGCGTTTTCCACACGCGTCGGCGCGGTGGAATATCGAGATGAAAACCGTGAGGATCTTTCATTTTCTCCGAAAAACCGGTGTAAATCTCGGGATAGACCTCCGCAATCCTGTCACGGATCAGCGTATAATCCTCGATATAATCTGCCCACGCTGTTTTCGAATGAGGCAGCGTCGCCATTGCCACGCGACAGATGATCTCGGTTTCCGGTCTCACATCCGGGCTGACCGGTTCGAACACACCGCGCGACGGGGTCACGTTCGACATCGCATCCTCGATGGTGACGAACTGCTCTCCCTTGGTTGTCCGGATAATCTCGGAGCGGGACACGACCGGCAGGATCAGTGCGTCCTTGCCGTGAACCAGATGGCCACGATTCAGCTTGGTCGTGACGTTGACCGTCAGGTTCAGCCGTCCCATCGCTTCATAGGAACGCTCGGTATCCGGGATGGCGCGAGCGAAATTCCCACCCATGCCAAAGAAAACCTTTGCCGTGCCTTCTTCCATGGCCGCGACCGCTTCGACGACATGATGACCGTGCTCACGCGGCGGCTCGAACCCGAAGACATCCCGCACGCGATCCAGATAGGCCTGCGTTGGCTTCTCGTCGATGCCGACCGTGCGGTCGCCCTGCACGTTGGAATGCCCCCGGATCGGGGCGATACCTGCACCCTTCTTTCCGAAATTCCCTTTCAGAAGCAGCAGACTCGCCACCTGCTGAACAAGATGAGAACCTTCCTGATGCTGCGTCAGTCCCATCCCGTAGCAGATGATCGTCGCGTTCGATTTGGCGTAAATTCCGGCAATCCGGCGGATCTGTTCTTCAGACACTCCGGATATGCGGGTGATATCCGCCCAGGAGACTGACATCACATCCGCACGCAGAGCCTCCAGTCCCGCTGTGTGCTCCGCGATGAAGTCCTGATCCAGAACCTTCTCACCACGCTCTTCGGCTTCGAACAGCGCGCGCATCATGCCTTTGAAAATGGCCAGATCGCCACCAATACGCACATGCACGAATTCGCTGGAAATCGCGGTTGAACCAAACGTCCCCATCTGCAGGATGTCCTGCGGCTCGGTGAAGCGGATCAGCGCACGTTCGGGCATCGGATTGATCAGCACGATCGGGATGCCGCGTTTGCGCGCCTCCACGAGGTTCGTCATCATGCGTGGGGAATTGGTGCCCGTATTCTGTCCGATAACGAAGATTGCCTCGGCATGCTCGAAATCGGCCATGACAATCGTGCCTTTGCCGATGCCAATGGCTGGCGGCAGTCCCCGCGATGTCGGCTCGTGGCACATGTTCGAGCAGTCGGGGAAATTGTTGGTCCCGAATTCACGCACGAAGATGGAATAGAGAAACGCCGTTTCATTGGCCGTTCTGCCGGATGTGTAGAACTCCGCCTGATGCGGACTGTCGAGCGCCTGAAGATGCTTGCCGATCAACGCGAACGCATCGTCCCAAGCGACCGGAACGTATTTGTCGGTTGCCGCATCATAGCGCATGGGCTCGGTCAGACGCCCTTGCATCTCCAGCCAGTAATCGCTGCGCTCCATCAGTTCCGTGACGGTATGCTGGGCGAAGAACTCCCGCGTGACGCGCGCCTTGGTCACCTCATGCGCCAGCGTCTTGGCACCGTTCTCGCAGAATTCAAGTGTCTTGCGATGATCGGGATCAGGGAAAGCACAGCTCGGGCATTTGAAGCCGCCCGGCTGGTTCATTGCCAGCAGACCGCGTGATCCCTTGACCAGAACACTCTGTTCCATAAGGACCTTGGCTGTCGCGTTCGCGGCTCCCCATCCACCAGCAGGATGATGATAGGGCTTGAATTCAGATTCTTTTTCTTTGCTCATGATATCAACCCTCTCCCTGAAGGATGCCGAACTCTTTCAATGCTGGCACGAAATTTTCATTTTCATGCTTCGATCTTGCGAGCTTGATCAGCGCAAATCGCTCAAGCGGCGATAACGCTGCCCATTGCTGCGGCGTGGGAACTGGCACACCGTCCGCCTCTGCCTGTATCGATACCGCTTCCGGCATCTGATCCGCCTCGCGCCAGTCTTCAAACGTCAGAGGGGGCAGAAAGCGCACAGGCTCATCCGCCCGTGCCGCAATCAGATCCAGAACAAGGGCGCGGTATGCTTCCTGTTCCGCGGGCGTATCGCAGCACATCTCCACCAGCCTGCCCCGTTCCTCACGCGACAGCCGGCTCCACTGACGAAGCGTCATCTTGATGCCGACAATATCGAGCTTTTGCCGCGTAATCATGGGAATACAACGCAGCGAACCGGCGAAGTCGCGCTCGAATTCGAAAATCATGGGGCTTTCAGACATTGTGCCTGTTCTTTCGGCCATCAGGAGAGATGCATTTTTCATTTGGGCACCAGAAGATGAAGTAACGAGGCTGCGATAAAGAATGCGGCGGTACTGACAATCCAGATGGCGATAAGCCACGCCAACCGGATGCTCAGGTGACGGGACGCCCGCGAACCGTCACCCTTTACAATTTCAATGGTAGCCATCGGCTTCAGACACTTTTCCGCGAAACACGCGATAGGAGTAAATTGTGTAGGTCAGGATGATCGGCAGAAGGGTGACGGTCCCGACAAGCTGGAAGAACTGGCTGGAAGGCGGCGACGACACGTCCCACAGGGTCAGTGTTGGCGGCACGGCATAGGGCCATACGGTAATGCCAAGACCGGACAGGCACAGAAAGAACCAGCCAAGAGCGCAAAGGAAAGGCACACGAGAATGCCCTTTTCGCAGACTTGCAGCCAGCAGAAGACCAAACACGATCACGAGTACAGGCACCGGGGCCACGAACAGGATGTTCGGCCATTCCGTCCAGCGGCGGAGATAAGGCGCATGCAGCAGGGGCGTCCAGAAGCTGACAGCGACGATACATGTGAACAGCCCGATCGCCAGTCGGCCTGCCCAGTGGCGGCAAGAGGCTTCCAGAACGCCGGTCGTCCGCCATACCAGCCACGTTGCGCCAAGCAGGGCATAACCGCACATCACCGACAGTCCGCAAAGGATGGTGAATGGTGTCAGCCAGTCGAGTGATCCGCCTGAAAAAGCGCCGTCAGTAACCTTGACGCCCTGGATCACGCCGCCGAGGACCGATCCCTGACAGAACGCGGCAACCGCCGAGCCGATCATGAAACCAAGATCCCAGTGTCGTGCGCGGGGTGTGCCTCTGGTCATTACGCGGAATTCGAAGGCGACACCACGAAAGATCAGGGCAACCAGCATCAGCACGATCGGCAGATAGAAGGCGGGCAGCAGCGTGGCATAAGCGCCGGGGAAAACACCGTAGAGCACGGCGCCCCCCAGAACCATCCATGTCTCGTTACCGTCCCAGACCGGAGCGATCGTGCTGATCATGACATTGCGTCGTGTCTCGTCCCGTTCGAGCATGAACAGCATGCCAATGCCGAGATCGAACCCGTCAAGAATGACATAGATCGAGATCGCAGCGATCAGGATAACGGCCCAGATGATCGGCAGCCAGTGTGCAAAATCCATCATCTTTCAAGCACCTTTCGCAGCAGAAGCATCGACGATGGCGGGATGGGTTCGCGTCGCCAGAATATCGGAGGCATGGGACGGATCGGCGTCGTGTTCGCCTTCCTCGGGTTCACGGCCAAGCATGCGGACAAGAATGCCGAGACCCGAACCAAAAACGACGACGTAGACAACGACGAACACGGTCATCGACACCACCATGCTAGACAGCACGACTGGCGAAACGCTCTGTGAAGTCCGCAGAAGTCCGTAAACAGTCCAGGGCTGGCGACCGACCTCGGTGGTTATCCAGCCACACAGCAGGGCCAGAAAACCGGCGGGAGCCATGCAAAGCGCCACGCGATGAAAGGCCGGGCTGGTAAAGAGCGTGCTGTTCCGCCGGTGCCACAGTGACCAGAACCCGACCAGCATCATGAGAACGCCCAGAGCCACCATGATACGGAACGAGAAGAAGATGACCGGAGACGGCGGCCGCTGGTCACGGGGGAAATCCTTCATCCCCGGCACCTTGCCGTCCAGACTGTGCGTGAGGATCAGCGATCCCAGCAGCGGCACCCCGATGGCGTAATCCGTATGTTCGGTCTTCATGTTTGGGATACCGAACAGTAGCTCCGGCGCACGTCCCTCGCTGTTCCAGTCGCCTTCCATCGCAGCAAGCTTGGCAGGCTGATATTTCAGCGTGTTCAGCCCGTGAGCATCGCCTGCAAAAATCTGGAGTGGCGCGATGATGGCCGCCATCCACATGGCCATTGAGAACATGACACGCACGGGCTCGCTTGAAATCCTGCCCTGCCGCCGCGCTTTCAGGAGGTGCCACGCGCCTGTTGCGCCAACGGCAAAAGCTACAGACAGGAACGCCGCCAGTCCCATATGCACGAGGCGAAACGGAAAGGACGGATTGAAGATGATAGCCAGCCAGTCATCTGGCAGGAACTGTCCGTTCGCAGGGTCGATCCGGTAACCGCGCGGTGTCTGCATCCATGAATTGGACGCCAGAATCCAGGTCATGGAGATCAGCGTACCGACCGAGACGCAGCAGGTCGCGGCGAAATGCAGCCCTCGTCCCACCTTGTTCATGCCGAACAGCATCACACCGAGGAAGCCGGCCTCCATGAAGAAAGCGGTCATGACTTCGTAGGACAGCAGGACGCCGGTAATCGGTCCCGCCTTCTTTGAGAACACCGACCAGTTCGTGCCGAATTCGTAGGCCATGACCAGACCGGACACGACTCCCATGCCGAAGACGACGGAGAAGGCCTTGATCCAGTATCGGTAGAGATCGAGAAAAACCTGCCGACCGGTTGCCAGCCATAATCCCTCGAGAACGGCCAAGTATGCAGCAAGACCAATTGAAAAGGCTGGAAAGATAATATGAACGCCAACAGTAAAGGCGAACTGAAAACGTGCCAGAAGGAACGCTATCTCATGAGCATTCTGCATTCATAACATCCAAGGTCTTTTCGACATCCGGAAAGATGCCTTTTATTTGTAAAGAGTGAACCCGCGTCGACAGTCAGAAGCGGTCATCCAGTAGCCGTCTGATGACGCGTCAAATTGTTGCACTGTTCATTTCGGGATTATTTTAAGGCCATTCCGACTTATCCGTCCAAGACCTTCTCTTTATAATATTATATGTGCAGGTTATATAAAGATCTATATTCTATTAGATATGGTTATAATTCAGGACGTGTCGTCAGTTAACGTGGATGATACGGAGACGCGTTGCGATGCCTCTGAACTGCTTCAGTCTGGCTACGTCATGCAATTCCCGCTCTGGCGGGAGGCGACAACCAACGCCATCCGATCGGCTAGCATGGGGGCCCTGGAGACTGCGGATCTCACCCGAGATGAAGCTATCAGTATCCTTGCGCTGGTTCATACCGGAGAAAATCCGGCTGACAGACAGTCTGATGACCGTCACGAGCTTCTTCAGGCACTTTCTCGACGAATATGCCGATGTTGCACCTGCCCCCCAGAACACAAGGGAGATACAGACGCTCGGTAGAACTGTTCATTGTCCCAAAATTCGAAAGCTGGCGGATGACCGACCTTTCACGGGCGGAAGCCGTCGAATTTCATGGCAGTTTCCGACGTATCCCCTATCAGGCCAACCGGACACTGGATGTTCGCCAAAGATGTTCCACGAAAAAGCGGTGTGTCATACAGGTTCGATCTCTTTAAATCTTGCGCTGGTTTCAGTGTCACCAGAAGGGAAGCGGATGGAAACGGTAATACCTCTTGTCTTTCCCGGAACAGGAGAAGTAATCACGATATCAGCCCGAAGCTGAAGCGATATCTGGCGAACGATCGCAAGTCCGAGCCCGCTTCCTTCCGCATCTGTTGCGCCTCTCACAAAAGGCTTTTCCATATCCTGCAGAATTTCGGATGTGAGGGGATCGCAGTCATTGGAGATCAGAACATCAGAATCCTCTGTGATAACCACCCGTACCGGCTGTAAGGAAGAGCCATGAAGAACGGCATTTTCCAGAAGGTTACGAAACAGGATACCAGCAGCATCCATATCACCTCGAATCATGAGGTGTGGCGTTCCTGAAAGTTCGATGACCTGGCCTTTTTCCCGCTCCAGTTCCTGCGCAAGAAACCGGATGACAGGCACCAGATCAAATCTGTCCTCCGCGAGGGCAATGCCCGACGTTGCGCGCGAAAGCTGAAGCAGTTTTTCCATCATCCGGCCGATTCTGCGGGCCTGATGCATGATGGTTGTCGCACGTTCATCATGTTCCGAGTGCTGTAGCATGCCTTTCAGAATCTGCACCTGCGCCAGAAGCGCTCCGATGGGATTACGGAGTTCATGGGCTGCATTGGCGGCGAACGCACGTTCGGTGGAAAGCGCCATTTTCAGACGCTCCAGCAGAAGGTTGACGGCGGAGTGGATTGCGACAAGCTCTTCGGGCAGATCCAGCGGCGGAATTGGAGCCAGATTGGTTCCCCCTCGGCTTCGGATTTCCTGCTGGAGACTTGTAAGAGGCTGCATGGCGCGACGCACACGCCAGCGGACCAGAAGCCAGATCGCCGGGAAAAAGATCACCATCGGCAGGACTGAAATCAGAATAGCCCGCCTGACGGCTTCAGTTCTGTGAAAAGTCGGCTCGCCCACCAGAATGTAATGATGGCTGGAGACAGAAGGGACGACATACACCCGGAATGACGGAATATTGTAGAATCCCGCATCCAGATGTGGAACGAACGGCGTCTCCGGCGCATTCTGCGACCTGACTTCAAGCTGCCCCTCCGGCGTGGAGATCTGATAGGCCAGAGTCCGCCGGTTCACACCGGGCAGGCGCGCGACATGTCCGCCCGGCACGGCAGATGCCGGACCGTTTTTATCCAGTTCACCCACAACAAATTCCAGGCGTTCGGCCACTTCCTGCAAGGAGTTGTCGAGACGTTCCGTGACTTCATAACGGGTAAAGGCCGCGACAAGGACACTGAGAAGCACCAGGGCACCGAGCACGATGATCAGAGTCCCGGACACAATGCGGGACGCCAGACTCCAGCGCTTCATCGTGACGCCGTTCCTGCGAGGCTGTAGCCCCGTCCGCGGACTGTCACGATCAGACCGGCTTCCGTTTTCTTACGTATCCGGCTGATGAAAACCTCAATGGCGTTGCTTTCCACATCATCACTGAGACCATAGAGAGCATCTTCGATCTGCTCACGGCTGCACAGCGCCCCCGGGCGACGGGCAAGAAGCTCGACAATCGCCCATTCCCGTGCGGAAAGATCGACATCCTGTCCGCTGTGTCTGAGTTGCCGACGGGAAAGATCGATCTCGATATCGCCAATCGTCACGACATTGTCGGGCAGCGCCACATAACGTCGGGCGACAGCCTCGATGCGGGCGACAAGTTCGTCCAGATCATAAGGTTTGACGATATAATCATCCGCCCCGTCCGATAATCCGGCGATCCTGTCGCTGATCTGATCCCTCGCTGTCGTAATCAGGATCGCCAGCGGGGAGCGATCACGACGGATTTCCCGCAGCAGGTCCCGACCATTGCCGTCCGGAAGACCGAGATCCAGCAGCAGAAAATCATAGGACGAGGCTCGCAGCGCCGCACGGGCGTCGGAGAGGGTTCTGAACCAGTCGGCGACATGACCCGCCTGCCGGATACGGTCCCTGACAGCCGAGCCAAGCGCACTTTCATCTTCGATGATCAGGATTTTCATGAGACGTGATTTTTCATGACGCGAGCATAGAGCGACGGCAGCACAAGTAACGTCAGAAGGGTCGAGGAGATCAGTCCGCCGATCACAACCGTGGCCAGCGGTCGCTCGACCTCGGCGCCCGCACTGGTCGAAATCGCCATGGGAATGAAGCCCAGACTGGCTACCAGAGCGGTCGCCATGACCGGACGGAAACGCTCTTCAGCCGCCTCGAACGCTGCACGCGCCGCATCTTTTCCCGCCAGACGCAGGGAACTTATGGCGGTGACGAGCACCACACCGTTCAGAACCGCCACACCAAACAGGGCGATAAACCCGATCCCTGCCGAGACGCTGAACGGCAGGCCGCGAAGCGCGAGCGCCAGAATACCGCCTGTCGCGGCGACGGGCAGATTGATGAAAACAAGTCCGGCCAGTCGAATGGAATTCAAGGCGGCGACAAGCAGCGCGAAAATCAGCGTCAGAGCGATCGGCACGACAACTTCCAGACGCGCCATCGCCGAGTGCAGATTCTGGAACTGCCCGGCCCAGACCATGTGGTAGCCCGCAGGCAGACTGACTTTCGTGCTGACGGCCTTCTGCGCTTCCGTCACAAAGGAACTCAGATCACGCCCGCGCACATTGGCCTGCACGATCAGGCGACGGCGGATATTGTCCCGACCAATGCGGGGGGGACCGTCCTGCACCGTGACCTTCGCCACCTCGGAAAGCAGAACCGCCCCGCGTCCGTCCGCGCGACGTATCCTGAGGCGGGCGATCTGGTCCGGTGTGCCGACCTGGGCCGGATCATAACGAACCTGCGTGCTGATCAGGGCGTCACCGACCGTGACGGGCTTTCCTATGTGACCGCCGACAGCTTCAACCACATTCAGAAGTTCCTGCTGGGAGACGCCAAGACGCGCGGCCTGCCTGCGGTCGATGTCGATATGAATGAAGGAAACGGTCCCCTTTCCCTGTGGCGCAACATCGGCGGCTCCGGGCACGGCCTGCAGAACGGCAGCGACCCGGTCGCCCAGTCGTGCCAGCGTATCGAGATCATCACCATAGATTGAAACGGCGATCTGTGTCCGGACGCCGGACAGGAGATCATCCATCCGCATCTGCACCGGCTGGCTCCATGACTGCGCCACTTCCGGCAGTTCGTCGCTCAGCACCCCGCTCATCGCCGTCACGAGGCCTTCCTGTGTCCGCGCCGTAGTCCACTGGGATGGCGGTTTCAGGAAGATGAAACTGTCCGTCTCGTTGACGCCCATCGGATCAGTGGGAATCGCCGATGTTCCCGTGTTGCTGACAACGGCGGTGACTTCAGGAAACCGGCGCAGGATACGCTCCTGAATACTGACTTCCTTCAGAGCCTGAGGCAGCGATATGCCGGGCAGGCGTGTCGTTGTCACCGTCAGCGCGCCTTCTCCGAGAGAAGGGATGAACTCCCCGCCGAGATGCAGCCCGACCCAGATGGAAAATGCAAAAATGACCGTCGTTGTGCCGAAAAGTATCCGGGGACGATGCTCACACCAGTTCAGGACAGGACCATATCCACGTCGCAGAACGGCCACCAGACGCGTATCGTTGTGACGGCCGACGGATTTCATCACCAGAGCCGCCAGCACCGGCACGCCGACGATGCAGTAAAACAGCGAAGCCAGGAGGGCCATGATCACTGTCTGCGCCATGGGCCGGAACATCTTGCCCTCGATGGCCTGTAGGGTCAGGATCGGCAGATAGACCATGACAATGACAAGAATGCCGAAGCTCACGGGACGAAGCACTTCCGACGCCGATGCAATCGCAAGAGTGGCCAGCGGCGTCTTCTGCCCGCTGGCCTGATCCCGCGCGCGGTGGGTCATGAGGCTTTCCACCACGACAAGGGAACTGTCGACGATCATCCCGAAATCAATGGCTCCGAGACTCAGCAGATTGGCCGAAATTCCGAACCAGCGCATGCCGGTCATGGCGCAGACCAGCGCAAACGGAATGACGGACGCGATGACCAGAGACGCCCGCCAGTCACCGATGACCACGATCAGGACGCTGATCACCAGAAGCGCGCCGACGACAAGGTTTTCCTTGACCGTTCTGATGGTGCTGTCCGTCAGTGTCGACCGGACATAATAAGGTTCAAGCGTCACGCCTTTGGGAAGGGACCGGCGAATATCGGGAAGCGCCGCATTGATGGCGGCCAGCGTGGCGTCCGAACTCGCTCCCATGCGCATCATGATGACGCCGATGACGATCTCGCCCTGACCATCCCGCGTGACCGCCCCAAGCCGTGTTCGCGGTCCCATGGAAATACGTCCGACATCACGTAGAAAGATGGCGGAACCGTTGGCGTTGGTGCGGACCGGAACAGAACCGAAATCCTTGAGCGAACCAATCAGCCCACGCCCGACGACGATCTGCTGTTCCTCTCCATGTTCGATCCAGCCGCCGCCGGATGCGGAGTTGTTGCTGTCCACGGCCCGGAAAACGTCATCGACCGACACGCCGAGTGCCAGAAGGCGGGCCTGATCGAGCGCTACCTGAAAGGTCTGTTCCGCGCCACCGTTGACGTTGACGTCCACGACACCTGGTACCAGCTTCAGCTGGGGCGCGACCGTCCATGTCATCAGGCGGTTCAGATCCATCAGGGAATAACCGTCGCCCTTGATCTGCAACTGCATGATCTCACCAAGCCCGGTCGCCAGCGGTCCGATATTCACGCTGATCCCGGGCACGGATATCGCGTCTCTGGCCTGCTGAAGCCGTTCCTGCACCCGAGCGCGGTCGAGATTGATGTCCGTATCGTCAGCAAACTGGAGATAAACGACGGAGACCCCCGAGCGGGAGACCGACCGGAGATCCGTTATCTCCGGGATACCCGCCATGCTGGCCTCGATCGGAAAGGTGATGAGCCGCTCGACCTCTTCCGTGGCAAGACCCGGCGCAACAACGGACACAAGCACCTGCCGGGGGGAAATGTCCGGCACAGCTTCCACAGGGAGGCCGCGCACGGTGATGCATCCGGCGATGAAAATCAGACCGAGGATCCCGAGCACCAGCCAGCGCCGGACCTGAAGAGCGGAGAGAAATCTACGCATGACGCTCTCAGTCTCCGTCATCCATATCCGACACCAGCATCACCGCCTTCAGGGCGAATGCGCCGTGCGTCACGATCCGCTCCCCGGCGGAGAGGCCGGAGGTGATGACTTTCTGCCCATTGCCTGCAGCACCAACATGCACCTCCTGTGGCCGGAAACGGTTCGGACCCGCCGGCACAAAGACGAAACTCTCGCCATTGATTTCCGTGACAGCGCTTTCCGGCACAATGATGCCTGCCGTCTTTTCGCGCGTCGGCAGATGGGTGTTGAGGAACATGCCGGGATGAAGATGGCCCTCCGGATTGGGAGCCGTGCTTATGACACGAACGAGACCCGTGGCCGGGTCCGCCATGTCACCGACCGAGGTTATTTTCGATGTCAGCAGGGTCGTCCCTGCGTCCGACACGAGTTCCGTGGTCTGCTCGCCGCCTTCCACCACCTGAGCGGCGTCCTGCGGGAGAATGTCCGAGACAATCCACACGGAAGAGATATCGAACAGGGTCATCAGCTCCGTTGCGGGGGAGACATCGTCCGCAACACCGACGAATACATTCTGCACTTCCGCAGCGGCAGGCGCGATGATCGCTGATGTCTCATCGGATGTCCTGGTCTGAACCCTGTCGGATTCCGTAACGGAGTTGTATTCCTCCTTGAGCTGATGGTTCAGCGTGTCGATATCGGCCTGCCGGGCGGCAATATCGTTTTTCGCTGCCTGCAAGACCGCCAGACGACGTTTGGTCTCACCGGCAGCGACCGTAGCGCCTTCCAGCATACGCCCCCGGCTGTAGGAAGCGGCGGCATTCTGGTAGGCCGCCTGCGCCGTCGCCAGCGCCGACTGGGCTCTGGCCATCTCAAGACGGACCAGATGCAGGGAGTGGTCCTGATAGGTGAGAAGCACCTCGCCCTTACGGACATGCTGTCCGGGAACAACGGCTATGGTCAGAACTTTTCCGGAACCTGCCGGGTGAATGCGAACGTTACGGTTCGCCTCGGACATGACGGTCCCCATTGCATCGAGGGTCTTGCCGAGCACGCCGGACTGCACCACTGAAACCGTCAGGGCTGCATTGGTCTGCGCCGCCGCTCCCATCGTGATGACCGGTTCGTTTTCCGCCGCCACTGCGGGGTGCCTTAACACACCGGAGAGACAGAAGAGCGCCAGAAGTCCCCTTCCGCACCTGATAGCAACAGGTCTGAAACTCACTGAAATTCTCCTGCTGCGATTAATGTCCGGATAATGGCGACATGCCAGGCGATCTCCGCCTGATTACGCATCTGTTGTGCACTGTATGCGGCAGCTCTGGCACGCAACAGTTCGATCAGGGATGTCTCTCCTGCCTGCCATGACCGGGCCATCTCATTTGCGCGGCTGTTCATGTTGTCTGCAGACGACACAGAATTTCTGAATGTGTCTTTTGCGGCCGTCAGATGGGCGAAAACCTGCGTCAGTTCCTGGCGTACGCTGCGACGCGCCTGCTGCTCCTGGCTGGTGGCCGCAGCCAGTTTGTTTCTGGCCTCGGCCTCCATCGGAACATCCCGGACATCACTGGGGAGCGGCATGGACACTGTAACCCCCACCCGATCATCCCACGGACTGCCATACTGTTTTTCATGAATCGCGCTGATGCCGACTTCCGGATTGGGCATGAAAGAAGCCCGTGCCAGACGCATGCCCTCTTCTGCTGTGTGGACAGCCTGCTGGGCGGCTTTCACACGTGGATCGTTGTCTTCGAGAATTCTGACGGAAGTCAGTCTTGCACGGGCCACAGCCGGATCATCGTAGGCAAGGATGTCCGGAACGCCAGAGCGGCCCAGCACGATGCGGAGCGCCGATGTCGCCGTTTCAACCTGTTCGGTAGCCAGTGAATATTCACTGGATGCGTTTGCCAGTTCTGCGGAAACAGCCTGTTCGTCAGCCAGGGCCATTTCGCCTGACTGTACACCACGGTAAACAGAGAGCCTGATTTTCTCCAATGCCTCCTGCTGGGCCTGAGCGATACCGAGACGTCGCCGCGCCACCAGCACACCGGCGGAGGTATCCAGCACCCTCGTGGCGACCGCCATCCGCTGCACGTGCAGCCTTTGCCGCACAGTCAGCGCTTCAGCTCTGGCGGTTTTGACGGTGGCGCTTCCCTGTCCGGGCAACCAGAGCGGAACGGAGACGCCGCCTTCGTAGGTTGTGTAACCTTCGTTGCTGCCTATGGCATGATCGTCAAAATACTGACCCGATACGGTCGGACCGCCTGCAAACCAGGAACCGGCGGCTTCTGCCCGGGCCGAAGCCGATCGATAGTTCGTATTCATTTCAGTTCGGCCCGGATCGATGGTCCAGGCCGCCTCCACACCCTGAGAGAATGTGAGGTTCTGGCCTTTGGCTTTTGAAATGGTTTCCGAAAAAAGGCAAACGGTGATCAGGGCAAGAGAGATAAAGAATGTACGGATTTTGTGAGCATGAATGCCTCCCCATTCTGAATTGCGAATTACAGTCTGACAATCGACATGACGGGCACACATGAAATTTGATCGGCTTTCTGTATCGTCGTGTAAAAGAACCGAGGCAGGATTTCAGTTTACCGGGTGAAGCTGACAGTTACCTGAACGCTATGCCGGACAACTATCAGACACAGTGTACTGAAGACATTTGATGGTGCGGCAGCCTTTCTGCAGAATAAATAGAAACGTTTTTGTCATGTCCAAGAAGTGTCTGGATTTACGTCTGCATTCTGCGGATGAGCTGATCGCTCGGTTACCAGCAGCGATATGCATCCCCGCCACCACCAGCCACACACTCAAGGTTGTGGCCTGGAATACAGCAGGGATAACTGAAACGTCTGTGGGCACTGAGACGAGGAGTTCGATGTATAGTCAGCAGGAATAAGACTTGCTGTCCATTTTGAGCAGATGAACGCCCCCAGAGTATAGGTCATACGCCGAACAGATGACCGATCCCGCTCGTAACGATCATGGCGATGACGCCCCAGAACGTGACCCGCAATGCGGGACGCAGAGGCCGTGCTCCGCCGGCTATGGCGCCAACAGCCCCCAGAATAGCGAGAGTGACAACAGAGATAAGCGATACACTCCATGAAACCCAGCTCACAGGCGTCAGGACGGCCGCCATGACGGGCAAGGTGGCGCCTGAAGAAAAGGCTGTTGCCGAGGCGAACGCCGCCTGCAGGGGGCGTGCTGCGGTAGCTTCAGAAAGCCCCAGTTCATCCCGTGCATGCGCGGCCAGCGCATCATGCTTCATGAGGGCGACAGCAACCTTGCGAGAGAGATCTTCATCCAGACCTCTCTCCTGGTAGATGCCTGCAAGCTCGGTAACTTCCCCATCCCAGTCCGTAGCCAGCTCCTGTTTTTCGCGGGCGATATCGGCGTGTTCCGAATCCGCCTGAGAGCTGACCGAAACATATTCGCCAGCCGCCATAGAGAGGGCTCCCGCAACAAGCGCCGACAGGCCTGCGATGAGAATACTGCCATGCTCCGCGTGGGAACTGGCGACCCCGACAATGAGGCTGCCTGTCGACAAAGTTCCATCATTGGCACCGAGGACAGCCGCACGCAGCCAGCCCAGTTTCTCCACTGCATGGCGTTCGGTCTGAGGGTGAAGACGCGACATAAGATAACCTATAGCTCTGGATCAGTACAGCTCAGCATTAGAAGCTAAAACATCCCATAACAACAGGTATTTTATTATGATATTGCGATTTATTTTCAGTACTATTTATATTTTTGAAAATCTGTTCTGTTCAGCGTCCCGTCAGGAAAGTGTGATACCGGATAGTATTCAGCCCTCATTTTTAATCAGGACATGCACGTCCTATCCAGTGCCGGACATCACCGATACCCTGCGCTACGACAGGCCGACAATCATCCTTCACTGGACGACAGCCTTTCTGGTGCTGCTTCAGGTCGTTCTTGGAGAATTCTGGAGCTGGCCATCAAAATCCGTCCATCACCTGATGGTTGTACGGAATATACGCTCTGCGCGCTGCTCATCGCGAAAACCACGCTTGGCTATCTCTGACGATGAGCCCGGACAGATGATGAGTTTTTTTTTCGGACTCCTGATTTCTTCCTCATTCGTGCGATTCCCTGCGGAAACCGTATCATGGTTTCAGATATCGCATGACCGGCACATGTGGCTGATTGTTTGTCTTGCGACTGCCGTGATGCGGCAACCCTTTTCCACCAGTTTATTTTATTCTGAAAGACAAAGTCCTCGACGCATGCTGAGTGCGGCTTCACGCACCGTCCGTTTGGTGGCGAGATCCGGTCGCGTCGGCTTGACCAGGATATGCACACGCCTAGTCGTACCTGCACCACTGGTGGTATCGCCGACGATTTAGCGCACGGTGTCACCCACCGCGACCGGGCCTTGCCCAGCCTGTCGATGGCACCGGCACCACGGTCCGTATCCGGTCGCCCCAACATCAAAAAGTTAGACTCTAAGTTAGGAGCGCGATTCCGCGTTTCAGGCCAAAGGCTTAGCTGGGGTTCGTGCGCCCGAAGTCCCGATAGTCCCTGCGCCCGAAATCCCGTGTCCGTCCACACTGTCATCCACAGGCACTGTGGATAAATTGACGGGACGAATATGCAGCAGTTTCCGCAGCTCCTCGCGCCGGATCGCGAGGCGATAACCGGGAAGCGACTGGCGGCCAACAATTCGCCGCAGGTCGAGCGCGAAATCGGAGACACGCGCCAGGCTGCCGGATTTCTCGTGAAGATGGGGAATCTCGAACAGCCAGCCCTGCGGCTGATGCCCGGCATGTTTACGAGCGACGCGGTAGAGCCAGCGTTCGATGCCGCCCGTCAGGCGGAAATAGGCCGGGTCGATGGTCAGGACCAACGAGCGGTCGATGACGCCGCGATAGAATCAGCCCGACAGAACGCACTCCATGCCTTCGACACGGCCGTCGCGAGTCATCCGTTCCTCCCATTCGTTGATCCAGGAGAACTGGTGCCGGCGCCAGTGCTCGCCGTTACGGATGGTGGTGCGGATCACGGTCGATTGCAGCCGGGCGAATGCAGCCTTGAGCAGTCGATAATCCCGTGCGCCCGTGGCGCGGCCGACGGCCGTCAGAAGCTGATATGGGGTGAAGCGCAGGAAGCGGCATGTCCTGAGGCCACCATTCTCGGCCTCGACGATCTGGCTGGCGGCCCAGATTAGCACGTCCGCATCCCAGATCGTGGCCATGCCATGCTCGGCTAGGCCATGAATCTCGACCCGCTGGCCGCCGGCCTCGTAGAGGATCGGGGCAACCCGCTTGGCCTTGGAAACCCGCTCCCTTTCAGGACACGATGCATCTGGTTGAAGGCCGGCCGGAGCCAGCGCGCATTGTCATCGTTGCGGACCTTCCGCCCGTCCCTGCCCTGATAATTCGCCAGGGAAGGCGGGTCTGTCAGGATGAAATCCACCGCATTGCGAGGTAGTGCGCGCATAAGCTGCACGCTGTCGACATTGAGGATGGTGCTGCGGAAATCGGTCGCCGTGGTGGTGTTGCCGGTCATGGTCTTTGCCCTTTGTTCCGCGAGGAACAGCCCCCGCTGTTCCACTGCCTCGCGGCGAGCAGCGGGGTAGCAACGACAAGGGCGACCGATGGGGAGGGGTATCACCCGGTCTGCACGGAGCGGAGCGCAGCGCAGGAAGATCGGGGATACCCCATCGGGAGGCGTCAGCGCGCTGACGCGAACCCTTGCCGGCGCGAGGGCGGAGCCATTAGCCTGTTCTTTTTTCTGGTTCCAGCAATCCAACTTTCTCCGAAAGTGCCGTGAAGATATCGGGCTTGCTCATCCTCTCGGGAATTTCGAGCAGCGGGATATCCGCCTTCTGCAAGGCCAGGCGCTTCACCGCCATACGAGCATCCGCATCGCCGGACAGATCATGCCCCGAACCATTATACTCGACCGCCAGGACCGGATTGCCAAAACGATCAATCAGCAGGAAATCGACACGTTTGCCGCTATAGGAGCTGAAAGCCTGCTTCTGACGCGGATCTTCCGGGTCGTAAGTCGTTCTGATGAACCCACCCATCGAAACCTCGAAGGCGAAACGCCAGTCGGGCTGATATGTCCTGATTCACTCGTCGAGCGCGTAGAGTACCTGCACAGCCTCCTTGTTGACGGGACGGACGGCGCGCAGGCTGCACTGACTGATGAAATGTAGCTGATTTTGCGTGTTGGACAGATCGTTGTCCTGAAAATACTGCCGCCGACGCTCCGCGTCCTTCTTCTGGTCGACAGCCTGTGCTTCCAGCGTAGAAATTCGGCGGCGCAAAGACGAAAGCTCTGTATCGCGCCCCGCGATCTGACGATCCAGACTCTGAAGCCGCGTGTTCCTCTCGGCAATCTGCTGCCCTGCCTGTGCCAGATCGGCCGTCGCACGACGCCCCCGGATATAGAATCCAATGGCATATCCAATCGCCAGAAGAATGATCACCTTTTCCACAGTCGATAAGCCTCCCTTTTCTGCGCGATGACCGCCAATTACCGCATTGACCGGCGTATGGTCTTCTCAAATCCCCTTGTCCTGTCCTTCATCGTTCCTGTCGCCCCATGACCGGGAAGGTGGACAGGATGGCACGCAGACCCGACAGGATCAGGATCGAGGTGTTCGGCCCCAACAATTCGGTGGAAACAGCCGAGGAGGCGTTCCGCCCGTCCGACGAAGCCATCCGGTCCCTCGCCCGCCTGATCGGCCGTCAGATGGCCCGCGAGCAGTTCGAGCGTGCCCGCGCCCTGGAGCGGAAACAGGCCCGGCAGAACCGATCCGGTCCTATGCGGTAGCCTCCCTCCCCGTCTGCGTTTTCCCTGGCGAAAGACCCCTCGCCGGGCTGTCGTGTATTTTTCTTGTGACCATTATGGTCCCGTGATATAAGGTCAGTCAATGAGGATCATCGCCCGTCGCACGCTGAGGGAGTTCGTCGACAGCCTGGCGGGCCAGAAGGACCAGCCAGCCGTCAAGGCGGCACTGGACGCCTGGTTCGCCGAAGTCGGCAGGGCCGGCTGGACAAGCACCGCCGATGTGAAACGGCTTTACGCCACGGCCAGTATCGTCAGTGCTGAGGTGGTCCCGTCCGTTCGGACAGTTTTGCGGGCTTGATAAGCTATACCCGGTTGTTGTTATGCCGCCCTTCTGACGGCGTTGCTGTTGGCCATCTGGTCCGGGGTTAACCCCGGACCAGATGGCGTCGGCACGTTATGATACGCCTCATCGGGCGTACGTCCAGCCAGCGCCGTATGCGGACGCCTTTCGTTATAATGGGCGATCCATCTGCCAAGCCCGGCCCTCAGCTCTGATCCGGTCTCGAACGCGTGCAGGTAGACGCATTCATATTTCAGCGACCGCCACAGACGCTCGATGAACACGTTGTCCAGCCATCGCCCACGCCCGTCCATACTGATGCGGATCTGACGCTCTTCCAGTATCCCGGTGAAACGGGGTGTCGTAAATTGCGACCCCTGGTCAGTATTGAAAATGTCCGGGGCGCCATAGCGCATGAGGGCATCCTGTAGCGCCTCGATACAGAACTCCACGTCCATCGTGTTCGACAGACGCCAGGACAGGACCTTGCGCGTGAACCAGTCCATGATCGCCACGAGATAGAGAAATCCCCGTTTCATGGGAATATATGTGATATCGGAACACCAGACCTGGTCAGGCCGATTGATGACCAGATCCCGTAGCAGATATGGATATTTCCGATGCTCCGGATGGGGCACGGTCGTGCGCGGCTTCTGGTAGATCGCCCGCAGGCCCATGATCGCCATGAGCCGCCGGACCCGCTTGCGGCCCACTTCATGTCCCAGGCGGCGCAGATGCCATGTCATCTGCCGTGAACCATAATACGGCGTTTCCAGGAACTGGGCGTCGATCAGCTGCATCAGCTCCAGATTGGCCTCGCTCTGTGGCACAGGCCGATAGTAGACGCCCGACCGGTTGAGTTGCAGCAGCGTGCATTGCCGGATTATCGGCAGACGCGCTCGCTTCAGGTCAATCATCTGCCGCCTCTGATCACGCCCAACCGAGCAGAGGCATCCCGCAAAAAATCCCGTTCCACGAGAAGTTCGCCTATCTTCGCGTGCAGTTTCTCCACGTCAGCTGGGCTGACCGGGGGCTCAGCCACCGTCTTCCCGGAAAAGGTCGCCGCCATCCCCTCGATCGCCTGCCGTTTCCACTGGGCGATCATCGTCTGATGTACCCCATGTTTCGAAGCCAGTTCCGCCAGCGTCAGTTCCCCACGGATCGCCTCCAGCGCAACCCGTGACTTGAACTCTGCCGCATACCGTTTCCGCGTAACCTTGCCCATAAAACCCGTCCTCGTTCAGGCCAGATGATAGCTTATCGCTTTGTCCGAAAAATGGGGACCACCTCTGTGCCGAGCGGATCGTCTTCAATATCAAGGGTAATGCCTATCGCCTGGTCGTGGCGGTCGATTTCGAGAAAAGCATCGTCTGGATCAAATGGATCGGCACGCACAGGGCGTATGACAGGATCGACGTGACGGAGGTGGAACATGACGGCTGATCTGAAGCCCATCCGCAACGAGGCGGATTATGACGCAGCACTGGAAGAAGTCGGGCGTCTGTGGGGGGCGAAGAGCGGCACGCCGGACGGCGACCGCCTCGATGTGCTGGCAACCCTGATCGATGCCTATGAAGCAAAGCACCATCCGATCGACCCGCCCGATCCGGTCGAGGCGATCCGCTTCCGCATGGAGCAGCAGGGCCTCACCCGCAAGGATCTGGAGCCGATGATCGGCCCGCGCAACCGGGTGGCGGATGTGCTGAACCGCAAGCGCGGCCTGTCGATCGACATGATCCGCCAGTTGCATGACGGTCTCGGCATCTCCGCCGAGGTGCTGATCCGGCCCAGCCGGATGGACAAGGTCACCTGATAAGGAACATCCCATGGCCCGCGTCGCCCTGTATGCCCGCTACTCGTCCGACAACCAGCGCGACGCCTCGATTGAGGACCACAGTTCCGCATCTGCCGCGAACACGCGAAGCGGGAAAAATGGAAGGTGGTCGGCGCCTACAAGGACGCGGGCATCTCCGGCGCCAGTATGATCCTGCGTCCCGGCATCCAGACCCTGTTGCAGGATGCCCAGGCCGGGCGCTTCGACATCGTGCTGGCCGAGGCGCTGGATCGCATCTCGCGCGATCAGGCCGACGTGACCACCCTGTTCAAGCACCTGAAGTTCGCTGGCGTGCCGATCGTCACCCTGGCCGAAGGCGAGATCAGCGAACTGCATGTCGGCCTCAAGGGCACCATGAACGCCCTGTTCCTGAAAGACCCCGCGGCCAAGACCCATCGCGGCCTGCGCGGCCGGGTCGAGGACGGCAAATCCGGCGGCGGGCTGTGCTACGGCTATCGCGTCGTCCGTCAGTTCGATGCAAAAGGCGAACAGATCCGGGGCGACCGCGAAATCGACGCCCATCAGGCGGAGATCATCCGCCGCATCTTCTGCGACTTCGCCGCCGGCATCGGCCCTCGTGCCATTGCCAAGGCGCTGAACGATCAGGGCATCTGTGGCCCCGAGGGCAAGTGAATTGCCCCGGGTTTTGTGGAGACAGAACGACCCGTGAGGTAAGAAGAATTCATGAGCAACAAATCGAAGCGTTTTCCGCCTGAATTTCGCGAGCGTGCAGCCCGCATGGTTCTGGAGGAAGAGAAGAACCATCCATCACGTTGGTCCGCAGTGATGATGATAGCGCCAAAGCTGGATATTCATCCTGACACGCTGTCAAAATGGACCCGTCTGCATGAGCGGGCCAATGCGCCTGCGGTGAGTGACCTGCCTGATCGAGAGAAGATCAGGCAACTGGAGCGAGAGAACCGCGAATTGCGGCAGGCCAATGAAATCCTGCGCAAGGCATCAGCATATTTTGCCCAGGCGGAGCTCGACCGCATCTTCAGACCATGACACGCTTCATTGAGGAGCATCGGCAGACATATGGTGTCGGGTCAATCTGCAGGGTTCTGTCGATTGCACCATCTGCCTATTACGCTTATCGGGCGAGACAGAAAAATCCCTGTGTGCGCAGCCAGAAAGATAAAGAGCTCTGTCATGAAATCCGCAGGATCTGGAACGATAATTTCTGCGTCTACGGAGTGCGCAAGGTCTGGCATCAGCTCAGACGTGAAGGTCTGGATGTCGCCCGCTGCACGGTAGAGCGGCTGATGCACCGGATGGGACTGAAAGGTGTCATGCGTGGCAAGGGGGTCAGAACCACACGGCCCGATCCGGCACGGCCCTGTCCACAGGATCTGGTACAGCGACAGTTTCATGCACCAGCCCCCAATAGACTCTGGGTTTCGGATTTTACTTACGTTTCCACCTGGCAGGGCTTTGTGTATGTGGCCTTCATCATTGATGTCTTTGCCCGGGTTATTGTGGGCTGGCGCGTCTCGTCCACTGCCCATACCGACTTCGTGCTGGATGCCCTTGAGCAGGCTCTGTGCCAGAGGCGGCCTGAGGGAAAAGTGACCCACCATTCCGACCGCGGATGTCAATATGTGTCCATTCGCTACACGCAAAGACTGGCTGAAGCGGGCCTTGTTGCTTCTGTCGGAAGCGTTGGGGATTCCTATGATAACGCTTTGGCGGAGACCATTAACGGACTTTATAAAACCGAACTCATCTATCGACAGGGGCCATGGAAAAACAGGGACGCTGTTGAGCTAGCAACACTGAAATGGGTCGACTGGTTCAATAATCGGCGGCTCCTGTCCTCCATTGGAAACATCCCGCCAGCAGAAGCCGAAGCACGTTTTTATGCGCAACAGAAATCACATGCATTAGCCGCTTAAATCAGATAAAAAACGTCTCCACAAAACCCGGGGCAATTCAAGTCAGTGCCCTGGCGGATGTTCGTCATGACAGTTGTCGTGGACAGCCGTTCCAATGCACCACGAAGGCGATGATATTCATGCAGCCCGGAAGCCCAGCCCAGATCCTGAAACAGACGCCATGGTGTGAAGCGCACATGGCGTGACACCCACAATCCATGGTTCAGCGCATCGACGATCTGCCCGGTCAGCCAGATCAGGACGTCGACATCCCAGACCGTCGCCATACCGCCGGCATTTTCAGCCCGCACCATGACCGCGATATGTCGCGCCTGGTAATCGATTGGGGTGAGGCGCGGCGTTTTTCCCAATGCGAAAAACGGATGCCCCATGAGATCACGAATGTCACGGGGCCGTGCCGACCCCGTGACCACGAAGCGGCGGTCGGGTTGACGCCAGCTGTCAGCGGTCGGCATCATCGTCTGGCGCTCCGCTGCTGAGCCTCGCGAGCCCTAGCCTGCAGGCGGATGATATAGGCGCGGGGATCGGACGGCATCGGGATACCCCCACCGTCCCCGGTGGAGAGCCTGACGTTCAAATCGGCCCAGGCGCAGAGGTCTTCGACGGCATAGACGATCCGGCCGCCAAGCTGGCGGTAGAGCGGACCAGTCCCGCAACTCCGGTGTTTTTCGAGGGTGCGAATGGACAGGCCAACGAAATTGGCCGCGTCCGGGGTGCGCAGATAGCGCGGTGGCAGTGTCGGCTGGACACGCATAGGGTCTTCCTCCCGTTGGATCGGGCCGCGTGCGGAATGTCGCGGCTCATGGGAAGACGCTGCCGGAGAATGGCCTGTGGGGAGGGATGACAAAGTTCAGGCCACCAGACTGTCACCCCCCTGCTTCAGCCCCTGAAGGAGAGCGATGTGGCCGCCGCTCAGATAGAAACCGGCACCGTCAAGATCGCGGTAGAAGGCCCGATGCCATGAGCTGGCGTGCCATTCCCGGTTCGAGAGCCGGAGGATGTCGGCACCGTAAAGACCTGCGGCGATCCGCTTCGCTGTCACCCCCATGCGCCGTCCTTCCGCGATGCAGAGCATGCGGATCTGGCGCAGTTTCTGCTGGGGACTCAGGTGCAGGCTGGGTGGAATTGAACCCGGCGAACGACCGGCAAGCAGGCAGCCGAAGCGTGCCACGCAGGCCAGACGGGTCGGGAGGTGGCCGTCATCGACGATGAACCAGGTTCCCGGCGCATCGGGTTGTCGATCGATGACAATGACAAGGCGCAGCGGACCCGCCACACTGTCCAGCACGAGGTGGATGCCATCGGGACCATCATGCCGTGCCCGCGCGTATGGTGCGAGACGGGACAGAATATCACCTCCATCGCCGCGCCCGACGACCTCCGGCGCAACATCAGGATCCCAGAAAGCGGGGGCGAGCCAGGCGGGAAGATCAGGGTCGACAGGGAAAACGTAACCCCCAGCGACGGGCGAAGGCACGCCATGCCTCGGCATCCGCCTTACCCGTCGTCATGATGGCGGCATAATCATTCCGATAAGTCAGGTTGCGCCGCAGCCATTCCTGGGCGAGACCGGCAGGGTCGAGCCCGGCGAAGGCGCGACGAAGGGGTGCGGCATCCCACGGCCGGATTGTCGGCACTCCCCCTCCCCGATATGTCATGGATTCGACCCAGTATCCGGTGCAAAACCGGAACGGGTAGTCCCGAAGACTTAGGGAGGTGATCCCGAAAATATCCGGTGGGCTCAGAATTGTTTCGGTATTGGGAAAAGATTCACGCCAGACGGGCCGGAAACATCGGTTTTCGCGACATCACGTGATGCCCATGGCGCATCACAGGGGAAGGTGCTGAGCATTCCGTGTATTATAATACGTAGCGCGATAATACACAAATCGTTCCTATCCTGAGGATGGACATCCGAGGACTTTTCGGCGCGAACGTGAGGCGCCTGCGACGCGCCGCCGGTCTCAGCCAGGAAGCCCTGGCGGAAAGGATGGGTGTCGACCGCGCCTATATCAGCTGGATCGAGACCGGGCGCCAGAACGCGACGCTGCTTTCGTTATGGCATGCGTCACAGGCACTCAACGTACGACCGGCGGCATTACTGGATGAAAATCAGGTTCCGGTGGACGATCAGAAATAGGGTTCCTTGACCCACCCTTTCCGCCCTTAATGGGGCGGTGTCAGTCTGTCTGCTTCGACGTTACCCTGCGGAGCAAGCGCCTCTCTCAGTTCGCGCTCGATCTGCTGGCGCTCGCGCCGGCTGAGGTGAAAGCTGGTCAGTTCGGCGCGCAGCATCTGGATATGGTCGTGTAGCGTGGTCATCGTCCTGCTCCTTTCGTTTTTCGAAGACAGGACGGACGGCTCATGCCGGGGCAGACCGGGTCAGGGATCGCCGCAGGCGACCGGATTGCCGGCGCGTGGGGGAGCCGATTTTGTCTGGCGCGCCCGGCACGGGTGCGTCGGGCAAAATTGGAGGGACCACGCGTCCTTGACGCGGTTCGCCCTCGCGCATGGTACAATGGGAAGGCTGAGGGAAAGCCTCGTATTCCTCCTGCGTCCCACGTGGGGCGACCAGCACGATCGCCCGCGCCCTGAAAGAGCCCGCCAGAAAACCCAGAAGGCCCCGCCCGGAGAGACCGGGCGGGGTTAGTTGTGGGAGGTTCAGTCCCCGTTCCGGCTGCGGGGCCGGGTCCAGATCAGGGAATAGCCCTCGCCTTCCTCGTCGGTGAACAGGTTAGCGAAGATCGGGGCGGCGAAGGAGGGATCGTCCAGCTTCAGGCTCAGATAGGTGCGGCCTTCGCTGGAGCGGCGAGTCCATGCGGCGCCCAGTTCCACGCGCCCGAGATAGACGCGGTAGTTGGGGGCGTTGTCGTTGGCGCGGTTGGTCTCGGCCACCAGGCGGACGTTGCGGGCCTGCAGGGCCAGGGTGACGATTTCGCCTTCAAAGCCTTCGCCCACCTTCTTGAAGGAACCGATGTTAGCCATTGTCGTATCTCCATGCTGTTATCGGGCCGCGACCACCGTGGCCTCGATGGCGATCGACCAGCCGGAGGCGAGCGGCAGAGCACCCTTCAGGGCCGCAGCGCAGCGGAGGACGGCAGGGCCGGAACTTTCTTGTCCCGCGAGGAATGGCGGCGTAGCCGACAGGGGAAGAAAGTTCTGGAACGCCGTTGCGGCCAGCCGATCGAGGCGCAGCCATCCTTCGGCTAGATCAGCCATCCGACAGAGGCCATGGTGTGCGGATCCGACAGCCCCCGGAGATACGATGCCGGCATGACCGGTCCACAAAGGTGGGGCCATGCTGTCTGGAGCGAAATTGACTCTGCCCGCTAAAGGGTTCTGCAAAAGCTGCTGGTCGTTTCCACAACCAATCCGACATTATGCCCATCATCCGCGCCTGTTTATGGGCACGTTCGCGCCGCGTCGCATGGCCCCCAGCACAGCGCGCTCTATCGAAGCAGTCTGGACGATCCCTCTTTCGCCACTGCTGTCTTGGCCATGTCACCGATGACAAAAGCAGGGCCTTTCCCTGGACCACACCCGCAACAAGGATGGGAACGACACCTGAGCCATCCCGATCAGTTTTTCGGGTTAGGCCTTTCCTGCGTCAGAAGATACACTTTAGCTTAATTAAGAGGCCTCCTTGAGAAAGCCCAACGTATTGGCATGATGCGCATATTGAAAAAGGAGATACATAATGGGATGGAATGATCACATAGATGATAGTGAACTAGCTAATCTTCCGCCTGAAGCATATGGAAATATTTTTGATACAGATGGACCATTTGATCCCAACGATCACTGGCTAGAAACAGCCGATGAAGATGATCAAAAAACTGCAATGCGCGAATGGTTTTTGGCTCGATATTGTGATCCTGCTCAGGAAACTCCCTATAATGGACGAGAAGGCGGATACCTGTTTGTGAATGGCGGTCCATACGATCCCGCAGACGAATTACCTGAGCGATTCAGCGGGATTGTGGATGACAAGTTGATTGATGAGGTTGTCGAAGATCTCCATGGAGAAGCCGGTGGAGATGAATGGGCACCCATTAGAAATGAATACCCAGATGAAGAAGACTGGCTTCAACTTAACATTGATAGCCGCGATGCGCCTCTCTTACGCTTAAAAACACGAACTGAAGAAGCTCGACAAGTATTAACACTTACAGGAAGCCCCCAAGCACGGGAATTAGCAAAATTACTTGTCTTCAGCAATGGCGTAGGTGCACTCGAAGCTTTTTTGTGGGAAACGGCAGATTTTTGGTTCAAAAATGATGACACCGCTTTGCACAACATTATAACAAACCTACCTAAATTTAGAGACGAACAAATAAAATTAGGAGATATATTCAAAAAACAGGCTAGATTGCGTGAAGATGTATTACGATATTTGCAAAGTATAGTCTGGCATCGATGGCATGAAGTCAAACTGATTTTCAAAGCAGGGTTGCATATATCCCTTCCAAATTTCGACATCTTCAAAGATGCTCTTGTGAAGCGTAACGACATTGTTCATCGTTGTGGCCATACCAAAGATGGCGCCATTGTTTCTCTTTCAGATGCTGAAATCCAAGACCTTCTTTGCAAGGTCGAAAAATTCTGCTCTGAAGTAAACATCCTCCTATTATCACGTAGCAATCCAAAATAAGTCAATTTATTCCACAAAATTCAGGACAAAGAAAGTTTTTCCTGTAGTATAATTAAAATAGCTGGAGAACTGGCGCTCACGCGCCAGCCTCCCTGTGGAACCGCCAGACCGGGATACCCATCTGCTTTGCCTTGTCGGCCAGATTGTCCTGAATACCCGATCCCGGAAACACCATGACCCCGATGGGCAGGACTTTCAGCAGGGCGTCGTTGCGCCGGAACGGGGCGGCCTTGCCGTGCCGGTTCCAGTCCGGCTTGAAGGCGATCTGGGCAACCTGCCGGTGATCAGCCCAGCGGGAAGCGATGAATTCAGTCCCCTTCGGTGAGCCACCATGCAGCAGCACCATGTCGGGATGCTTCTCCCGCACCTTGTCCAGACGCTTCCAGATCAGATGGTGGTCCTCGTAATCAGGGCCGCCCGTGACCGCGATCTTGGGGCCGGCCGGCACCAGCAGTTCCGTTTCAGCTTTCCTGCGGGCGTTAAGAAAATCGCGGCTGTCAATCATGGACGCCGTTAGCGTGCTGCGGCTGACCAGCGAACCGGAACGCGGCCGCCAAGGCGACATCGTCAGGCGTTCGAACTGGTCGCAGGCGAGATCGCGGAAGATCTCGTAGGCGTTGCGTCGCTCCAGCAGAGTCAGCCCCTCGGCAATGAGGCGTTCCAGTTCCACCGAGCGGATCTCGCTGCCATCCTGTTCCTGCTGGCTGCGTTTCTGCGCCTGCTCGTTGCGGTCAAGATCACGCTCCACCTGCCCGACCATGCGGTGAAAGACGTTGACCGTGGACCAGAGCAGCGGTTCGAGATCGGGTTCCAGCCGGGTATCGGTCAGTGTGGCTGACACGGCGTCGAAGATGTCAGCCACCGCTCCCTCGATCTGGCTGGCGTCGGGCAGCGGCCTTGCGTCCGGCTCGTCCGCAAACGGACGGTGGCCGTAAAGCTGGAGTTCGGCCAGCACATGGACGGTAGAAGAGGTGGCGTGTGCGGGTTCAAAATCGTCCTGTGTGCGGGTCATGGGTCTGTCCTCCGGTTCTGGCCGCGCCCCTCGCGGCCTTTCCGGGGGCGAATAGCGGCAGACGAAGGCCGGGCCGGAACCGCGCAATGCGCGGCCGAAACGCAGTGGAGGATGGCAGGGAGACGGCTATTTTGCTTCGCGATGCAAAGCGCGGCACGCGCGGCGGAAAATAGCCGTCTCCGCCATTGCAGGCCCGGTCTGGCTGACGCCCGCTCCCCTTCCTGAAAGGCCGCGGGCGCGCCCCATCCGGAAACAGGACAGTCCCGCGCCACGCCGGAAAGAAGACGGACCTCACGCCCCCTTCTTGGCCCGCCTCAGTGCGTGACCGGATGCAGGAACCGCACCACGTCCTGCGGGGCAAGCTGGGGATGCTGGATCGCCCGCATCGCGCCACGCCCGAGATAGCGGAGATCATCATTGAAGTCCGACAGACGCGGTGACAGCACGACGCACTCGATCCCGGCCTCCTGCGTCCGGGTCTGCAGGGTCGTCGCCGCATGGTCCCCGGCCGGATCGTCATCGCGCAGCACATAGAGGCGGCGCAGCGTGGGCGGAAACGCCATGGCGGCGAGATGCGCCGAGGACAGGCACGCAGCCAGTGGCAGATCGGGCATGACCTCATGGAGCGACAGCACCGTCTCGATGCCCTCGCCTGCTGCCAGAACGTCGGACACCGCGCCAAAGCGCACGGCATGGCCGAGCAGGTCGCCCATCGCACGGCGCGGCATTTCGACAGGTGCTTTGCCACGTCCGTCGCGCGCCAGCCAGGTGCGATGCACCCCAGTCAGAGTGCCGTCGAGGTCAGTCACAGCGGCGATCAACGCCGGCCAGGTCTCGGTCGGACTGTCGGCATCAGCCCGGTAGTAGCAGTCAGGATGGAAACGCAGGGACGACAGGTCCGTCAGGCGTGTCAGGTCACGATGCCGCAGCCAAGTTTCCGCCTGTGTGCCCGCAAGCGGGCGGGACATGGCCCAGAGCCGACGTGCGGCGTCTGCGGTGCCAGATGCCTGCCCGGAAGTATCGTAGCTGAACGCATGGGAACGGCCGCGATCAGGGGCCGATCGTGGCTCGGACTGCGGTAGACAGAGAAAGCGCCGGGCCTCGTCGGCGACATCACGAAAATCCCGCAGCCCGAGGCTTTCACGGATGATGTCGAGCAGATCGCCATGCTGCCCCGTCGCGCCATCCGTCCATTTGCCCGCGCGGCCACGTCCGTCCGCTCCACCATGCAGGCGGACATAAAGAGACCGCCCAGGGGTATTGTGGACGTCGCCGACCAGCCAGTAATTGCCATGCCGTCGCCCGGCTGAGAGGTAATGGCGACAGACCGCCTCGGCATTTTCAGCCAGCCTGCGGGCCAGATCGCCAGCATCCCATGACTGCACGTTGGTCATCTCACCCTCCCTGCAGGCTTGATGCCGCCATGATTCCACCGTAACGGCAGAGGCAACGGGCACAGGCCCGAATGCAAAAGGATAGTCCCATGAAGATTGCCGATCTGGTCGATCATATCGCCACCACCACCGACACGAGCAAGACCGATACCCGCAAGGTGCTGGACGCCCTGGTCGAAGCGATGACCACTGCCGCCAAGGCCGGTGATGAAATCACCTTGCCAAACTTCGGCAAGTTCAAGGTCAGGGAAGTCGCCGCCCGCGAAGGCCGCAACCCGGCCACGGGTGCGACCATCCAGATCGCGGCCTCGCGCAAGCTGGCCTTCACGCCTGCCAAGGCGCTGAAGGACAGCCTGAACGACTGACCTGCCGACAGGCAGAAGGCGGCGGATCTCGTCCGCCGCCCCCTCCCCATCACGCCGGCGTCTGATGATGGACGCATTCATCCGACCTTCTCCATCAGCTTGCGTGCCCTGCCCTCAAGATCCAGCCGCGTATCCTGATTGGTCTTCGTCCGCGCCAGCGCCGTGATCCCCTGCACGAAATCGAACACGCTCTCGGGCTTGCGCCCTTCCTCGTTCAAGACCGTTTCGATGATCCTGGTGGTTTCCGGTTTGGAGAACCCACGACGACGCAGGAAACTTTCACGATCGTCATCGGTTCTGGCCACCAGCGCCTTGCGCGAGGCCTGAATGCCAGAGACGAACGACGCCGGGCTGGCCGCGGTAAAATTCCGCAGGGCCGGTGTCGCCTGATGCACGAAACGGGATGCTGCGAACTTGCTATGCCGGATCGTGATCTGTTCGAAATTTTCCACGCCCCAGAGCATCCTGTTTTGACACACTCCGCGCAGATAGAATGACGCTATGCCGAGGCTCTTGCTGCCGACTTCCGAGTTCCAGGCGTAGAAGCCCCGAAAATAGAGATCGGGGTCGCCGTTGGGCAGACGCCCGGCTTCAATCGGGTGCGTATCGTCTACGAGGAATAAAAAAACGTCCCTGTCTGACGCATACAGGGTGGTCGTCTCCTTGGTGATATCGACATAGGGATTATGGGTCATGGTGGCCCAGTCGATGACACCCGGCACCTTCCAGTTGGTATCGCCTGTGCCGTCACCGGCGATCTTGCGCACCGCGCCGACCAGTTCATGGTCCCAGATGCGGCCGTAATCGGGGCCGGTCACGGCGCGCAGTTCCACCCGACCGTCTTCGGTTTCCAGCGTTTTGACCAGTTCGGCCCGGTGCGACAGCAGGCCGTGCTGCAGGTTGATCGCCGCCAGTGGAGCGGGAAGATTGCGCAGATAGGACGACGGCGCACCGACCAGACTGCACATTTGGCCAAAGGACCAGTGGGTGGGCGCAATCGGGTCATTCTGTCCCGGCACGGTCAGGGTCAGGCGTTCGGCATTGTCGCGGGACGCTTCGACACGAATGACGCGGCTCTCGACGGTGCGGGCCGTGGCCCGGTCCGCCCGCGCCAGTGTGGCGGCGTGCAGATCGGACAGCGACAGGTAGCGCTCGTCATCGGGACGCGAGAACCATTCCGACGATACACGGGCGCTACGCTCCCCGCGCGATGGATCGATCCGGAAGCCGCCAGACGCTGCGCCGCGGGACGCAGGGGGCAGGATGGTGGTTGTGGTCATGGAAAACTCTCCTCTGATGCCGGTTATTCGGCACAGAAGGCGAAGCCGACCTCTCCCTCTGATCACCACTTCCCACGCGGGATCCCGTCCAACCGCAGAAACACCCAGCCCCTCATCCCGGAACACGGCGTTCCCGTCACCTACCGGAAATCACGACTGCAATGGGGGGGAAGCGGAAAGTCTGCTGTCTGGTGGTGAGATAAGAAAAGTAGTCATTCAGATCAGTCGGTTGCGTTCATCGAACCGTCAGTGGCTGTTGGGCTTAAATCAAATGGCCTCCGTAGACGCAGCGTGGTTCACTGTGAAAGGTCCTTCCTAGCGCCATCCTTGGGATTTTTCGTAATCGGTAATCGCTGCCCGGATGCCTGCCAAAAGATCCGCAACACACCCTTGTAAATTCACCATTCTGGTTTCAAGAACGTCAGGCAAAGTCGGCGGATTGAGAAAATCATCACCGCGTTCCGTGTTGATCCCGAGATTTTCGCCACCACCAAACAACACAAACCCATTATTTCTGATGTTGATCGATCCTGCATCCAGCGCAGCTTTGTGAGCAATGATATCGCGCGTGGATCGGCCCTTCTGATCACCAATGACGAAGGAGAAATGGGGCATATATCTTTTCAAAATAGGGGCCAGGGCCGCTGATACGGCAGTCGGATGGGACTTCAGGATATTTTTCGCAAACCGATTGAACGAATCCTGAGATTCATTGAAATACGTCGACAAGCCATAGGATAGATAATCGAGCGCCCTTCGGTATGACAGGACGAACGATCTATACTCGAAATCGATTTTCGCAGTATTTCCTATGCACATTGTCGATCCAAGGGGAATCTGACTTGAAATATTTCTGTCCGCGAGTTCTTTGCGTAAGCGAGTATCCATGTCCCGGATCAAGTCTAGTCTATAATAGCACTCTGCCATGGCCCGTTCACAATATTCGACGCCATTCGAAAAGCGTCCATATTTCTTAATTTCGTCGCTCTTGGACAAGCGCCATTGCTCGATAAAATATGGCTTTGTATTGAGCCAATTTCTAAAATCGACAAATGGCGATCGTAGTCCGGGGGCCATCTCGTAACCGGAGATTGCATTGATCGCATGCATCGTGTCGACGATCTTGTCCCCGAGGTAAGGTCGCAATTGGTTAAGGTCAAACCTTTGATCAGCGATAGTTGATTCATTCGTTGACATGTTGGTCCTTTCAATTGCGATACGCGCCTGTTGTAGGACAACAAGCTTGGTTAGCCGCTGACGAGATATCGACCAACCCTGATCGACCTGAACGGACTATGGAAGACAGGAGGCATTCAAGGCTAGCGTCGCTAACATTTGCTTTCTGGATGATCATCAACAGAATCTGAAGGTCGCGACTGTCTCCAACCCAACCGATTGAGATAAACATGCGAATGTCAGTTCTCGGGAAACCGTGTCAAGCGCCTGAATTTCTGAGATGAGGCGACTGCCGCCGGTCTGCTTTGTTGCCACTGAACTGACAGGCGGTTTTGGCCGGGAGGACGGAATGTCGGCTCTCGGTTCAAAGCGACACCGCTCCTGCCATCCCGCGTGTGAATTTATGATCGCTTGACCATGAACCTAGGTTAAAGGTTAGAGACTATCTACCCATTCATCTTGGGGACGTTCCGGTCATGAGCAAGCGTATTCTTCACGTCATCACCAACGTCGCTCATTATGCCGACCCGTCACACCCGACGGGCTTGTGGCTGTCGGAACTGAGTCATGCCTGGGACGTCTTCGCGGCTCAGGGCTACGAACAGCGCTTGGTGAGCCCCGCAGGGGGACCGTCACCGCTGGAACCCCGTGCGCTGAAATGGCCCCTGCTCGATGCCTCCGCAAAGGCATGGCTGAACGACCCGACACGGATGGCATTGCTTTCATCCACCGCACGGCCCGACGAGATCGATACAGCCAGCTATGAGGCCATCTATTTTACCGGAGGTCACGGCGTGATGTGGGACTTTCCCGACAATGCGGGTTTGCAGGCCATCACCCGTGCCATCTGGGAAAGGGGCGGTATCGTCTCTGCCGTCTGCCATGGCTATTGCGGTTTGCTGAATACCCGGTTGTCGGATGACACGCTACTGGTATCCGGCCGACGCATCACGGGTTTCTCCTGGACCGAAGAAGTTCTCGCCGGCGTGGCGAAGGAGATGCCCTACAACGCGGAAGCGGAGATGAAGGCACGCGGGGCTCTCTACGACAAGGCATTGCTGCCGTTCGTGCCCCATGTGGTCACCGATGGCCGGCTGGTCACCGGGCAGAACCCGGCTTCCGCCAAAGCGACCGCGCGCAGGGTTTCAGAATTGCTTCGCGCGTAAGGAAGCGACCGGCATTTCAGCGTCTTCGCCCAGCAGCCGGGTCAACACCCGGCGGGCGTTGGTGGCGCAGTCGATATCGTCCGGACGGGCTTCGATCTCGTCGATGACCTGCAGCAGATGCGCCTTGCTCCGCGCGAGCCGGGCTTGCAGCGTTTCGATATCCGCGACCTTGCGGGTCAGCGCGCCGACCAATGCGTCGTGCTCCCAATGTTCCAGATCGGCGGGCAGCAGCGCACGAATTTCGTCAAGACTGAAGCCCGCGCCCTGAGCGAGGGCGATCAGGCCCAGGATTGTAACAGCCTCCGCCGGATAGGACCGATAGCCGTTCGCCTTGCGATCCACGGCCTTCAGCAAACCGATCCTCTCGTAGAAGCGGATGCGCGAGGGCGTCAAACCACTCCGCTGTGCCAATTCCCCGATCTTCACGACGCTTCCCCCTCCGTGAAATCATCTCTTGACCTTAAAGTTAACTTGAATGTCAGGCTCTGCCCAGAACGTTTCTCGTGGAGTCCGGTCCATGTCTCTGTTTTCGCCCCTGACGTTGCCCAATGGCGCCGTCGTTCCCAACCGTCTCGCCAAGGCGGCAATGGAAGAGAATATGGCCGATGCCGATCACGCACCGTCCGACGAACTGATTCGTCTATATCGTGCCTGGGGACAGGGGGGAGCAGGTCTGGTCATCACCGGCAATGTGATGATCGACGCCAGGGCCATGACCGGGCCGGCAGGCGTGGTGCTGGAGAATGACAGGCACCTTGACCGCTTCCGTACCTGGTCGGACACCGCGCGGGCCGGTGGCAGCCAGATCTGGATGCAGATCAACCACCCCGGTCGGCAGATGCCGGCGAGCCTCGGGCGGGAAACCCTCGCGCCTTCCGCCATCCCCCTTGATCTCGGCCGGCAGTCGAAGATGTTTCCGGTGCCGCGCGCCATGACGGCGGCCGATATCGCCGATGTACAGCAGCGTTTCGTCAATACCGCGCGGCTGGCCGAACGGGCCGGTTTCACCGGCGTCGAGATCCACGCCGCCCATGGCTATCTGCTCAGCCAGTTTCTCTCCCCGCTCGCCAACCACCGGACCGACCAGTGGGGCGGCAGCCTCGAAAACCGGGCACGCCTGCTGCTCGACATCGTGCGTGACACGCGCGCGGCGGTACGGCCGGCGTTTTCGGTCGCGGTCAAACTCAACTCCGCCGATTTCCAGCGCGGAGGTTTTTCGCCGGAGGATGCCCGCTCCGTCGTGCGCATGCTGGGTGGCCTCGGCGTCGATCTCGTCGAACTGTCGGGCGGCAGCTACGAGGCACCCGCGATGATGGGCACTGCGCGCGACGAGCGCACGCTGGCGCGCGAGGCCTATTTCCTCGATTTCGCCCGCGAGATCAAAACCGTCGCCACCATGCCGCTGATGGTGACGGGGGGCATCCGGCGGCACGCGGTCGCCGAAAAGGTGATCGACAACGGCATCGCCATGGCGGGCATGGCCACCGCTCTGGCGATCGAACCCGACCTGCCGAAACGATGGAAGCAAGGGCACGACGACGCGCCCGCGCTGAAGCCGATCGGCTGGAAGAACAAGGCCCTCGCATCGGCGGCGCACATGGCGGCCGTGCGGTACCAGATGGTCCGACTTGCCTCCGGCCGACCGACAAGACCGCTTGTCTCGCCTCTCATGGCCTTCATCCGGGCGCAACTGACAGGCCGCAGGCAGGCGCGGGCCTACCGCGCATGGATGGTGAACGGCGCTCCGCCCCGGAAGGCTGGAGACACGGCAGCCGGTATGACCATGCGCCCCCTTGGCGGCAAGGCATGACCGACATGGACGGATGCACCATCGATGTGGAGTTCGGCGGCCACAAGATACCGGTCCTGGCCGGAGGCTATTACGACCGTTTCCGCTCCAACCCGGACCTCGACGCCATCGCGCGCGATCCGGCGGCGGGAAACATCGACTTCTTCCGCCGTATCCCGAAGCAGAAAATAGAGTCCCGGATCGGGCCCGTATGGGCGCCGAATTTCTATTATCGTAGCAGCAGCGTGCAGCTTCTCATGCCGGCGCCTGTTTCCCGCCTGAAGGCGATTTTGCCGGAGCCGCTCGAGCCGCTGCGCGCCTGCCCCGGATACGGCCTGGTGGCGCTGACGTTCTTTTCCTACGCCGTCTGCGACAACGACCCGTACGACGAAGCCTCCATCGCCATCGTCATCCGCAGACCCGGCGCATGGGGTCCGCACGCGCTGGAACTGGCAGCGGCGATACGGCGCCGTAGTTTCCACGCCCATGTGCTCGCCCTTCCCGTCACGACCGAGATTTCCCGCGTGCGGGGCGTGGAATGCTACCAGCTTCCCAAATGGCTGGCCGGTATCAGCGTGACGATTGGAGCCGAAGTGCGGGCAGCCACACAGGCACCCGATGGGACCCCGGACCTGACCCTGCGGGCACCGGCACCGGATTTCGTCGATGTACCGTCACAATCGCATATGGGTGCCAACACGATGATCCATCAGATCGCCGGGCGCTGGCACAGGACGACTGTCCGTTCGAACACGCTGTCCTTCGCGCAGAGAATGCTGCCACGCGATGTCACCCTGTCGCGTCATGGCGGCCCGATGAGCGATCTTCTGGGCGGCCTGGGCGTTGCAAGACCATTGCGGCTCGATGTCGTTCGGGATGCGCAGCTGGTGCTGAACATGCCCGAGCCGTTCACCATGCCCGGATCTGGATGAAAAGGATCAACGACTGCCTTCATCACGCTGATCCTGACGTAACCCTTTCATCAACCAGACGGAGGAACAATCCATGTCATTCGTAACGACACAGGATGGTGTACAGATTTTTTACAAGGACTGGGGACCGAAGGACGCCCAGCCGATCGCCTTCCATCATGGCTGGCCGCTCAGCGCGGACGACTGGGATGCGCAGATGCTGTTTTTCCTGTCGAAGGGCTTTCGGGTCATCGCTCATGACCGGCGTGGGCACGGACGTTCGTCGCAGGTGAGCGAGGACCATAATATGGACCACTACGCCGCCGATGCCTCGGCGGTGATGGAGACGCTTGACCTGAAGAATGCCGTCCATGTCGGTCACTCGACCGGTGGCGGCCAGGTCGCGCGCTATGTCGCGCAGTTCGGCCAGCCACAGGGCCGCGTCGCGAAGGCGGTTCTGATCAGTGCCGTGCCGCCGCTGATGGTCAAGACGGATCGCAGCCCCGAGGGCGCGCCGATCGAGGTGCTGGACGGGTTGCGCGCCGCTCTGGCCGCCAATCGCGCGCAATTCTTCCTCGACGTGCCGACCGGCCCGTTCTACGGCTTCAACCGTTCTGGCGCGGAGATTTCCGACGGCACGATCCGCAACTGGTGGCGCCAGGGCATGATGGGCAGCGCCAAGGCCCATTACGAAGGTATCAAGGCGTTCTCCGAAACCGACCAGACCGAGGATCTGAAGGCGATTACGGTACCCACCCTCGTGATGCAGGGCGATGACGATCAGGTCGTGCCCTACAAGAACGCGGCGCTTCTTCAGCATCAGTTGATCGAGGGCAGCACGCTGAAGATCTATCCGGGTTTTCCGCATGGCATGCACACGACCCATGCCGATACGATCAATGCCGATATCCTGGCCTTTATCAAAGGCTGAGCGGCCGTTCATTCGCGGGGTGGCGCATGGTGCCCCCCGCATTTTGGAGTCAGTAAACGCTCATAATGCCGGAAGACGCCGGGTCCACCCGATATCACGCTCTCCATGATGCCGAGAAGAAGATGATGAAGATCAGATAATTCTGACAGTCCGCTTTACGTTGCACACATCGAGACGCTGTATGCCGTATTTGAGGCGGAAGCAGAAGCACTGCCGAGTAGCATGACAGCATGGAAAAAGCGGCTTCCGGAGACCAGAAGCCGCCATTTTTATTCAGAGAAACCCTATTCGGCAGCGACCGCAACGTGGCCATCCTCTATGTAATCGGGCGCTTTATCAGCCTCCGTCTGCGCGGGCAGGACTTTTGTGCGTAATGATTCGGGCAGCCAGCCTGAGCCGTCGAGCAGCCGCTCTGCCTCACGTGCCATGTCAGGCTTTTTGAGATGGACAATACGGTTAGCAGCCTCGTCGCCCCGCGCCTCACGTACAGCTTCGAGGATGCGCGCCTTGGTGACACGGCCGAGATAATTCTCCACCGTCGGCTGCCAGCCCGCTTCGGCCAGATCGAGCCGGAGCGCGATGGCAAGCCGGTCGGCGCGGGCCAGCCGCTCCCTGATGCTACGCGCCAATGACGGACCATGGGACGATTCATGCAGCGCATTGACCCCGAAGGACAGGCAATGCGCCAGCAGGGCCAGGCGACTGGTATCATCCAACCCACCGAGCCACTGCCAGAGCGCGTCCTCGTCCTCCGGCAGATCGTGCTTCCAGCCCTCATTGCGCTGGCGCAGCGCGTGGGCCGGCAGGCTGCCCGGCATGTCGGGGGAATGGACCTGCAGCGGGACTTCCCGGACATAGGCTTCCAGGCAGTCCGCGCCCGAGACCTGCCAGTAGAGATCACGCACCAGCGTGTGGAGCAGTTCGGTCAGCGCGATATGCGGATTGCCGGCAAACACATCGCGCAGCGCGAGCGTGCGCCAGGCCGTCAGTTCCGTCAGCAGGCGGTCGGAAAGCGGCTTCATTCCGTCTTCTTCCTCGGCCTCGGCGTCCGGACCACTTTCCCGCAGGCCCCCTTCGCCGTCGTCATCCGCGCTGTGATAGACGACCGCATCATCATCACTCTCGGGTGCACCGTGGCCGTCCTCAGATTCGGCCAGCACATCTTCCGGCCGGACGAAACCCCGTTCGACCAGCAGGGTGCCGTCCGTATCCAGGCTGACGAACACACCGGCCCGCATCATATCCGTCGGGTCGAAGGCCACGGGGCGTTCTTCCAGCGCCTCGATGGCCCGTTCGATTTCACCCAGACGCGCATCGACTTCCTCCGGGAACTCATCGGCCTGCGCATATTCCGCTTCGATGGTTTCCTGCTCGCTGTGCAGCGCGGCCAGACGGGCCGCTTCTTCTTCCGAGAGCGCAACAGGCATGCCCTCGATCTCCACGAAGTCCCGCGTGTGCCCCCACGGGAAAGACAGCGCCGTTTCCACCCATTTCCAACCCTCGGCACGGATATCCTCTGCGGCTGACGACAGCTTTTCCATGACCAACCGGTCGAGCAGGGTCGGATCCTGCAGCCAGCCGCCATCGTCGGCTTCGAACAGGTCACGCATGACGGGACCGCCGGCAGCAAGATAGGCGTCCAGCCCGACGAAGCGTACGCGACGATCCGATGCGCGCACGGTTTTTTCCGTCAGCATGCGGCGGATCAGATAGGGCTCGCGGTTATGGCTCTGGGCGATAATCTCCCAGACCTGTTCCTGACGGGTGTGGTCATCGCTGATCGAGAAGGCCATGAGCTGTTCCAGCTTCATGCCATCCTGCTCGTAGATCTCGAGCAGCTTGTCCGAAACGGTCATCAGGCGCAGGCGCTGCTTGACCACGGTGGGCACGACGAAGAACGCGGCAGCGATTTCTTCCTCGGACATGCCTTTTTCCAACATGTCGCGAAAGGCGCGAAACTGGTCCAGTGGATGCAGCGCTACGCGCTGGACGTTTTCGGCCAGGGAATCATCCTCGGCGAGAATGGCCGATCCGGCCTCGCGCACGACGCAGGGCACCGGGGCGGTCTTCGCCAGTTTCTTCTGCTACACCAGCAGTTCGAGGGCGCGGAACCGGCGGCCCCCGGCCGGCACTTCGTAGCAGCCGGTTTCTGCCCCCTCGCAGTTCAGGACAGGCCGGACGTTCAGACTCTGAAGCAAGCCCCGACGTTCGATGTCGCGGGCCAGTTCCTCGACCGACAGGCCGGCCTTCACGCGCCGTACGTTGGACTGCGACAGTACCAGCCTGTTGAAAGGGATATCACGGGACGCATTGAGGGCGATTTTCTGGATGGCGCTCGCCATGGCGGAACACTCCGTGACGGACAGGCGGAAGCCTCTCTTCCACCCCTGAATCCGTCACGAAAACCCCACGTCCCTCTTCCTCTCTCCCGGCCCCATCAGACACCGGATCGCCTCCACGGAACCGCGTAGAGACGGCTTTACGGAACGCAGCTCCGTGCCAACCACCCCGCGAGTCGATGCACACTGCGATACATTGCGACTATTATAGTCGTTATATCACCACTTTGTGATAGTCCCGACAGTGATAGCCGCAAGTGTTCGCGACTATCCCGAAGCCCTCTTCCTGCGATCCATCTCCCTGTTTCCACGTATTTTCCTGTTCACGCATATCCCGTCCGACCTCCACAGTGCCTTCAGAGGCAAGCACAGGTCGGTGCAGAAAGGACGGGAAGATGGCACGCCAACGCGATACGATAGCTGGCAAGCTGCGGCTCGTTCTCGACGCCCCGGACGCCAACGTGACACCATTGCGCAGTGGAGCCGATCCACGGCTGGTCAGTCTGGTCCGGCTTCTGGCCCGTCAGGCCGCACGGGATTTCGTCAACGCTGAAGTGGAGGCCGCGAGGCGACGCGATCTCCAGGATTAGGGAGATGGGATTGTGAAGGTCGCGCTGTATGCCCGCTATTCGTCCGAAAACCAGCGTGATGCCTCAATCGAGGATCAGTTACGCCTCTGCCGGCTTCACGCGGAGAAACAGGGCTGGACGATCGTCGACAGCTACACCGACCGGGCGATTTCGGGTGCTTCCCTGCTCCGCCCAGGTATTCAGGAACTGATCCAGGACGCCACGCGCGGCCGCTTCACGATCGTACTGGCCGAAGCCATGGACCGGCTGTCGCGGGACCAAGAAGATATCGCCGGGCTGTTCAAGCGGATGACCTTCTCCGGCGTGCGGATCATCACCCTCTCCGAGGGCGACGTCACACACCTGCATATCGGACTCAAGGGCACCATGAATGCCCTGTTCCTCAAGGACCTAGCCGAGAAGGTCCGGCGAGGGCTGCGCGGACGCGTCGAGGACGGCAAGTCCGGCGGAGGCAATGCCTATGGCTATGACGTGGTGCGCCAGTTTGACGCCAGGGGTGAGCGCATTCGCGGCGACCGGACCATCAACGATGAGGAAGCCCGCACGGTCAGACGGATCTTCACCGATTACACCCGCGGCAAGTCGTCGCGCACGATCGCGATGGAACTGAACCGGGATGGCGTTCCGGGGCCACAGGGACGCGAATGGGGACCATCCACCATTCACGGCAATCGGGAACGCGGCACCGGCATCCTCAACAACGAGATGTACGTGGGGCGCCTGGTCTGGAACCGCCAGCGTTTCATCAAGGATCCCGATACCGGCAAGCGCGTCTCGCGCCTCAATCCTGAATCCGAATGGGTGATCCAGGAGGTGCCGGAGCTGCGGATCGTCGACCAGGAGCTGTGGGACGCGGTCAAGGCGCGGCAGGCCAGCGTCAGCGCCAGCCGGGACACACGCGACACATCATCGCCCGACCATTTCCGCGAGAAACGCCGCCCCCGCTATCTCTTCTCCGGCCTGAGCAAATGCGGCTGCTGTGGTGGTGGCTATTCGATGATCTCCGGCACATTGCTCGGCTGCTCGGCTGCTCGACCGCGCGCAACAAGGGCACATGCGACAACCGCACCAATATCCGTCGCGAGGAGCTGGAGCGGCGCGTCCTCGATGCCCTGCGCCACCATCTCATGGACCCGGACCTGTTCGCCGAATTCTGCGCCGCCTTCACCACCGAGATGAACCGACTGCGCATGGAGGCGTCGGCCGACATCGGCGCAGCGGAATCAGAACTGAAGCGGGTCGAGCGCGACATCCAGCGCCTGATGGACCTCTATCTTTCGGAAGCCATCTCGATCGAGACGGTCAAAGAGCGCGGATCGAAGCTCGAAGCCCGCAAGACAGAACTCAAGGACTTCCTCGCCACCGCCGAGGCACCCCCGCCTTTGCTGCACCCGCAGATGGCAGAGTTCTATCATCGGCAACTCGCGCGCCTGCACGACATGCTGCATTCGGAGCTGGACGAGAAGCGCCAGGAGGCGGCCGAGGTGATCGAGGCCATCATTCTCACCCCGTCCGACAAGGGGCTACAGATCGATGTCCGGGGCGATCTTGCTGGTATCCTGGCAGTCGCGTCGGGCAATGGAAACGCGAAAAACCCAGCCCGTTTCCGGACTGGGGTTCGTGATGCGTTCGTATCGCAAGTATCGTTGGTTGCGGGGACAGGATTTGAACCTGTGACCTTCAGGTTATGAGCCTGACGAGCTACCGGGCTGCTCCACCCCGCGGTGGTTTATGTGATGTGATTATGATGTGGATTGGAAGACCTGGCGGCGACCGACTTTCCCACGGCTTAAGCCGCAGTATCATAGGCGCTGGGGGTTTTCACGGCCGAGTTCGGGATGGGATCGGGTGGATCTCTCCCCGCCATAGCCACCAGGTCATCCAACCCACATCTGAGTAGGTCAGTGATTAACGGTTGGTGTTATTTTTGAAATGTGCGGCATGGATGATTTCTGTGCATGGGGTGCTTCTCTGGGAGAAGCTTGCAAGTGAGTTCTCGTGGGCGATTAGGACCAGTTAGCTGCACGCATTACTGCGCTTCCACACCTGGCCTATTGACGTGATGGTCTATCACGGCCCTTGGGGAGACCTAGTTTTGAGGTGGGTTTCCCGCTTAGATGCTTTCAGCGGTTATCCCTTCCATACTTAGCTACCCGGCTGTGCCGCTGGCACGACAACCGGTGCACCAGAGGTATGTTCATCCCGGTCCTCTCGTACTAGGGACAAATCCTCTCAAGTCTCCAACATCCACGGCAGATAGGGACCGAACTGTCTCACGACGTTCTAAACCCAGCTCACGTACCACTTTAATCGGCGAACAGCCGAACCCTTGGGACCTGCTCCAGCCCCAGGATGTGATGAGCCGACATCGAGGTGCCAAACCTCCCCGTCGATGTGGACTCTTGGGGGAGATCAGCCTGTTATCCCTAGAGTACCTTTTATCCGTTGAGCGATGGCCCTTCCACGCGGGACCACCGGATCACTATGGCCGACTTTCGTCTCTGATCGAGCTGTCACTCTCACAGTCAGGCGGGCTTATGCCATTGCACTCGACAGCCGGTTTCCGACCGGCCTGAGCCCACCATCGCGCGCCTCCGTTACACTTTGGGAGGCGACCGCCCCAGTCAAACTGCCCACCATGCAGGGTCCCGGACCAGGCTTACTGGTCGCGGTTAGACATCAGAAAAATTCAGGGTGGTATTTCAAGGATGGCTCCACAGGAACTGGCGCCCCTGCTTCAAAGCCTCCCACCTATCCTACACAGAATGTCTCTGATGCCACTGCAAAGCTGCAGTAAAGGTTCATAGGGTCTTTCCGTCTGACCGCGGATACCCCGCATCTTCACGGGGAATTCAATTTCGCTGAGCCGATGCTGGAGACAGCGGGGAAGTCGTTACGCCATTCGTGCAGGTCGGAACTTACCCGACAAGGAATTTCGCTACCTTAGGACCGTTATAGTTACGGCCGCCGTTTACCGGGGCTTCAATTCAGTGCTCTCACACCTCCTCTTAACCTTCCGGCACCGGGCAGGCGTCAGACCCTATACGTCGTCTCTCGACTTCGCAGAGTCCTGTGTTTTTAATAAACAGTCGCTACCCCCTGGTCTGTGCCACCCGCAAATGGTTGCCCACTCACGGGTCTCGCTTATCCCGAAGTTACGCGAGTAATTTGCCTAGTTCCTTCAGCATCGTTCTCTCAAGCGCCTTGGTATGCTCTACCAGTCCACCTGTGTCGGTTTAGGGTACGGTCTATATGCCAGAGCTATTTCCTGGAATGCTCAAAAAGCCAGTCCAATCCGATAAGGACTGACAACATCTCGCATTCGTCACTTCTGGCAGGTTCAGGAATATTAACCTGATTTCCATCGACTACGGCTTTCGCCCTCGCCTTAGGGGCCGACTAACCCTGCGTGGATTAACCTTGCGCAGGAAACCTTGGACTTACGGCGACAGTGTTTCTCGCACTGTTTGTCGCTACTCATGTCAGCATTCGCACTTCCGATATCTCCAGAGAGGGTCACCCCGTCTCCTTCACAGACTTACGGAACGCTCCGCTACCGCGCATACAAAGTATGCACCCACAGCTTCGGCACGTGGCTTGAGCCCCGTTACATTTTCGGCGCAGGGTTTCTAATAGACCAGTGAGCTATTACGCTTTCTTTAAAGGATGGCTGCTTCTAAGCCAACCTCCTGGTTGTTTTGGAATCCCCACATCCTTTCCCACTTAGCCACGATTTAGGGGCCTTAGCTGGTGGTCTGGGCTGTTTCCCTCTCGACAATGGACCTTAGCACCCACTGTCTGTCTGCCAGGCTAAACTTCCGGGTATTCGGAGTTTGGTTAGGTTTGGTAAGGCTTTGGGCCCCCCTAGCCCATCCAGTGCTCTACCCCCCGGGGTCAACACCTGACGATCTACCTCAATAGATTTCGCGGAGAACCAGCTATCTCCGAGTTTGATTGGCCTTTCACCCCTAACCACAGCTCATCCCCGACTTTTTCAACAGGCGTGGGTTCGGTCCTCCAGTGCGTGTTACCGCACCTTCAACCTGGCCATGGCTAGATCACTCGGTTTCGGGTCTTCTGCCAGCAACTCGTCGCCCTATTCAGACTCGCTTTCGCTACGCCTACACCTACCGGCTTAAGCTTGCTGCAAACAGAAACTCGCTGACCCATTATACAAAAGGTACGCCGTCACCCCATAAGAGGCTCCGACTGCTTGTAGGCGTCCGGTTTCAGGTCTCTTTCACTCCCCTCATCGGGGTGCTTTTCACCTTTCCCTCACGGTACTTGTTCACTATCGGTCACTAGAGAGTATTTAGGCTTGGAGGGTGGTCCCCCCATGTTCAGACAGGGTTTCACGTGCCCCGCCCTACTCAAGGACCATAAGAAGCATTACGCATAAGGGGCTATCACCCACTATGGCTGCACTTTCCAGAGCATTCTGCTTGTCTTCTCATGGCCACTGGCCTGTTCCGCGTTCGCTCGCCACTACTAGCGGAATCTCAATTGATGTCTTTTCCTCCGGGTACTTAGATGTTTCAGTTCCCCAGGTTTGCCTCCTACACCTATGTATTCAGTGCAGGATCCTCTTGCGAGGGGGTTGCCCCATTCGGATATCCACGGATCAAAGCCTACTCGCGGCTCCCCGTGGCTTTTCGCAGCGTGCCACGTCCTTCATCGCCTTCTAGTGCCAAGGCATCCACCGAACGCCCTTCTCGCACTCACTTGCTCCCATGCACAGAAACCATCCATACCAAGGCAGAACCCC